>JBEIQP010000063.1:0-15978 GCA_040376455.1 Planctomycetaceae bacterium | reverse complement strand
GACGCCGACAACGCCGCCTTCCTGATCGCGGACGGCGTCCTGAAGACCGCCGCGACGTTCAACTACGAGGCCAAGAGCAGCTACTCCGTCCGCATCCGCTCCACCGACTCGGCCGGCCTCGCTATCGAGAAGGCCTTCACCGTCTCCGTCACCGACGTCAACGAGGCCCCGACGGGCCTGACGTTTGCCAACGCGCAGTTGCTGCTGCCCGAAAGCACCGCCACGGCGACGCGGATCAAGGTGGCCGACATCGTCGTCACCGACGACGCCCTCGGCTCGAACACGCTCTCGCTCTCCGGCGCCGATGCCGCGCGGTTCGAAGTACTCGGGGCGTCGCTGTACCTGAAGGCGGGAGTGACGCTCGACTATGGAATCCAGTCCACGTATGACGTCTCCGTGAAAGCCACCGACGACACAGCGGTAGATGTGCCCTCGCAACCCATATCCCTCACCCCCGTCTCCACCTTCTACGACCCGAGCACCGGCAACTTCTCACTCCGCAACACGACGAACACCGCGCTCGCCATTCAGTCCATCTCCATCGTGAGCCCCACGCATGCGTTGTCGGGCGCGGCGGCAACGATTCCGGCGGCAGCCTTCTCGGTGCTCAACACCGCCAGCGAGGGGCTCTACGGCCTGCATTCGGAGATTTTTTTCGCAAACATCGGGACTGCCGTGCTCACCCTGGCGCCAGGGGCGATCTGGAACCTCGGAAACGTCGCATCCCGCGGCATGTCCACCGCCCAACTCTTCGCCGCGTTCGGCACCGACCCCGACTCCGATCCGGCCGGGGAATCCGGCGCTGGGCGGTTCCTTTACACCTTGATTGAGAACGGGGCCGGCGGAGACACGCTTCGCGGCTCGGTCATCCGGGAAACGTCGAGCCTGTTTTCGATGAGGCTCGTGAACGTTCCCGAACACTCGGGCCGCGAGTATGTCGATATTGAAGCGGGACATACGTGGATCGATTCGCGGCCCCGATCCGGTGATCGCCAACTGATCGTGCGCGGGCCCGGCAGGCTCGTGCTCACCGGGGCCAACACGCATTCGGGCGGCACGCGAATCGAGGGCGGCGAACTGATCATCCAGAACACCGCGGCCCTGGGAAGTGGCGGACTGGACGTGCGGTCCGGTTCGCAGGTGACTCTGGACGTCGGATACGGCCGGGTTGCGGTTTCCCAACTCGCCATCGGTGCCACCAGCCGCGTCGATGTCGGCCGGGGTGGATTCACCATCGCGGCCGGGGGCATCAGCATGGGCACCTTACGGGGATATCTCAGCGCTGCCCGCAACTTCGGACTCTGGGATGGACGGGGGCTGGGCAGTTCCAACGCCAGGCAAGCCACCAAGACGGCGATTGGTTATCGTCAACGATCGGCCAGCGAGCCGATCATCGTCGCCTGGGCCACGATGGGAGACGTCAACCTGGACGGCAGACTCAACCCCCAGGACGTTTCCCTGATTCTGGCCTCGAAACGCTTCGGCCTGCCTCTCACGAGCGGCCACTGGCAGGACGGCGATTTCAACTACGATGGCAAAGTCAATTCCAGCGACACCGGTAATCTGATCGGGCCGGCGTTTAACACCACCTACAACCTGGTTGTTTACGCCTCCGCATTCGACCCCACGACCGTTCCATCATCGAAGTTGAAGCGACTCACTGCCTGGACCAGCAATTGATCGCCGAGGGGCCTTGCTGCGCAGCCGGCAGTGGATGATCGACTCCTCGTGAGTTCGGGCGACACCTCGTCGCTGCGATAGCGCGACCACGAACCCTCCTGGCTTCGTTGTGCGTGGCGACCCTCCGGTCATCCGCGCACCACGACCTCCACCTCCTCGCCCGCCTCGTGCCGGCGGCCCCCAGCGGGCAGGGCGATCAGGCCGCCGGCGCCCGCGAGGCCGAGGAGATCCGACGAGCCGGTCCAGGGCAGCGGCGTCGCCTCCAGCCCGCGCGCGGTCCGCGCCAGCCGGCACGGGAGATAGACCGGCCGGTCCGGTGCCGCCTTCGCAGGGCCTGAGAGCACGGCCCGACCGCGGGGCATGTGCCACGCCTCACGCGGCTGGCCCGCGAGCGCCTGAAGCGCCGGCCGAACGAAGAGTTCGAAGCAGACCAGGCTGCTCGCCGGATTGCCCGGCAGCCCGAAGACCAGCGTCGAGGCCTCGTCGCCACCCCGCCGCACCACCCCGAACCACACCGGCTTCCCCGGCTTGAGCCGCACCTTGTGGAACCGCTTCTCGACGCCGCACCGGGCGAAGATCGCCGGCACGAGGTCGAGGTCGCCCGCCGACACGCCACCGGACAGCACCAGCACGTCCGCCGCCAGCCCCTGCGCGACCAGCGCCCGGATCGCCTCCGGTCGGTCCGGGGCGATGCCGAGCGAGATCGGCTCGGCGCCCAGCAGCGACACCGCCGCGGCGATCATCGGGCCGTTCGAGTTGCGCGTCTGACCGAAGGCGGGCACGAGATCCGGGGCCACCAGCTCGCTGCCCGTGGAGAGGATCGCCACCCGCGGCCGCGGCACCGCCACGACGTGCGTCGCCCCCGCCTCGGCCGCCAGGCCGATCTCCGCCGCGCCCAACACCGCCCCCGGCGCGAGCACCTCCTGCCCGCGCCGAAACGCCGCCCCCTGCCGCGCCACGTGCTGCCCGTCCCGAAACCGCTCGTCCCGCAGCCGCACGCGGCCGCCGGCATGCACGCGCGCCGTTCCGTCGATCGCGCACTCGATCGGCACGACGGCGTCGGCGCCGGGCGGGATCGGCGCGCCGGTCATGATCCGCGCGCAGCAGCCCGGGCGGACCGCCAGCGACGTGACGTCGCCCGCGGCCAGATCGACCGTCACGTCGAGTTCGACGGTCTCCCGCGGGGCCGCGAAGTCGGCGGAGCGCACGGCGAAGCCGTCCATCATCGCCCGATCCCACGGGGGCGAGTCGCAGTCGGCGACGACGCCGGCCGCCAACGCCCGCCCGCAGGCCTCCAGCAGCCGCTGTCGCCGCGGCGGCAGCAACACCGCGGTGTCTTCCACGAGCGCGATGGCCTCGGCGAGATCGATCATGCGGGGTCGTCCGGGTGCTGGCGGGCCGGGAAGGAGAGGCCGCTCACGGCGCGAGCGGATGACGGCCGAGAAACGCCCGCAGCAGGTCGTAGCCGGCCGGCGTGAGGAAACTCTCCGGATGAAACTGGACGCCGTAGACCGGCATCTCTCGATGCCGGATCGCCATGATCTCGCGCGACCCGTCGGGCGCGGTGGACCAGGCATCGACTTCGAAGGCACGCGGCAGCGTCGGCGGGTCGATGACGAGGCTGTGATAGCGGGTGGCCTCGATCGGGCTCGGCAGGCCGGCGAAGAGCCCCTTCCCCGCATGCTCGATCCGGTCCACCTTGCCGTGCATGAGCTGCTTCGCCCTGACGATCGTGCCGCCAAAGACCTGCCCGATCGACTGGTGGCCGAGGCAGACGCCGAGGATCGGCATCCGCCCCGCGAACCTGCGCACCGCGTCGCAGGAGATGCCCGCTTCGTCCGGCGTGCACGGGCCGGGCGAGATCACGAGATGGCTCGGCGCCTTGGCCGCGATCTCGTCTCCCGTGATCCGGTCGTTGCGATGCACCTCCACCGGCACGTCGGGAGCGATCTCGCCGAGACGCTGGACGAGGTTCCAGGTGAAGGAGTCGTAGTTGTCGATCAGAAGGATCATGCGGTGGGGTCGCCCTACTCCAAGAGCGTCGCCGGATGCCCCTCGCGTTCGATGAGCGGCATGACGTGGGGCTTGTAGATCGTGGTGTAGGCCTCGGCGAGCCGATGGGCATCGAGCGCCTCCTGCGAGGCCCAATGCTCCACCAGCACGAACCGCCGCGGCTCGGCGTTCGAGTGGTAGACGTCGAACCGCAGGCAGCCGGGTTCGGCGCGGCTCTTGCGCATCGCCTCCGCGAGGTGGCTACGGATCGTCGGCACGTCGGCCGGATCCTTGGCCAGGAGCAACACGTTCAGGCAGATCATCGACAAGCCCTCGCTGGTGGCGGGCCCAGGGCGGCCCACGCATCTATCTACTGTAGCAGCACTTTCGGCGTCGCACGCGGTTCGCCGCCCGTCCGCCGGGCGAGGATGCGGAGGTAGGGGGGCACGAACGAAGCCCGATGCGCAAACGAGCCCGCCGGGGCCGCGGGATGCGCGTGGATCGGCTCGCTGAAGTCCTCGATCGTGAATCCGGCCCGGCAGATGCCCCCGAGCAGGGCGGCCAGCGAGTGCACGAACTCGTGCGTGCCGACCTCGCGCAGCCGCGACGGCGGCGCCGGCGGCAGGGGCTGGCGCAGCGCGACCGGATGCCGCAGTTCGTAGTGACCGCCGGCGCCGGGTTCGAGCGACGCCTGCAAGCTCGTCGGCGACTTGTGCTGACTGATGTAGAGGCCCTGCGGCTTCGTGACCCGGGCCACCTCCACGAACACCCGCGCGACGTCCGGCACGTAGCAGGTGCTGACGGGATGGATGACCAGATCGAACCGCGCCGCGGCCAGCATCCCCAGGTCGTCCATCGAGCCTTGCAGAATCTCGAGGTCCACCCGCCGTTCGCGGGCCACCGCGCGGTCGAGCGCGAGCATGCGGCCCGAGATGTCGAGGACCGTGACCCGGGCACCGGCGGCCGCGTAGAGCGGGCCGTGCTTGCCGCCGCCGGCAGCGAGGCAGAGCACCTCGAGGCCGTCGAGCCGCTCGGGGATCCATGGCCGGCCGACGGTGCCGCCGCCTCCGACCCATGCCCGCGGATCACCGAACGCTTCGTCCGGCGCCGGCTGCGCGAGCGGCACGCCCCCCTCGGCCAGCCTGTCCCAGGCGCGGGCATTGTGCTCGAGCGCGGCTCGCGTCTCCGCCTGCCGCCCGGCGTCAGGCTGCATGCCGCCGCCTCCCGCGCCGCCAGGCGTTGCCCAGTCCGACCAGCGCCGCCGCCGCGACCAGCGCCATCGTGCCCGGCTCCGGAACGGCCGTCACCGTCAGGTTATCCATCGCAAAGTAGGCGGGTGTGTTGAGGCCGAAGGGGGGAGACTTGTCGGAACCATCGAAGGAAAACTCGATCTCGTCCACGGTTCCCAGCGCCGTCAGGTCGAACCAGGCCCACGTGGCCAGGACGCCGGGCGGGGAATCGCCCCGCAGATCGGCGAGGTAGAACGTCGCCGAACCGGTGGTGCTGCCCGCGAGCTTCCCGGTGGCGGTGGTCGTGAACCAGCCGCCGGCGGCCAGCGGCGCCGAAAAACCGTACTCGTCGCCCTGGAGCATCGTGAGCGCGGAGTAGGTCGTGTTCGCGATCCGGAAGCCGGCGACCGTGGTGGCAACCGGAAGCGAGACGGTGGCCCCGTCCGCGTAGGCCACGGCGTAGGTGCTCGATCCGAAACCGCCGCCCGGATAGGAAGCGTATTGGTTCGTGAAGCTGGGATCGGTGGTGTTCACCACGTTCGAATAGGCGAAGCCGAACCAATAGTCGAACGAATAGTCTTCGGTGGTGTCGTTGCCGAAGACGTTGGAGAACGAAACCCCCGCCGACTCCCAGGGCACCGTCACCGTCTGGTTGGTGAGCGGGCTGCCGGGGTAGCCGTTGAAGAACCCGGACGACGGCACGGTGAGATCCTCGAAGTCGACGACGGCGGCGGAAGCCGCCGCGCAGGCGGCGGTGACGGCGAGCGAGATGAGGGCGTGGCCCAATGACGAAACGCGCATGAGAGGCACTTTCCAGGACAGGGAGGGAAGGCACGGCTTACCCGCGGCAGGCCTCGACGGCCCGGCGCGACGACGAAATCCGTGGCGCGGCGACGCGCGCTGCGGCACGGATGGCTGTCAGTTGCGGGTAGCGGCACCCCCGGGCCTGCGGAAAGTCTGTTTCGTCATGGCTGCTCCCACGGCACGGGGCCGGCCTCGCCCAGCGCCCGCGTGCAGGCGGTGGCCAGGATGCGGGCGTCGGTCGTTTCGGCAAGCAGGCGGACGGCGCCGTCTCCGAACAGGGCGTGGGCCCCGCCCGGATGCCGGCTGCGGAGCTCGTCCTCCCAGGTCGGCCAGTTCACGGCATAGGCCTGGTCGAAGAGGTTGCGGCCGTTGATCCACTGGCCGTCGGACCAGGATCCCGTCGCGCACTCCCCTGCCAACACGGTCTTCGAGAGGCCGTCGGTGATCTCCCGCTCGGCGAAGCCGCGGTCGTGGACGAGCGCCCCCTTCTCGGGATTGTTCGGCGAGCGGATGCGTTCGCCGTTGACGCCGCCGTAGTCCGTGCGGCCCAGCCCACCGACGAGCGCGCCGCCGCCTGCCGACGGGCACCGGTAGACGGCCAGCGGCACGGCCGCGGCGCCGGCGTTGGCGGGATCATCGAACGCCTTGCCGAAATCGATCCGATCCGCGAGGGCCTGTTCCTCGAGCCAGGGCAGGATCGTCGCGCTCCAGGCCAGGCAACGGCCGCTTCCCTGCTGGCCCGCGGCCTTCCACTCCAAGCAGCCGACGGGAAACCGCCGTCGCGCCAACAGATAGCCGTGCAGGCTGCAGCCGATGTTTCGCAGGTTGTTGAGGCAGGCCGTCCGCCGTCCGGCCTCCCGGACGCCCTGGATCGCCGGCAGCAAGAGCGCCACCAGTGCGGTGATCACCGCCGCGACGACGAGCAGTTCAACGAGCGTCATGGCCCGCGGGCCGCCGCCGCAGGCATTCCGACGCGATGCGATGGTCGAGGTGTCCATACGACGAACCGCCGAAGCACCGGCGCCGCAACGGCACGCGCATGCGCTGAGCATGCGGAGTCCGCGACGGCACCCGTGCTTGCAGGAGCGTGTCCTTGAAACCGACGATCGGAGGTGGTCGGCAGAGCCGGCCGGATCTCCGTGCCTGCCTCCCCGCCCGCGCAGGTTGGCATGCTCATGACAACTGGTAGGTCTTCTGACTCCCAGGCTCAGCCGGCTGCATGCCTTCTCGCGTGGCTCGCGTCGAACGCGGCGGCCCGCAATGGCTCGAAACAGCCGACCTCGGCGCCTGGTCACAGCGGCGGGGCCGTCCCGGAATCGCACCGGAGTTCCCTGTTTGCCGGGCGGAAGCAACTGCAAACGCCCGGCCACCAGAGTCTTTGGCAAAGTCTACCGGTTGCAAAAAGGGTGTCAATCAAACCGGCTTCGGCCCCGCAGCCGGCATCTTCTACGGTCGCGATCCTTCGCCTGTGAAACTATGCGGGTTGTAGGGCCGGCGGGCGCGAAGGTGTGACGGTCATGCGTCGCCGCGCCGCACAGCTTACCGGCGCCGCAGGCGCGTCACACTCCACCCAATGCGCACGCGCAACTCGTGGCCCGAAAAATACTTGGAGCCCGCTCAAGCCGCTTTCCCAGAGTCGCCGATAGCCCTCATGTCCCCCGGGGCATCACTGTGCCCGTCGGGCAACCAGGGGGCGGCAGCAACCTGCGATAACTCGAGTCACGGAATGGCTCGACAGGCCTGCCGCGGAAAGTTCGTGAATCACAACCTCGGGGTGACAGCGTCGCGAGCGGGACGAACACACCGGTGATTCACAAGCAAAGGAGATGTGGCTCGATGAAGCGTATGATTTTCCTCGGTGCGCTGGTTCTCGGTGTCACCGTTTGTAGCCAGTCCTTCGGTTTCGAGCTCCTTGACCGGATGCTCGGCTGCAAGGGGTGTGCCTCGTGCTGTGAGCCCGGCTGCGACGCCGGCAACGGATGCTGTGAGCCTGGCTGCGGAGCTGGCAACGGCTGTGCGGAACCGGCCTGTGGTGCTGGCAACGGCTGTGCGGAACCGGCGTGCGACGCTGGTGCCGGCTGCTGCGAGCCGAGCTGCGGTGCGGCTTCGTGCTGCGGTGGACGGGCCTTCAAGAAGCATGACCTCTTCGGCGGGCTGAAGGGCCTGTTCGAGAAGTGCAAGCGGAAGCATGTTGGCTGCACCGGCTGCTGCGGTGCCGAGCCTGCCTGCGATGCCGGCAACGGCTGCTGCGAGCCGGCTTGCGGTGCTGGCAATGGCTGTGCGGAACCGGCCTGCGGTGCTGGCAACGGCTGTGCGGAACCGGCGTGCGACGCTGGTGCCGGCTGCTGCGAGCCGAGCTGCGGTGCGGCTGCTGGCTGCTGCGGCACTCGGAAGTGTGCGACCCCGATCCGTGACCTTCTCCGCGCCATCCACAACGCGAAGAAGCGCTGCCACCGGGCCAGCTGCACCAGCACCTGCTGCGGCGAGCCCGACTGCTCGGCCGGCAACGGCTGCTGCGGTTCGGAGCCCGGCTGCGGTGCTGGCAACGGCTGCTGCGAGCCGGCCTGCGGTGCGACCGCGGTCGAGTCCGCTGCTGCCCCGACCCCCGATGCGTCCGCGTCGAAGTCGACGCAGACCAAGGTGGTCACGGTTGCTTCCATCAAGTGATTGAAGGTCAATAGGTCGAACGGAGATCTGTTGCCCGACTTCGGCCAGTGAGCTCCGCCCGGAGGGAAACCTCCGGGCGGAGTTTTTTTGTTTCCGCGGCCCGCGGCGCCGCGACGCCTACAGCATCTCGTCCGCCGGGCCCTGGCGGGCCACGCGGCCGGCGGCGAGCTCGACCACCCACGAGGCGGCCCGCTTCGCGAAGCCGTGATCGTGCGTCACCACCACCATCGTCTGGCCCGCCCGCGCCAGATCGACGATCACGTCGAGCACGTCCGCCGTCATCGCCGGGTCGAGCGCGCTGGTCGGCTCGTCGAAGAGCATCACCCGCGGCTGCATCGCCAACGCCCGGGCGATCGCCACCCGCTGCTGCTGCCCGCCCGAGAGCGTCTCGGGCCGATTCCCGGCATGCGTTGCCAGCCCCACGCGCTCGAGCAGCGTCAGCGCCCTCGCGCGAGCCTCGTCCGGCGGCAGCCCCTGCACCACCTGCGGCGCGAGCATCACGTTGGCCAGCACCGACAGGTGCGGGAACAGGTTGAACTGCTGAAACACCATGCCCACGTCGCAGCGGAGCCGCTCGAGCACCCCCGGGGCATGGGGGCCCGACGCGAGACGGTGCCCCGCGATCGAGAGCGTTCCGGCGTCGAACGTCTCCAGGCCGTTGAGGCAGCGCAGGAGCGTGGTCTTGCCGCTGCCCGAGGCTCCGACCAGCGCCGTGACCGTTCCCTCGGCGCCGGCCAGCGACACGTCGCTGAGCACGCTGGCGCCCGATCTCGACTTGCAGAGGGAGGTGACGGTGATCATGAAGGCACGACATCCAGCCTGCGGTTCAGTGCGGTGTCCCCGCCGGCCGCTCCAGACGCCGCTCGAACCAGCGCGACAGGACCGCAAGCGGCCAACTCATCGTCAGGTAGAGCAGCGCGGTGAGGATCGCGAGTTCCACGATGCGGCCGGTCGAGAGCGCCAGCACGCTGTAGCGCTTCGTCAACTCGATCACGGTGATCACCGAACAGACGCTCGTGTCCTTGAACAGCGCGATGAAATCGCTCGTCACCGGCGGCATCACGATCCGCACCGCCTGCGGCACGAGCACGTGCCGCAGCGCCTGCCACTTCGAGAGCCCGAGGGAGAGCGCCGCCTCGAACTGCCCCGTCGGCACCGCCTTGAGCCCGGCCCGGTAGATCTCCGACTCGTAGGCCGAGTAGTTGAGCGCCAGCCCCGCGATCGCCGCCGCCAGCGCCGGCAGGGCGAGCCCGACCTTCGGCAGCAGGAAGAAGATGGCGTAGAGCTGCAGCATCAGCGGCGTTCCGCGCAGCACTTCGACGTAGCCCGCGAGCACGGTGCGGAGCGCCGGCGGCCCGTACAGCCGCCCGATCGCCACCGCCAGACCGATCAGCATCGCCACCGGAAACGCGGCGCAGGAGAGGAGCACCGTCACGCCCGCCGCCGTGAGCAGAAGCGGGAGCGTCTCGCGGATCAGTTCCCAGGTCGTGCGCTGCCGCGCCGGCGGAATCTCGGCCGCGTCGCGGAGCATCAGCATCTGCTGCCGGCCGGCGAGATCCCAGCGGTCATAGAGCGCCTTGAGGCGGCCGTCGGCGATCGCCCTGCCGATCGCCTCGTCGATGGCGGCGGAGAGCCCCGGCGTGTCGGGCGCGGTGAGCACCGTGTAGAGGCCGCCGGAGAACGGCCGATCGACGGCTCTCAATCCGGCGAAGCGATCCGCGTAGAAACTGAAGATGCAGTCGTCGAGAACTGCGGCATCGAGCACGCCGCTGGCAACCTGCTCCATCGAGTCGATCGTCCCGTCGTAGCCGATCACCTCGACCTGCAGGTCGTCGCGCGACCGCATGACGAGCTCCGCGGCCGAGCCGGTGAGCACGCCCACCCGCCAGCGTCCCCCGGGCCCCGTCCCGCCCAGCGCGGCGAGCGAGTCGGGCCGGGCGTCGCGGCGGCCGATCAGCTGCAGCGCGTAGGCGAAGTAGGGGCGGGAGCAGCGGTAGTCGCGGCGGCGGGCGGGCGTCAACTCGATGCCGTTGATCACGCAATCGGCCGCGCGGCCGAGCAGGAGCGGAAGCCGATCCCACTGGCCCTGCTGGAAGCGTGCCTTCACCCCCAGTTCGCCGGCGATCAGTTCGGCGAATTCGACCTCGAAGCCGGTGAGCCGTCGAGGATCGTTCGGGTCGGGGAACACGTGCGGCCCCCCGCCCTCCTGATCGGCGGCCCAGATCAGTTCTCCGCGGCGTTGCACTTCGGTGAGTTCGGCCCCGGGCGCGGCGGATGCGACGAGGAAGACCGCGCCGGCCAGCAGGGCGGAGACGCGGGCCCCGCTCATGACGATTCCCCCCGCAGGCGGCCCAGCCCGGCCGCCGGCTCGGCGAGCGTGGCGGCGAGCGCGTCGGCCTCCCGGCCGAGGCGGTCGCCGTCGTCGAGATAGGATCGCACGTCGCGGGCCGCCTCCTCGAAATCGGCGAGCAGCGGATCGACGAGCTTCGCCGCCGGAAGCCGGGACACCAGCGCCGTGATGTCGCGGTCGAGCCCCGCGCGAACCAGCGCAAAAACGCCCCACCGGAGGAGCAAGCCCCAGAGGATCACCCAGACGAACGCCTCCTGGAGAAACCCGGCCCCGTCCACGGGACGGCCTTCCCAGAGATGCCCGTGGAAGAAGTTCCAGCCCGCGCGGACGAGCACGGTGATCAAGAGCGCGGAAAAGAGCGCCTCGAAGATCCAGTGGAGCAGCGGACCGCCAACCCGGCCGCGCCGCTCGGTGACCAGTTGCTCGATGCCGGTCCCGAGCCACTGGCCTGTCCGCTCGAGCAACGTGGCCGCGGTCTGCTGCACGCGGGTGGCATCGAGCCGGGCGCGGCCCACGAGCGGCTCGGCGACCTTCGCCCGGGCCGCCAGCCCCGCGAGGATGCTGCGCGACTGCTCCACCTCGGCCTCCGAAAGGCCGAGTTCGGCGACGGCCTGCCAGCCCGAGCCGCCGGCCGGCACCGCGGACTGCCCCGCGAGCAGCCGGCCGATCACGCCGCCGCCGGGACGGATCCGCGTCCAGAACGAGCCGATCGCGGCGATCACGTGGAGGAACATCGCGAAGGGTCCGCCGTGCCAGCGATCGACGACCTCGTCGGTGATCAGCCGCTGCCACGCGGACCGGCTCGAACGCAGCTTCGTGCCGACGGCCTGGGAGAGAATCCCTTCCAGCCGCGCCCGCTCCGCCTGCACGCCGGCCGCAAACTCCTCGGTCGGCTGGCGCAAGGCGGCCAGCTGCGTCCGCGCCTGCCGCGTGAACCAGCACGCCAGGTCGAGCGCGCCGGTCCGCCGCACGCGCCTGGCCGCGCGGCCCACGAGTTCGGCGTCGATCGCGTCGGTCAGTTCGCGGAAGCCGGGCTCCGGCTCCAGGCCCGCGGCCGTGCGGCGGGCCGCCTCCACGCCGTCGAGCCGAAAAATCCGCGGCACGCTGAAGCCCTGCGACTCGAGCTCGCGCCGCCAGTCGGCGCGGATGTCGGGGTCGCGCGAGGCGTGCGTCTGCACGAAGAGGAGCGGCCGCCCCGGCGCGAAAGCCGCCACCTCGCGGGCGACGACCCACGACCGGTACTTCTGCGCCGTGGCCACGAGCAGGAGCACGTCGCAGGCGGGCAGCACCGCCTCCAGGAGATCGCGGTTGTGGTTGGCGTCGCTGGGCCGCGATCCGGGGCCGCCGGCCACCAGCGGCTGCGTGTCCGGATCGGGACAATCGACGAGCACGATGTTGGCCACGGCGGGCGAATCGCTGCGGACCACGCGGCCCCGCATCGCTTCGACGGGGAGCCAGGAGAGATCGACGTCGCGGGCCGCGACGATGATCGGCGTGATGGTGGTCGGCCGGGCCACATCGCCGGCATCGCTGACATCGCAGCCCGCCAGCGCGTTGACGAGCGTGCTCTTGCCGGTGCCGGTGCCGCCCATCACGCCGACCACCAGCACGCGCGAGAGCTCGCGCCGCGCGCGTTCGAGCCGCGGTGCGACCTGCTCCCACTCGCCGCGCACGCGCCGGGCCGGCGCCCAGCCGGGCAAGGCGCCGCTCCAGACCGCCAGCGACTCCACCACATGATCGAAGCCCGCGAAGTCCGGCTCGCCGCCGGCGGTCTCGCCGGCGGGAATGGTGGCGGGCGCATCGTCTTCACGAGGAACCATGTCAGGCGAACTCCCGGGCGCATGCGTGGAGCAGCCGTCGGGCGCGCGCCACCTCCGGCCGTGCGGCGGCCGACGCGAGCCGGCCGATCTCCTCCAGCCGGTCGCCGAGCACGACGTCGTGGAGCGTCTCGGCGAGGATCCGGCCCCGCTCGGCCGACCAGCCCGCGAACAGCGTCTCGATGAGCGGCTTGAGGCCGGCCGCGGTGAGGCCGAGCGCGCCTTCCCCGGCCAGCGTCGCCGCGGTGCCGACCACCACGTCGCCGACGTGGTGCACGAGGGTGGTCAGGCCGCCGGCCGTGGCGGCGGCGGCGGGCACCACGGCCGCCCCCGCGAGGCCGAGGCCCACGGTGATCGCCGGCCGCGCCACCGCGCCGACGTTCAGGCCGGTGAGGATCAGGCCGACCAGCCGCGGGTTCTCCCGGGCGAACCGGTCGAGTTCCTGGCGGACGAAGCCGCGATACGCCTCCGACACCATCGGCAGCGCGGCGTGCCGCCGTTCGAGGTCGGCGTACCACGCGGCCCGGTCGGCCGACGCCAGCCGCGGCCCGAGGATCTCGGCCCGGCGGGGATCCCGCCGGCAGGCGTCGTCGAGCCGCTCGACGAAGTCGCCGAGCGCCTGCTTGAGCGCGGCCAACTCGACCGCCGAGAAGTCGTCGCGCCGCTCCTCGTCACTGCGGGCGAGGCCGGCGCGGCGGGCCGCCCACATCACCCCCTTGCCGGCCACCCGATAGACGCGGCTCACCGCCAGGTCAAACCCCGACCGCCGCGGCTCCAGCCATTTCCAGATCTCGTTCCAGACGATCTCCCGCGGCGCCGTGGGCAGATCGACCCGCACGCGGCCGTCCTGTTCGAGCAGGTGCTGCGCCTCGCGCCACTGCCCGGCCGACCGCTCGAAGGCGTCGAGCCACGCGCCGAGACCCGCGTGCGGATCGACGACGACCCGCATCGCCCCCTCCATCGCCCGGAATTTGATGCGGTCGAAGTCGCCGTGCGCGAGCCGCTCGGCGGGGGATACGGAGGCTCCATCGGGCGTCAGTTCCGGCACCGGATGGAACGTGATCCGCCCCGCCTCGGCCGCCTCGAAGTCGTGCGGCGCCGCGTAGACGGCGGCCGGTTCGACACCGGTCTCGGCGGCGAACGTGCCCAGCCAGCCTGCGATTCGCTCCCGCTGCTGCGGCCAGGCCACCATGTTGAAGATCACGATCACGGTCTTCCGGGCCGCCGCCGCCGCGGCGAAGAAGTCACGGACGGCGGCGTCGTTGTATTTCTGCTGCGTGAGCACCGCCACGATCACGTCGCAGGCGTTGCGGACCAGCTCGGCCCGCTGCCAGTTCTCGCGCAGGGTGCCGTCGATGTCCGGCGTGTCGAGCAGCACGAGCCGTGCCGGCTGGTTGCCGCTGGCGTCCTCGCGCCAGACGAGCCGGTCGTCGTCCACGACAGCGAGCGCGTCCTCCTCGCTCGTCCACGGCATCGGCGTGAAGCCGGGAAAGAGCTCGCGCAGATCGATCCGGCCGGCCAGCCCCTGCGGCAGGCTGGCCACCGGGTGCCGGGTGCGGGCGGCCTCCGGAAGCGAACGGCTGATCGCCGCGCCGACGAGCGTGTTGGCGATCAGGCTCTTGCCGGTGTTCGTCCCGCCGCAGACCGCCGCCACGAGCACGGGCTCCCGCGACACCTGCGGCCGCAGCTTTCCGAACAGGGCCCCGTGCCAGTCGGTGGCATTCGGATCGGGCGCGCCGAGCGAACGCCCCAGCGGCCGCAGCGCATCGACGAGGCCGCACAGTTCCGCCACGTCGTCGGCCCACGCGGCGAACGACCGTTCCGCCGCAGTGGGTGTCGCCTCGCTGTGCAATTCCCTACTCCCGTGCCCGGCTCCCGCAGGATTGCCGATCGCGTCCCGCCGTCCTACACTCGCAGGATCGTGCAGGCCGGTCGTCCCGGGCCCTCCCAGTGTGTCTTCCGCGGGTTTTACCCGCAAATCCACCCTCCAACCGCGCACAATCCATGCTCGAACGGCGTCCCGTTTTCCCCGGTGTGATCGAGATGAACTACCAGGCGGGGTGGCGGATCGGCTGCAACGTCTATCTCGTCTACGACGATCGCAACTGGGGGCTCGTGGACATCGGCTACGAGGAGAGCGTGGACGAGATCGTCGAGATGATCCGGCAGATGGACTTTCCGCTCTCGCAGTGCCGGGCGCTCGTCGCCACCCACGCCGACGTGGACCACATCCAGGGACTGGCGAAGGCGAAGGCGATCCTCAAGGCCCCGGTCATCGCCCACGGCAAGGCGGTCGCCTCCCTCGAATCGGGCGACCGCGTGAAGACGTTCGCCGAGATCGCCGCCCAGAACGTGCACATGGACATGCCGCCCGTGAAGGTGGATCAGGTGGTGGCGGATGGCGACGCGATCGACATCGGTTCCCGGAAGCTGGAGGTCTGGCACACGCCGGGCCACACCGACAGCCAGTTGGCCCTGCGACTCGGCGACCTCCTCCTCTCGGGCGACAACATCTATCGCGACGGCTCGGTGGGGGCGATCGACGCGCACCACGGCAGCGACATCCCTTCCTTCATCGCCTCGCTGGAGCGGATCGCCGCGAGCGACGTGGCCTGGCTCCTGCCGAGCCACGGGCCGATCTTCCGCAAGGACGACGCGCTGCTCGCGAAGACGATCGCGCGGCTCAAGGGCTACCTGACGCTGGCCGACTTCGGCACCTGCGCCCCCCACTGGCCGCTGATCGAGGAGTGGGATCGCGAGTTGGCCGAGGGCCGGCTTCCGGCGACCAGCGGCCCGACCGCCTGATCCGCCCAGGCGGTGACGCGGCGGTGGCCCACCGATGCCGGTGATGCGGCCGGGGCAAGGCCTGCCGGTTTTTCCTTGAAGAATGGTTGTGCCGCCGGTCGATATCCTCCGGGACGACGTTCATCCGGGGGGATTCTCATGACACGCCACCTGTTCGCCGCGGCCCTGCTTGCCGTGGCATCGCTCGCCGCCGCGCCCGCGGTGGCCCAGCCGCCGGCCGCCGGCCAGCAGGCCTTCGGCTACCAGTGGGGCAGTTCCTACAACAGCCACGACTGGAATCGGCTCTATCACTACCCATACGTCTGGTATCCGCACAACTTCTACGCCGACGGCTACATGCAGTCGGCCAACGACCTCTACTACCGCTATCCGCAGGAGATGCGGGTGCCGGTCTACAACCGGGCGTGGCACAACGAGTATCCGAAGTCGCGGCGCTACCACCACGGGCACCACTTCAATCTGGACGTGTTCTGACTACACGCGTGCAGGGCCCTCCATGGCCCCTGCACGCTTGGCCCGCCGGTGGGAACGCCGGAGGGTTCGCACGACGGGCGAGAGATCGCTTCCGGCGATCTGACTACACGCGTGCAGGGCCCTCCATGGCCCCTGCACGCTTGGCCCGCCGGTGGGAACG
>JBEIQP010000207.1:0-2992 GCA_040376455.1 Planctomycetaceae bacterium | reverse complement strand
TCGCTACGGGCATCATGCCCTTCGCTCACTCGATGCCGGCTGCGCTCCGACATCCTGTCTCCGCTTGCCGCCAACGCCGGCTCTCGGGGCATGGGTAGCCCTCACGGTGTCTTGGCGGGGGCGGGCTTATGCCATCGGAAGCTTGATGGCTGCGGCCGCGGCGCGAAGTTCCTTGGGGAGCGGGAAGTAGACGTCTTCTTCGCGAATCGTCCGCTCTTCCACGGTCGCGGCATACTTCGCCTGCAGCCAGGAGACGCAGTCCTGCACCACGCTCTCCGGGGCGCTTGCGCCGGCCGTGATCACGACGGTTTCGCTGCCCTGAAACCAGTCGGGATCGATCTCGTTGGCGCCGTCGATGAGATGCGCCCGGATGCCCCGCTCCCGGGCCAGTTCGGCCAGCCGCTGGCTGTTGGAGCTGTTTTGGCTGCCGAGCACCAGCACCAGGTCGGCGTCGTCCGAGAGCAGGCGAACCGCCTCCTGGCGGTTCTGGGTGGCGTAGCAGATGTCGTCCTTGGGCGGGCCGACGATGTGCGGAAACCGCTCCTTGAGCCGATTGATGATCCGCGACGCGTCGTCCACCGAGAGCGTCGTCTGGGTCAGGTAGGCGAGCTTGTCGGCGGGGCCGAACGGCAGCGCATCGACTTCCTCCACCGTCTCCACGAGCGTGAACGCGTCGGGCGCCTGCCCCATCGTGCCGATCACCTCGTCGTGCCCCTCGTGGCCGATGAGCAGGATGCGGTAGCCCAGCTTGGCGTACTTGATCGCCTCCAGATGCACCTTCGTGACCAGCGGGCAGGTGGCGTCGATCGCCCGCAGCCGCCGGGCCTCGGCCAGCTGCCGCACCTCCGGCGCGACGCCGTGCGCCGAAAAGAGCATCACGGATCCCTCCGGCACCTCCTCGACGCCGTTGACGAACACCGCCCCTTCCCGCACGAACCGGTCCACCACGTGCTTGTTGTGCACGATCTCGTGGAAGACATACACCGGCGTGCCGTACAGCCGGATCGCCGTGTCGAGCGTGTCGATGGCCATGTTCACGCCGGCACAGAAGCCACGGGGGCTGGCAAGGAGGATCTTCATGGGGTGGGCGCGGTGTTTAGGCTAAAACAGTGGGGCTCGGCGCCGATGCCGACGCCTGCATCGTAGTGAAGCCCACGCGGACCGGCCAGTGAGCCCGGACGCGGCCTCCGCATTCCCAGCCACGCATGCCCCCTCGCCCCGCCAGCACCGCGTCCGCCGCCGTCGTCCCGCGGGCCGCCCGGCGCGATCCCACGGCGTGGCAACTGGCCCCGGTGCCCGTCGATGGCGGCCTCGAGGCGGCCGAGGCCTTCTGCCGCGAGGTGGCGTCGCGCCACTACGAGAACTTCACCGTCGCCACCCGCCTGGTGCCTCCCCGCCTGCGGCAGCACCTCGCCAACGTCTACACCTTCGCCCGGTGGAGCGACGACCTCGCCGACGAGGCCACAAGCGCCGACGAAGCGACCCGCGGCCTCGCCGACTGGCAGCGGCAGCTCGAGGAGTGCTTCGCGGGCCGGCCGCGGCACCCGGTCTTCGTCGCGCTCGCCGAGACGGTGCGGCGGACGGGCCTGTCGATCGAGCCGTTCGCCGATCTGCTCGATGCGTTTCGCCAGGATCAGACCAAGACCCGGTATGCGACGCGGGCCGAACTCATCGACTACTGCCGCCGGTCGGCCGATCCGGTCGGACGGATCGTGCTGGGGCTGGAAGGCTGCCGCGAGCCCGACCTGCTCGCCATGTCTGACGCGATCTGCACCGGGCTGCAACTCGTCAACTTCTGGCAGGACGTGCGCCGCGATCGGCTCGCCGGCCGCGTCTATCTGCCGGCGGAAGACATGCACCGCTTCGGGGTCGAGGAGCCGATGCTCGACCTGCCGCGGGCCACGCCGCAGCTGGTGCGGCTGATCCGCGCGGAGGTCGCGTGGGCGCGGGAGCGGTTCGCTGCCGGCGCGGCCCTGATCGACCGCGCGCCGCCGGCGCTCCGGCCGGCCATCGGGATGTTCGTCGGGGGCGGGCGGGCCGTCGCCGCCGCGATCGAGCGGGCGGGATGCGACACGCTGGCACGCCGCCCGACGGTGGGGCGGTTGACGAAGATCGGCCTCGCCTGCCGCGCGTGGGCGCGAACCCGGATGGCATCGGGGTGGAGCGAGTCATGAACCAGCTCGCCGCCGACCATGCCGCCTGCGCGGAGGTGCTGCGCCGCGCCGGATCCAACTTCGCCCTGCCGATCCGCCTGCTGCCGGAGGCGAAGCGCCGCGGCACCACGGCGCTCTATGCCTTCTGCCGCCGGGCGGACGACATCGTGGACGATGCCGCCGACGCGAGCGTGGCCAAGCGGGAGCTCGACGCGTTCGAGCAGCGGACCGCCACGGCGCTCGCCGGCGGCGGCAGCGACGATCCGGTGCTCCGGGCGGTCGCCGACACCGTCCGCCGGTTCGCGGTGCCCGCGCCCTACCTGCGCGACATCCTCGACGGCGTGCGGATGGACCTCGACCGCCACGCGTATGCGACCTGCGCCGAACTCGAGGGCTATTGCCGCCGCGTGGCAAGCGCCGTGGGGCTGGCCGCGATCCACATCTGGGGATTCACCACCCCGGACGCGATCGCCGCGTCGCACGACTGCGGCCTGGCCTTTCAGTTGACGAACATCCTCCGCGACATTCCCGAGGATCTGGCCCGCGGTCGGATCTATCTGCCGGAGGAGGACTTCGCGGCGTGCGGCTGTTCGCCCGACGATCTGCGGGCGGGCAGGATCGGCCCCGCGTTCGATCGACTCGCGCGGCTCGGGGTCGCGCGGGCCGCGGAGTGCTACGCGCGAGCCGAGCCGCTCGATCGGATGCTCTCCACCGACGGCCGGCTGGTGTTTCGCGCCATGTTCGGCGTCTATCGTTCGATGCTGCAGGCGGTGGACCGGGCCGGGCGGCGGATCTTCACCGCGCGGGTGCGGCCGTCGCGGCCGGCCATGCTGACGGCC
>JBEIQP010000177.1:0-4069 GCA_040376455.1 Planctomycetaceae bacterium | reverse complement strand
GGCGGGCCGCGACGCCGACGCCGCGGCCGCCGCGCGGGCGCGGGCCGAAACCGAGCGCTACCTCGATCTGGCTGTGGGGCTCACGGCGCCGCGCCGACCGATTCTGTGCGTGACGACCGGCGTGTCGGGCAGCGGCAAATCGACCCTCGCCGCGGAACTCGTCGGCGGGCTCGAGGCCGTCCGCCTGCGCAGCGACGTGGAACGCAAGCGGATCTCCGGCATGGCTCCCACCGACCGGCCGGCCGATGCGCGGGCCGCGGAGGCGCTCTACGACGAGGGGGTCACGCGGCGCGCGTACGAGCGGCTGGCGGCCCTGGCCCGGACGGTGCTCGCCGCGGGCCGAAGCGTGGTGGTCGATGCCGCCGGTAATGCCCGCTGGCAGCGGGAAATGCTGGTCGCAGCGGCCCGGGATACGCGGGTGCCGCTCGTGATGCTCGATTTCGATCTGCCGGTGGAGACGGTGATCGACCGCGTGGCGGCCCGCGAAGCGACCGGCCACGACCCGTCCGACGCCTCGGCCGCCGTGGTTCGGGCGCAGGTGGCGGCCCGGGAGCCGATCACGGCGGAGGAACTGCGGGCGGGGCAGGGGGCCGGGACGCCCGCCCGGATCGTCCGGATCGGCGCCGTAGAATCGTCCGATCCCGGATTCGCACGCAGGCTCACGCGACAGCTGGCCGCCGGAACCGAACCCTGAGCGAAAGGAACCCTCGCGCATGCCGTGGCTGGATCGGGCTGAATCGGCGGACGCGCTCGTGGCGCGGCTCACGAGCGGCATGAACGTGTTCGTGCACGGGGCGGCGGCCACGCCCACGCCGCTGCTCGAGGCCTTGGCGCGACGGACCGATCTGGAGGGGGTGCGGCTCTGGCATCTGCACCTCGAGGGTCCGCTGCCGTTCACGGCCCCCGAGCACGCCGGCCGGTTCCGCTCGGTGTCGCTGTTCACCGGTCCGGGCCTGCGGGATCCCGTGGCGGATGGGAGGGCCGACTTCGTGCCCATCTTTCTCTCCGACATCCCGGCCCTGTTCGCCAGCGGACGCGTGCGGCTCGATGCCGCGATCGTGCAACTCTCGCCCCCCGACCGCCACGGGCAGTGCACCCTCGGCACGTCGGTCGACGCGGCCCGGGCCGCGGTCGATACGGCGCCGCTCGTGCTCGCCGAGATCAACGCGCGGATGCCGCGCACCCACGGCCATTCGGTGGTGCCGCTCGATCGGGTCGATGCCTGGTGCGCGAGCGACCGGCCGCTCCCGACGGTGGCCGCGCGCGCCGGGTCCGCCGTCGAGGATGCGATCGGCGGTCACGTCGCCGGCCTGGTCGAG
This sequence comes from Planctomycetaceae bacterium, assembly GCA_040376455.1. GTDB lineage: Bacteria > Planctomycetota > Planctomycetia > Pirellulales > UBA1268 > QWPN01. The sequence goes on along the minus strand of JBEIQP010000177.1, from coordinate 2,750 downwards.
GACCGCGCGTGCCTCCAACTGGGGATCGGCGGCATCCCAGATGCCGTGCTCCGCCGCCTCGGCGACCGGCGGGACCTCGGCATCCACACCGAGATGTTCTCCGACAACGTCGTGCCGCTCGTGGAGGCGGGGGTCGTCACCAACCGGTTCAAGGCGATTCATCCGGGCCGGATCACCACCAGCTTCGTGGCCGGCTCGCAGCGGCTCTTCGACTTCGTGCACGACAACGCGCTGGTCGAGTTTCATCCCTGCGACCGCACCAACGACACGCTGGCCATCCGCAAGATCGACCGGATGACGGCGATCAACTCGGCGATTCAGATCGATCTCACGGGGCAGGTGTGCGCCGACTCCCTCGGGCATCGCATCCATTCGGGGATCGGCGGCCAGATGGACTTCATGCGCGGCGCGGCGATGAGCCGGGAGGGCAGGCCGATCATCGCGCTCCCTTCGACGGCTGCGGGGGGCAGCGTGTCGCGGATCGTGCCGGAATTGACGCCGGGCGCCGGAGTGGTCACGACCCGGGGCCACGTCCACTGGGTGGTGACGGAGCACGGGGCGGTGAACCTGCACGGCTGCACGCTCGCCGAGCGCGGTCGGCTCCTCGTGTCGATCGCGCACCCGGACTTCCGCGGCCCACTCGAGGAGAAACTCCGGGACCTGAACCGGCTGGCGTGATGCGGCTCCCTGACGAGCCGCGCTACGCCACCCGGCGGAGCGCGAAGCCGGAGGCGAGGAAGGCGACGCCGCTGGAGAGCAGGTTCATCCCGAGGAGAATGCCGAGGAGCACGCCGGACTCGTCGGCCTTGCTCAGGAGCAGCACGCCGCCGAGCAGGGCGGTGACGATGCCATTGAGCAGGAGCCAGACCCAGGGAAAATCGCGCCGCACCGTGAAGGCCGCGGTCAGTTTGGCGACCGCCTCGAACAGGATCATGATGCCGAGAAAGGTCACCAACACGTGGATGCCGGCGACCGGGATCGCCAGCATCGCCGTGCCGGCGACCACGGAAAGCACGCCGCAGATCAGCGTGAGCCAAAACCCGCGCCACGTCCACGTGCCCGCCGCCGCGGCCAACTGCGAAAGGCCGGCGGCGATCAACGATCCGCCGAACACGTAGTCCACCACGGTGGAAGCGGCCCACGGGGCCGCCAGCGCGAAGCCGCCGAGCACCATCAGCGCGACGCCGAGCAGGATCAGCCACCGCGGGATCGAATCGATCGCTGGATCATCGTGACGCGACATGCATGAGCCTCCACGGGGGCAACCACCGGGAAACGCCCGCGTTCCCCCGGGGGACAAAGGTACTGCACCGCCCGAGGCCTTTCCAATCCAGGACGCCGCGCGGGGCGGACGGCCCCAAGAGCGGTGCGGACCGCGATCCAGGCACCCGCTCTGGCCGGGATCGAGCCGGACGGAAACAATGTCGCCCCAGGATGCGGGCTCGATGCCCCGCGCGTGGATCGCCTTCAGGAGAACCTTCGCCCATGCAGTCCGCCTCGACGACGATTTCGGGAATCCTCACGCCGCACATGGTGCCGCTCGACGCCCGCGGTCAGATCGACGAGCCGGAGCTGCGTCGCTACGTGTCGTGGCTCATCGACCGCGGAGCCCACGGCCTCTATCCCAACGGGTCCACCGGCGAGTTCGTCCGGTTCACCGCCGAGGAACGGAAGCGCATCACGAGCATCGTCTGCGACGAGGCGAAGGGGCGGGTGCCCGTGGTGGCGGGTGCCGCCGAGGCGAACGTGGCCGAGACGATCCGCGCCTGCGAGCACTGCAAGGAGGCGGGAGCGCGGGCCGTGGCGGTGGTGGCGCCCTTCTACTACAAGCTCTCGCCAGCGAGCGTGCTGGCCTATTTCCGCGAGATCGCCCGCCACAGTCCGATCGACGTCACGCTCTACAACATCCCGATGCTCGCCTCGACCATCGACGTGGCGACGGTGCGCCGACTGGCCGAGGAGTTTCCGCGGATCATCGGCATCAAGGACTCGAGCGGCGACGTCTCCCACATGAGCCGCCTGATCGCGGCGGTCAGGCCGATCCGGCCCGACTTCTCCTTCCTCACGGGCTGGGACGCGGCCCTCGTGCCGATGCTCGTCGTCGGGTGCGACGGCGGCACGCACGCGTCGAGCGGCGTGCTGCCCGAGCTCACACGGCGCATCTACGACACCGTCCGGGCCGGCGCGATCGACGAGGCGATGGCCATGCAGCGGAGGCTCACCGACCTGTTCGACGCCCTCTTTCTGGGCGTCGATTTCCCGGAGGGCTTTCGGGCCGGCGCGGAGCTGCGCGGGTTTCGCATGGGTCAGTCGCGGCAGCCGCACACCACCGAGCAGCGGGCGGAGCGCGACCGCGTGGCGGAGCGGGTCCGCGCGCTGCTCGACGGGCTGGGAGTCGATCGCGACCATCCCGACCGCGCCGCCGCGCTGCCGACCCGGTAGTCCGGCGACGCGCCGCCCCCGGGGCAGCGGCCCCGGCGGGCAGTCGCCGGTTCACAGCCCCGCCAGCCGGCTCGTTTCCTGAAACGAGCGGAGCCCCGCCGTCGCGCCCACGCCTGTGACGCAGCAGGCGGCCGTCGCCGCGCCGAGCAGGCCCGCGTCGCGGAGCGGCATGCCGCGGACGACGCCAGCCAGCAGGCCCGCGAGAAACGCGTCGCCCGCGCCGGTCGTGTCGGCCACCGGCCCCGGGGCCGGCACGCAGGGGATGTCGATCACGTCGCCGGAGGAGGAGGAGAGCACGACGCCCCTCG
>JBEIQP010000121.1:0-7867 GCA_040376455.1 Planctomycetaceae bacterium | reverse complement strand
GTGCGCGGAACGGCTGGAACAACGGTATGGGAAACGGGTGCCGGCGACGCCGCCGGGACACTGAACCGCAATCGAGGAGGGACGGCGCGTGGGGAATCATCGGGGCACGGGAAGCGACAGGAAGACGTGCGTGCTCGCGCTCGATCAGGGGACGACATCGAGCCGTGCGATCCTCTTCGACGCGGCGGGCACGCCCCTGGCCGTCGCCCAGGAGGAGTTTCCGCAGCACGCCCGGTCGGCCACCGGCCCCGACGGCGCCGATCTGGGAATCGGGGAGCGCGACCCGGAGGACATCTGGCGGTCGCAGGTGGCGACCGCCCGGCGGGTGCTCGAGACCTCGGGCGTGGCGGCCGCGCAGGTGGCGGCCGTGGGGATCACGAACCAGCGGGAGACGACGATCCTCTGGGACCGGGCGACCGGCCGGCCCGTCGCGCCGGCGATCGTCTGGCAGAGCCGCGTGTCGGCGCCGATCTGCGGCCGCCTCAAGGCCCGGGGCCTGGAGGCGGAGGTTCGCCGCCGGACCGGGCTCCTGCTCGACCCCTATTTCTCGGCGACGAAGATCATGCACCTGCTCGAGACGACGCCCGGCCTCCGGGAACGGTGCGCGGCGGGGGAGATTCTCTTCGGCACGGTCGATTCGTTCCTGATCTGGAGGCTCACCGGCGGTCTCGTTCATGCCACCGACGTCACCAACGCCAGCCGCACGTTGCTGTTCGACATCCATCGCCTCGCGTGGAGCGACGAGCTCTGCGACATGTTCGACGTGCCCCGCGGGATGCTGCCCGAGGTGCGGCCGTCCAGCGGCTCATTCGGCGAGGTCGATGCGGCGCTCCTGGGCGCGCCGATCCCGATCGCGGGCTGTGCCGGCGACCAGCAGGCGGCGGCCTTCGGGCAGGGGTGCGTCCGGCCCGGCGACGCCAAGAACACCTACGGCACCGGCGCGTTCCTGCTCTTCGCGACCGGGGATCGGGCCGTGGAGAGCCGCCACGGGCTGCTGACGACGCCCGGGTGCGTCGGAGCCGCCGGCGGGATGCCGCAGTACTGCCTGGAAGGGTCGGTGTTCGTGGCCGGCGCGCTGGTGGGCTGGCTCCGCGACGGGCTCGGGCTCATCGAGAAGTCGGCCGACATCGAGGCCCTCGCGCGGAGCGTGAGCGACAGCGGCGGCGTGGTGATCGTGCCGGCGCTCACCGGGCTCGGGGCCCCGCACTGGGATCCGCACGCGCGGGGCACGATCATCGGGCTGTCGCGGGCGACCCACCGATCGCACCTGGCCCGCGCCGCGCTCGAAGCGATCGCGCTCTCCGTGGCCGACGTCGTGGAGTGCATGGAACAGGATGCGGGCACGCGGCTCGAGCGGCTGCGGGTGGACGGGGGCGCGAGCGCCAACGATCTCCTGCTCCAGATTCAGGCGGACGTGCTGGGAATCCCGGTGGAGCGGCCCGCGGTCCGGGAGACCACGGCGCTCGGAGCGGCGCTGCTGGCGGGCGGCGCCGTCGGCTTCTTCGCGGAGAGCGAAGCCTTCGAGCAGGCCCGACGCGTGGAGCGGTCGTTCGAGCCGCGGATCGACGCGGCCGCGCGGCGGCGGATGCGGGGCATCTGGCGTGACGCCGTCGAACGCAGCAAGGGCTGGGCGGGGCCGCGCGAGGACCGCTGACCGCCGAGACCGAGCGGGCGAGGATCACGCGGGAGCCGGATCAGTAGCGCCGCGATCCATCGGCCGCGGCCGCCGGCTGCTCGGCCAGCGCGATCCGCGACGTGTAGCGATCAGGCTGGGCCGCGAAGGCGTCGCGGGTTTCGGGCGACGCGAAGAGATACATGCGCGACTGGCAGACGACGCCGTAACGCCGCTGGCCCGGCATGCTCTTGCCCTGCTCGAAGGCGAGCACCGGATCGTCACCGGAGAGGGCCGGTGCGTAGCGATCGGGATCGGCAAGAAACGCCTGTTGCGCTTCCAGGCCCGCGAACAGGTAGGTGCGGCCGCGGTGCCGGGCTCCGTACTGCGCCCGGCCTTCCGTCCAGACGCTCTTGTCGGCGAGCGTGACGGGGCAGTAGCCCTCGAGGCCCAAGGGCATGGTTTCCTGCGAGGCGGCGGCGGGGGCGGCCGCTGCTGCTGCGGCGGCGACCGGCGCCGCGGGCTGCTGGGCGGGGGGCTGCGTGAGGGCGAAGGGGGACTGCGGCCGCGCCGGCGGCATGGTGGGCGGTGCGGCGGGCTGGGAATCCGCCGGCGCCGGTGAGGCGACTGCCGGGGCCGGCTTGCGGGCGAACCCGCTCCACGGCTTCTGGATCGCGGCCAGGAAATCAGATCCGACCGACGACTTCGTCGCGGGAGCCGTGGGGGAAGCCGTGGGCAGATCGGAAACGGCTGCCGTCGATTCCACGTCCACCGTGGCCTGCGTGATCGGCTCCGTCTCGCCCAGCCAGGAGGGCTGGCCCGCGGCGGCGGGCGACGGACTCGCAACGGCCGCGGCCGGGGCCGGTTCGATGCTCTGGCGGGGCGGCGGCGCGGAGAGCGTGGCCGCCAAGGGGGCGGCGGGCTGCTCCGCGGGCCAGACCGGAGGCGTGGTCGGCAAGGCGGGGTCGGCCGCGGGGGCCGGCTGTTCAACAGGCTGCTGCGGCTGCTGGAAACCGACCGCCACGGTTGCTGGCGCCGCGGTCGGAGCGGGACTGTTGTTCCCGAAGTCGGAAAGTTTTCGAACCTTGTCGGTGACCAGCGAGATCGAGCCGCGACCGGCTGGAATCGCAGCGGAGGCGGGAGTGTCGAGCGAGCCGGATTGGCCCGGTGCCAACGCCGCGTCGAAGACGTTCGCCGTCGGTCCGGCCGCTCCGGCGGTGGCGGCCGACGCCTGCGACACCCGCACCGCGGCTTGCTGGGCGGCGCGGGCCGCGGCGGCGACGAACGCGGTGGACGAGTCGGGGCACTCGAAGATGGCGATGACCTCGTCCCCCTTGCCGAGAACGGCTGCCGTCGGCACATGCGTGATTCTGAGTCGCCGGGCCAGTTCGGCGTGTTCGTCCACGTCGAGCAGCACCGGCTCGAAGCACGCGTTCACGAGGGCCGCCGCTTCCTGATCGGCCAGGAGGGCATCGGCGATTCTCGTGCTCGCCGCGCTCCACTGGGCGACGAAGACGGCCAGCACCGGACGACCGGTGGCGTGGGCCGCTTCGGTGGCGTTGGGCAGTCCCTTGTGCCATCCGCCGGCGGCGTCGGCCGCGGCAACCGGACCGATCATGGCCCAGGCCAGGGCCGGAGCCATCAGGGCGGCGAACGCGGGGGTCCGCCGGTTCCGCCTGATCCGGCGGGTCGGTTCGAGCAGCAGGAAAGAGCGAAGCATCGCGGCAGCCTCGGTTCGGGACAGGGGCCTCCCCGAGGGACGGCCCAGAATCGCATCCGTCCATCTGTATCGGTCGAATCAGTGACAGGAATCGCGAGGAAAATGCCGGTCTGGCCGTCCGGCCGAGGGCGGCTCGCCCCGCAGGCCGCCGGGATTTCCCGGCCTGCCACCCGGGCCGCACCGGGATCGGTGCGGCAGACAGCGCATCTTTCCAGCGGCTTGACATTTCCCGCGTCCGGCCAGATACTTCACCTCGTCGTTTTCACGATGACTCCGCGATTTCCACCATGATTTCCATGGTTTCGCGGAAGGCTTCGTCGCAGGATTTCGTCTCAAAAAGGTTTTTTTGGGGCGGAGTGCGGCTGGAAGCGCTGGACGTCTCGGGCCCTGTGTTTGGCGGCCGTTTTGCAGCCGCCTTGGTCCCCGAAGTTCCGCGGTGCCGCGACTCTGCCGTCTGAAGGCTGTTTCCAGTCCGGATAGAAGGACGCGGGACAGTGTTTCCGAGCATCGCGGCCCTGGTGCCGCCTTGGGGTTCTCGGGTCGATTCCGGGTGGTTGCAAGGCACTTCCCGGGCCTCCTGGCTCTCCCTGTGGTGAAGATCGATGGTTTCGCCCGCAGCGTGCGGGCGCGAGCGTGTTGATTCCTTTCGGAGCGCAAGCTGTATCCATGTCGAAGCGGAGGCGATCGCGGGGGCGGCAGGGTTTTGGTGGCCCGGGTGGACCGGGCCCCTACGGACCAGGCGGCCAGGGACAGGGCGGCCAAGGACAGGGCCAGGGATACCAGGGCGGTGGCGGATACGGCGGTCGCCGACGCGGCCGCTATCGGCGCGGGGGCGGCGGTGGTGGCGGCGGGCCGATCCAGGCCGGTGCCGGTGCCGTGGGCATGGATAGCGAGGGCATGCGGCCGCCCGAACTCGAGCCCGAGGTGGCGGAGAACGGCGAACCGATCCCGCTCGAACCCGGTGCCGGCGTGCTGGAGTTGCATCCCAACGGCTACGGCTTCCTGCGCAGCCCCGAAACCAACTACACCCGCGAGCGGACCGATCCGTTCGTCCCGGCGACGATGATCGAGCGCTACCGGCTGCGCGAGGGCGTGGCCATCAAGGCGCTCGTGCAGCCAGGCCGCCGGCAGCAGGGGCCCCGGGTGCGCGAGATCCAGGAAGTGGAGGGGATGGCCCCGGATCTCTACCCGAACGTGAAGAACTTCGATCAGCTGACGCCGATCAATCCCGAGACCTGGCTGCGGCTGGAGACGGGACAGCAGCCGATCACGACGCGGGTGATGGATCTGCTCACGCCGCTCGGCAAGGGGCAGCGGGCGTTGATCGTGGCGCCGCCGCGGACCGGCAAGACCGTGCTGCTGCAGCAGGTTTCGCAGGCCATCTCGACCAATCATCCCGAGCTGAGCCTCGTGATGCTGCTCATCGACGAGCGGCCCGAGGAGGTCACGGACATGAAGCGGTCCGTGAAGGGCGACGTGCTCGCCAGCAGCCTCGATTGCGACGTCGAGAGCCACGTCCGGCTTTCGCAGCTCGTGATCGAGCGGTGCAAGCGCATGGCGGAGACGGGCAAGGACGTGTTCCTGCTGATGGACTCGATCACGCGCATGGCCCGGGCCTTCAACAAGTGGGTCGGCAACACCGGGCGGACGATGTCGGGCGGCGTGGACATCAAGGCGCTCGACATCCCCAAGAAGCTCTTCGCCACGGCCCGCGTGTTCGAGGAGGGGGGCTCGCTCACGATCGTGGCGACGGCGCTGATCGACACCGGAAGCCGGATGGACGAGCTGATCTTCCAGGAGTTCAAGGGGACGGGCAACATGGAGCTCGTGCTCGACCGGAAGCTTTCCGACCGCCGCGTCTGGCCGGCGATCGACATCTCGCAGTCGGGCACCCGGCGCGAGGAAAAGCTGCTTGATCCCAACACGTTGCATGCCGTGAACATGCTGCGCCGCACGCTGTCCACCATGCATCATGTCGATGCAATGGAGCAGCTCACGAAGCAGCTGGCGAAGTTCAAGAGCAATCGCGAGTTCATCACGCTGATCGCCAGTTCCCGGGGCGACGAGTGACGGTCCGTCCGGGTGGCCTGCGGTCGCCGCCTGCGGCGATCAGGGGTGGAAACGGCTCGGCAGCACGGCGTCCAGCGGGCGCCGGGCGCCGTTCACGTCGCTTTGCCGGCGTGCGATTCGTAGCGGCCCAGCCAGTAGGCGTGTTGCGGATCGCCGACGCGGAACGAAAACTTCGCGTCGGGAAGCCGGGAGCCGTCCGGGCCGCGCGATTGCACGCTGACCACGAGCGTGCCGTCGGCCCGCTTCTCGATGGCCAGACGCTCTTCGGGGATGTGGACGGTCTCGTCGTTCACGGGCGTGCGCGGCCTTCGCGGGTTCGACCGGCACCGCCGGGGCGGTCGTCTCGGCCGGATGGTCGAAATTATGAACATCGGCCGGCCGGCAATCCAGAGGTGGACGGTCAAGCCGCCCGCCGCCCGTCGCCGACGGGCGGGAGGCATCCTTTTTGACACCCCGCGCACGCCGTTTCTATACTCCTTCGCTTGCCTTTTGCCCCACCGGGAGCCCATTCGCATGACGCCGTATGCGTCGCTGGCCGACGATTTTTACGTCAACATGAACCTGGCGACGGAGATGGAACTCCCGTCCCAGCGGGAGACGATCCTCCACTACTTCGAGCGGGTGCAGAAGAAGTTTCCGTCGATGCGGAAGTTTTACTGCCGCGACAAGCGGGACTACGTGCTCGAGGAAGACAAGGATCAGGGCCGCTACCGGTGGGCGGCCGTCGAGGCGAAGCGGCTCTGCTCCGGGCAGGTGAATCCGCCCTCGCTGGAGTCGGTGCTCGAACAGCATCGGCTCGTGCTCGACCTCGCCCCGGCGTTTCTCTCCGTGAGCCCACTCGACTGTGAGGCGATCGACGTGTTGTTTGGTTTCGATTTTGCCTACCGCGGCAACCACAACGCGCTCCTCGCCGAGGCGTTGGGCGTGGGCCCCGCGCTCGACCGATTCGGCGAACTGCCGGGCGGCCGCGTGATCAACTACGAGCCTTCGCTGACGATCGCCCTCGACGAAGACTGCCGGATCCAGGTTCGCGTCAGCACCGAGACACGCACCAACGCGTTTCAGGTGCGGACGGGCGAGTTCAACGAGGAGCAGCTGAGCGTGTACGTGACGGCCCGGCAGTACGGCAGCCTGGAGCCCAACACGACCTACGTCGAGGCGATGGAACGGCTCGCCAGGCTGGCCCGCGAGGTGGTCGATACCTGCGTGGTGGACCAGGTCCTGCGGCCCTTGGCCCGGACGATCTCGCTCAAGTAGGCCGGACCGGCGGCACGGCCGCCGCACGGTGCGGCGGCCGGCGCAAGCCACGGTCTGCTACCGCCGACCGCCATCTCCGCGGCGGGCGTCGTCGCCGCGCGGTGAGCGGCTGCGGGCGTCGAGATTGCCGGCGATGACGATGCCGATCGCCTCGACCCAACTGGGCACGTCGAGCACCGTGTTGAGCCCGCTCTCGGCGAGGATCTCCTCGTCTTCGGGGCGGGTTTCACGGCGGCGCTCTTCCCGTCCGGCGTCCTCGACGCCCAGGAAATCGAGCCCCTCGTCGTCCTCGTTGTAGCCTCCGGCGACCGGCGCGAAATCGTCGCGGCGACCGCGCGAGAGCGTGGACGACGAACGCGAGTCAGTGCCCCGGCGCGAACGGCGCCCCTGCGACGCTGCCCGGCCCGACCCCGAAACCGAACCGCCCTCGCGGCTGCCCGAGCTTTCGCGGCTGCCACCGGAACGTCCCTCGCCACTGCGCCGCCGGCGCCGCCTGCGGCGGCCGCGGCCTTCGCCGTCGTCCTCTCGTGATGAGTCGGAGTCGCCGCGGCCCGACTCGCCAGCCGGTTCCGCCGGACGGGGAGCGGGACGAACGCCATAGCCCACGGGCAGCGGTTCATCGTCGAAGTCATCCTCGCGGGGAGCCCCGTCGTTTTCGCGGGAAGCGGCGCGTTGCGGTTCCTCGCGGTCCGATTCAGGGCGACCAACGCGATCGCGGCCCTCGACCGAGCCCTCGCGCGAACGGCCGCGGCCACCGCGGCGGCCGCGGCGGCGTCGCCGGCGCGGCCGTGCCTCGTCGTCTCCCTCGCCGTCACGACGCTCGGCCTGGTCGCCCGCCGGCGCGAAGAGATCCGTCGCGAAGTCGTCCTGATCGTCACGGGCCGCCGGAGCGGGCGGCCGCCGATCCGCCGGAAGGCGGTCGTCGCTGTCCCGGTCGAGCCGCGGGGCGTCGCGGCGTTCGTCGCGCGGCGCACGGTCGTCGAAATCCCGGGGACGCGACTCGCGTTCGCCGCCGAGCCGACCCTCGCCGAGCGGTGCGTCGCCTGCCGGCAGGCGATCGCCATCCCGCCTGCTGCGGCCGCGGCCACCACGCCGGCCACGACGGCGCCGGCCACGCCCTTCGCCACGGTCGCCCTCGCCGCGTTCGCCCTCACCGCGTTCGCCCTCACCGCGTTCGCCACGGTCGCCACGGTCGCCACGGTCGCCCT
>JBEIQP010000111.1:0-8550 GCA_040376455.1 Planctomycetaceae bacterium | reverse complement strand
CACGATGGCGAAGCGCAGCGGACATGCAGTGAGTGGATGCCACGATGGCATCCGCGAACGTCCGGCGACGGGGCACGGGCAGCCCCGAGCCCTCACTCCTCGTCGGCGAAGGGCTCGATCTCGAGCGTTGCTGGCGGCAGGCTTTCGATGAAGACCTTTCCATAAGGCTTCGTCAGCATCCGCGGGTCGAGAATCACCACGGAACCCCGGTCGGTGTGCGTGCGGATCAGCCTCCCAAAGCCCTGCTTGAGCTTGAGCACCGCCTCGGGCAGCTGATACTCCGCGAAGGCGTTGCCGCCGGCCTGGTTGATGGCCTCGATCCGCGCGGCTACCAGCGGCCGGTCGGGCACCGCGAACGGCAGCTTCGTGATGATCACCGTCACAAGCTGGTCGCCCGGCAGGTCGATCCCCTGCCAGAAGCCGTCGGTGCCCAAGAGCACGCTCGCCGGCCCTTCGCGAAACATCTCCAGCATCCGCGACCGCGGCAGGCCGTCGGCCTGGCTGACGAGCCGATAGTTCCGCCGCACGCACCAGCCGGCCAGCTCTGCCGACGCCTTGGCAAGCGACGCGTGGCTCGTGAAGAGCACCATCGCCCGGCCCTCGCTCCGCGCCACGTGGCGGCGAATCATCTTCACGACGGCCGCGTCGTAGGCGTCGCGGCTCGCCGGATCGGGAAGCCGGTCGATGAGCACGAGCTTCGCCTGCCGGGGATAGTCGAACGGGCTGCCGAGCTGGCGTGAGAGGGCCGTGTCGCCCAGCCCAAGTCGCCGCCGCTGAAACGCGAAGCCGTCGGCAGCTGACGCGGTTGCCCGAGTGCCTTCATCGCTCCATTCGTCGTCGCTGCGGCGGACCTTGGGCGCCTGCACCGCGAGCGTCGCGCTCGTGAGCACCACGGTGCCCACGCGGCCGAAGAGTTCACGGCGGAGCGTCTCGCCCACGTCGATGGGGGCGCTCGAAAGCGTGATCCGTTCGCGGCCGCGGCGAGACCGCTGGGCGTCCACCCACCAGACACTTCCGGGCTCCTTCTGGCCAAGCCAGGTGGCCACGGCGCCGGCATGGGCGTCGAGCCGATCAGCCAGTGATGTGAAGTCGAGCCGCTCGGCCGGATTGCCGATGCCGTCGGCCGCCGCGCGGAGTTTTCTCGACAGGGACTGGAGGTGCTCGCCGAGCGAGTTGGCCACAAGTCCGGCCGCCGCGATCCGCCAGGGCGGACCGGTGCGATCGCCCACCGCCTCGCGAACCTCCATGAAGAAAGCCTCGGCGGCCCGCCGGCAGCGGCGGACGTCGAGTTCCAAGTGGTGCATCTTGTAGTGGGTGAGGAGCCCGCGGTGGGTTCGCTCGCTGTGCAGCTTCGAGAGCACCCGCTCGACTCCACCGCTCGACACGCCAATCCCGAGGTGCTCGCTGGCCACCGCCTCGACGGTATGGGCCTCGTCGAAGATCACGATGTCGTGCGGCGGCAGCAGGCTCGCGCCAGACCGGCGAACGGCAAGGTCGGCGAAGTAGAGCGCATGGTTGACGATCAGCACCTGCGCGTGCGCCATCCGCCGTCTGGCGGCGTAGTAGTGGCAGCGAGCGTTGTATGGGCAGGCGCGACCCATGCAGTTGCCCGAGTCGCTGGCCACTTCGTCCCACACGGCGTCGCTCGGCAGCGTCGGGAGATCGGCGAGCGATCCGTCGCCCGTCCGCCGGGCCCACGCGGCGAGCTCGAGCAGTTCGGCCCGCTCCCCTTCCTCGGGAAAGAGGCTGCCGGAGCGTTCGATGGCGAGCTCCAGCCGCCGCAGGCTCACGTAGTTGCTTCGACCCTTGACGAGCACCGCGGAAAACTCCCGTGGCATCACCGCGGCGACGAGGGGAATGTCCTTGTCGACGAGCTGCTCCTGCAGTGCGATCGTGTGGGTCGAGATCACGACACGACGGGAGCCGCGCGGGCGGGTCTCGGCCGCCGGCTCGTCGTCCCAGTCGGGCTCAACCGGCTCCACGGGCTCCGCCTGGTCGGCCGTGGCGGCGAGGACCGCCGGCACGAGGTAGGCCAGGCTCTTCCCCACGCCGGTGCCCGCCTCGACGATCGCGTGCTTCCGCGCGGCGATCGCCTCGGCCACGAGGTTCGCCATCTCGATCTGCTGCGGCCGCGACTCCCATCCGGCCAGCCGCGCGGCGAGCCGCCCGCCGGGCGCCAGGAACTCCTCGGGAGTCGTCATGTGGTGAAGTGTAGCGGGCAACCGCCGGGGTGGCGTTTCATGGCGGCGGGGCCAGAAGGTAAGGTTTCACCGGTCACGATCCCCGTAAGGAACACCGCCGTGTCGAACACAGAAGGTCCGCAGTCATCGACCCGACAGGAAAAGGCCTGGGGCGGCGTGTTCCGCGAGCCGACCGACAAGCGGGTGGAACTCTTTTCGGAGAGCGTGTCGTTTGACCGGCGGCTCGCCGACGACGACATCGACGGCTCGATCGCCCACGCCCGGATGCTCGCCGACTGCGGGCTGATGACCGTGCACGAGGCCGACTCGATCGCGCACGTGCTCGAGGAGATCCGCGGCGAGATCCACGCCGGCCGGTTCGAGTACAGCGTGTCGAAGGAAGATATCCATCTCCACATCGAATCGGCGCTCACGGCACGGCTCGGCGACACGGGCCGCAAGCTCCACACCGCCCGCAGTCGCAACGACCAGGTGGCGACGGACCTCCGCCTCTTCTCACGCCGGGCGATTGACCGGCTCGACCACGGCCTCACCGAACTCCAGCAAGCCTTCCTCGGCTTCGCGGAGCGCGAGCAGGGCCTGGTGATTCCTGCCTACACCCACATGCGGCGGGCCCAGCCGGTGCTGGCCAGCCACCAACTGCTCGCCTGGTGCGAGCGGTTCGCCCGCGACCGCGATCGGCTCGCCGACTGCCGGCGGCGGACGAACGTGCTGCCCCTCGGCTCGGGCGCCGTGGCAGGGTCGAGCCTGCCGATCGACCGTGAACACGTGAGAGAGTCGCTCAGCTTCGAGGCCGTCGCCGCCAACAGCCTCGACGGCGCCAGCGACCGCGACTTCGCCTGCGAACTCGCCTTCGTGATCGCGTTGACGATGGTCCACCTTTCGCAGTGGGCCGAGGAGTGGATCCTCTACAGCACGCAGGAGTTTGGTTTCCTGAAACTGCCCGAGGGCTTCTGCACCGGCAGCTCGATCATGCCGCAGAAGATCAATCCCGATGTGCTGGAGCTCATCCGTGGCAAGAGCGCCCGAACGATTGGCAACGTGCAGGCGTTGCTCGTGCTGCTGAAGGGTTTGCCCACCGCCTACAATCGCGATCTCCAGGAAGACAAGGAGACACTCTTCGATTCGATCGACACCCTCGAGGCTGCGCTTGGCGTGGCCGCGCCGCTCGTTGCGGGCACGTCGTTCGACCACGCGCGGATCTCCGCCACCATTGAGCAGGGGCACCTCGACGCCACGAGCCTCATGGAGGCGCTCATTGCGCAGGGCGTGCCGCAGCGGACCGCCCATGAAACGGTCGGCCGGCTCGTCCGCCTGGCGATGACGCGGGGCGTGGCCCTGGCAGACCTTGCCGATGAGGAGTTCTCTCGCGAATACACCGGCTGGAACGCCGCCCTGCGCGGCGCCTTGGGGGCCTCTCGGGCAGTTGAGCGGATGGTGAGTTTCGGCTCCACCGCCCCCGCGTCCGTGGCCGAACAGATTGCCGGATGGCGACGGCGGCTGGGAGCCGCGGCCACGCCGTAGCTCGAGGCAGTCTCACCCGCCATGGCAGGATGCCCGCGGAACGCACGTCGTCGCCCATCGGCCGTGGCCTGCGCCGCCCTGATGCTCGTGGCCGGCGCCGCGCGGGCGCAGACTCCCGCCGACCAACCCCTCGACCCCTTGCAGCAGGCGGTGGTGGAGTCGCTCTCTGCCACACCGCGCGAGACGCCGGCGGAACTCCTCGACGCCGCGATCCGAGCGGCCGACGTCGATGCGACCGACGCCGCGGGTGAATGGTTCGCCGCGTTCGCCGCCGCCGTCGATGCGCTCGGCGACGGCAAGCTCGACGTGCTCGCCGATCTCGGCGACACCGTCGATCCGGCCGCCTTGAGCAGACTCGGGCGGGTGCTCGCGGTCCGTGATCCTGCTGCGGCAAAGGCTGTGGCCACCATCCGCGAGGCGTCGCGATTGCGGCGGCGCGATCCCAAGCGGCTCGCCGCCGCCGCCGAAGCGCTCGCCAGCCCTTCTGCAGCCACCCGACTCAGCGCGGCCGACGAACTTGCCCGCGCTGGCGTTGACGCCCTGCCGGTGCTCGTGCCGCTCCTCTCGCCTGGCAATCCAGGCAACCCAGCCGTGAGCCGCCAGGCTCGCGACCTGGTGGCGATGCTCGGCGACGAGGCCCGCGAACCGCTGCTCGACTGGCTCGCCTCCGAGGATGTGGCCTCCTGGCCGGGTGTCGTCGAGGCCCTCGACGCGAGCGGTGCCTCCGACATCGACGCCTACCTCTTGGCTCCTGCCTTGGCCACCGACGTGCCGCCGGCCGTGCGCGAATCGGCCCTCCGCGTGCTTGCGAGGCGGGCAGCGCGACGCGGCGCAGCCCCTGAGGCACCGTCGCGGGACGCGGCCGGACGAATCCTGGCTGCGCGGCTCGACAAGGTTCTCTGCCTTGCCGGCCTGCCGGAAGTCGACCACATGCTCCTCGAACCAGTCCGCGATCCGACCGCAGCGGCTACAGCGTTTGGAGGCAGCGTCACCGGGCTCGTCGAACGACCCGTCTGGGACATCGAAGCCCGGCGATTCGTTCGGCTTCGCCTCTCACCCCGCGCCGCCCGAGCCCGCGCGGCGCTCCATCTTGCCCGCGACCTCGCTGCCATCGACACTCGCGATCCAGCCGCCGTGAATCTGGTGCTGTTGTCCCGGCTGGAATCGCTGCTGGTCACCTCGGGCAACCCTGCCGGCCTGGCCCCCAAGGACCTGCAGCAGCCGCTCGCCGGCCCCGACGGCTTCGCGCCGGAGACTGCGGCCGACGTTCTCGATGCGGCCATCGAGCGCGGCATGGGAGAGGCCGCCGCCGGCGTGGCTGCGGCACTCGCGCCGCCCCGCGGTTCCTCCGCCACGGCGCCGCTCGCGGCCGCCGTCCGCAAGGCCCTCGTGCGGGCTCTTACCGTCCCCGACGCGGGGCTGCAGTTTGCGGCGGCCCGCACGCTCGCGCTTTCCGCCGGCGACCCGCCGTATCCGGGATCAAGCCGAGTGCTCGACATCCTCACGCATGCCGCCACCGCCACGGGTGTCGATCGGGTGGTCGTGGCCCATCCCGATACCGCGGTGGTCGATGCGCTCGCGACCGACGTGTCGAGGTTTGGGTACGAGCCGGTCCGCGTCTCGACCGGACGAGAGGCGATCTTCGCCGCCCGCGAGCAGGCCGACACGGTGATGGTGCTGCTCGCCGCTCGGCTGGCGACACCGTCCGCCCTCGAGACGACGCAACTGCTCCAGCAGCAGGGTATCGGCGATGCTCCGCCGGTGCTCGTCGTCGTCGATCCGCTCGATGACGATGGCCGCGGCTGCTTCCTGTCGCAGCTGATCATGAAGTTCGCCGATCTCCACGGCGTCGCGATCGTCGACCGTCTCGACAGCTTCTTCAAGCCGGTCGTCGACGAGGCGACTGGCGACGTGGTCGCGCTGCCTCGCTTTCCCGATGCGGTCGCCCAGGCGGCCGGACCGATGGCGGTCGATCCGGCGAGCCGCGAGCAGGCGCGGCTCGAACGGCTAGGACGGTCCCGCGAGGCGCTCACGCTCCTCGCCACCCTCTCCCGCAGGGGGTGGGACATCCGACCCGCCACGGCCACGGCACTGGCGGCCCTCGGCACCGCCGAACTCTACGAGCCTGCCGTGATGCTGCTCGGAACCCTCGGGCGACCGGAGGCGCAGGAAGCCCTGGCCAACGAGACCGAACGAGCCGACTTACCCGCCGACCTGCGAACCGCAGCCTTGGCGGCATTCACCACGAGCGTCGACCGCTACGGGGTGCTGCTCGGCTGCGGCCACGTGCGGGCGGTGGCGACGAGGTACAATCTGGCCGCCGGAGCGTCGCGCGACGCCGCCGGCGACATCCTCGAGGTGCTGGACACGGCCAATCGGGCCCACCGCGCCGCCCGCCCCGATGCTCCGCACACCTGGCCAACCCGCTGACGATCCGACGGCCGCACCCCTTGCCGGCCTGATCGGCTCGAGTGCAGCCATGCTCGAGGTCTACGCCACCACGCGCCGGGTGGCGGCCACCAACGCCTCGGTGCTGCTCCTCGGCGAGACCGGCACGGGTAAGGAGTTGATCGCGCGGGCGATCCACGAGCTCTCACCCCGCGGCACTGGTCCCTTCGTCCGCGTCAACTGTGGTGCCCTCTCGGAGAGCCTGCTGGAGAGCGAGCTCTTCGGCCACGTCCGGGGCGCCTTTACGGGCGCCGTTGCCAACCGGGCCGGCCGGTTCGAGGCGGCCCACACCGGCACGATCTTCCTCGATGAGATCAACTCCACGACGCCCAAACTCCAGGTGAAGCTCCTCCGTGTCCTGCAGGAGCGGGAGTTTGAGCGGGTGGGCGACACCGAGACGATCAGCGTCGACACCCGCGTGATCGCGGCGAGCAACCGCGACCTGCTCGACGAGGTGGCCAAGGAGAGTTTCCGCGAGGACCTCTACTACCGGCTCAACGTGGTGCCGATCGTGCTGCCGCCGCTTCGGGGCCGACGCGACGACATCCCGCTGCTCGCCGCCCACTTCCTCGCGCACTACAACGAGGAAAACGACCGTTATGTCGTCCACATCCACAAGGATGCGCTCGACGCGATGGTGAAATACCACTGGCCCGGCAACGTCCGCGAACTCCAGAACGTGATCGAGCGATGCGTGGTGATGGGCGGCGGCGACGAGCTCACGCTCGACCTGCTTCCGCCGACGATCCGCGGCGATCGGCTGGCCGCCCCCATGCCCGGCCGCGGTGGCGACCTCGACAGCCTCGCCCGCGAACTCGTCGAGCAGGGCATGGCGACGGCGGCTCCCGACGACGACACGCTCTTCGACCGGATCGTCAGCCGCGTGGAGCGGGAGCTGATCGCCCAGATGCTCGCCGCCTGCAACGGCGTGCAGCTGAAGGCGGCGGCCCGGCTCGGCATCAATCGCAACACCCTCCGCAAGAAACTCCTCGAGCACGGCCTCGAAGAGGGCGAGGCGTGAACCGCCGCACGCTCCTCCAGGCCCTGACGCTGCACGGCATCGCGGCGGCCGCGGCCGACCCCACCGTGCGATTCGCCCTGGCCATGGCGGCCGATCCGCCGGCTGATCCCCAGAGTTCGCCGGCTGCGATCGATCCCTTTGCCGCCGTGTCGTCGAAGAAGGGCCTCCAGGTGCAGATGACCGACGACGCGATCGCCCTGGGGGTGCGGCATGCGGGGCTCAACGTCAATCTCTGCGACCTGATCGCACCCAACGCCGCCGCCCCCGACGACACGATCGTTCACCAGCACGACGGCGGTGAGTTTCGGTTTGATCGGCACGTCGTCGAAGAGCACGACCGCCGAATCCGTGGCCTGTCCGACCACGGCATGCTGGTCTACCTGATCCTGCTGGTGTATCGGCATCCCGACGAAACCGTGAACCGGCTGATGATCCACCCGGGGTACGACGCATCGGCCCCCAACCGTCTCGGGGCGTTCAATACGGTGACGGCCGATGGACGCCGCTGGCTGGCGGCCACCTGCGACTTCCTCGCCAGCCGCTGGAGCGATCCCGCCGCGCCGCATGGCCGCGCCGTGGGCTACATCGTCGGCAACGAGGTGAACTCGCACTGGTTCTGGAGCAACCGCGGACGGACATCGCTGGCCGAGTTCGCGGCCGACTACGAGCCCGCCGTCCGCATCGTGCACGAGTCTGTACGGCGACACGCGGCCTGGGCGAGGGTCTACCTGTCGCTCGAGCATCACTGGAACATCCGGTACGAGGCGGCCGACGACGGCCAGGCTTTTGCGGCCCGGCCGTTTCTCGAGGAGTTCGCCCGGCTGGCTCGGGAACGGGGCGACTTCGAATGGCACGTCGCCTTCCATCCGTATCCAGAGAACCTGTTCGAGCCGCGGTTCTGGAACGACCGCACGGCGACCAACGCCGATGACACGCCCCGGATCACCCTCCGAAACCTCCAGGTGCTCACCCGCTTTCTCGATCGCGAGGAGCTGCGGCATCGGGGCCGGCCGCGCCGGGTGATCCTCAGCGAGCAGGGCTTTCACACGCCCGACGGCCCCGATGGCGAGACGGTGCAGGCGGCGGCCTACTGCCTCGCCCACCGGCTCGTCCGCGACCAGCCCGGCATCGATGCATTCATCCTGCACCGTCACGTCGATCATGCAGAGGAAGGCGGCCTCCGGCTGGGCGTGTGGACCCGCCAGCCCGACAGCATCTCAACGCCAGACCGTCCCAAGCGCATCCACGAATGCTTCCGCGCCGCCGACACGCCGAACGAGGAGGACGCATTCGCCTTCGCCCTGCCGATCGTGGGGCTCGACTCGTGGCCCGCAGCGACCGCCGACGGACCGCCCT
>JBEIQP010000155.1:0-5281 GCA_040376455.1 Planctomycetaceae bacterium | reverse complement strand
GGGCGGGTCGCGGGGGGGCAGCGGCGGCGGCGGTGCCGGCCGGGCCGGTCGCGGCGGCGGTGCCTGTCCGGTGTCGCCGAGGCCGAGTTCCGAAGCGAGGTCGTCCCAATTCGCCGAGGCGGGCGTCTCGCGGGTCCGCTTCTCTTCCTGCCGCGGTCGCACCGGTTGCTTCGCGGGCGGGGTGGTTCGAGGGGGCGTCGGCTCGGCGGAAGGGGTGGCTCCGAGCGTTTCGGCGAGCGATGCCCAGGGGTCGTTGTGGTCGTGTTCCGACATGATGGCTTCCGAGGGGATGAGGGGCGGGCCGCCGCGG
Source organism: Planctomycetaceae bacterium (assembly GCA_040376455.1). GTDB lineage: Bacteria > Planctomycetota > Planctomycetia > Pirellulales > UBA1268 > QWPN01. Next base: position 4,971 of record JBEIQP010000155.1, on the reverse strand, counting down.
CGGCCGCAGGCCTGAGGCGCCACAGGATACAATAATCCCCGGATCAGCGGCAGTCGGCCGGCGTTTCACCGCTCCTCCGACCGCCGGGGGCCGCGGGGCAGGCCCGCGGAATCCCCGGCCCCAGCCGATCAGGGCGTGGGGAGATACGGGCCGATCGAGCGGATCATGCTGCCGTTGTCGGCCACTTCGAAGAGCGGACGGTACGGGCTCGCCAGGCTCCGCCGCGAACGGCCTGCCGGATAGTAGACGACGTTGATGCCCAGGTTCCAGGCGGCCGGCGAGAAGTTGTAGATGCTGCCGTTGCCGTCCATGTCGATCGACTTCGTGTTGCCCGGGATCAGGTAGGTGAACGTGCCCTCGAGGGCCAGCGACCGTCCCATCGGGGCCCGCACCAGCGAGCCGACGATGCCGTCACCGTCGGCGGTGCCGCCGCCCCAGACCTTCCACTCGTTGGCGTCGCCGAACTGGAGCCGGTAGAAGCCGCAGTAGAGGTCCACGGTGCTGGCCACGCCGTTCTGCCGCGTCGCCGGCCCGAACAGGCCGATCTGGTCGCCGATGTTGTGCGCGCTCCAGAAGCCGGCTTCGTGGTAGCCCCACACGTAGCTGATCTCCGTGCGGATCTGGGCCACGTCCACCGTGTCGAACCAGTTGTCGCTCAGGTAGTCGTACACGGCACCGCCCTGCAGCCCGCGGCCCTCGAAAGCCCGGGTGAAGAAGCCGGTGGTGACGAAGTTCTGATTGCGGGCGTTCTTCTCGAAGACCCGTGTGCCGGCGTCGATCGACGTCGCCTGGAAGTTGGTCTGCGTGCCCCGCCAGCCCGCCTGCCAGCCGACGCCGAAGGCGTTCCAGAACGGCATCGCCCAGTTGAGGTATTCGTTGGTGCCGAAGTTGCCGTTGATGCCCAGATCGGTGCTGTTGGTGAACGCGGTGACGCCCGCGCTCGCGGTGAAGTCGCGGTACCACCTCCAGCCGTAGTAGGGCTTGCCGAACTGCCGCAGCCAGGCGCAGATGCGGCCGTCGTGCATACAGAAGGGCATGCACTCATCCTCGCACTCGTACGGATCGTCGTAGAACGACTCCACGTGCAGCTCGGTGGGGTACTCGCCCATCAGCATGCCTCCGTCGCCGGGCATGGTCATCATCTCCGGGTCGTACTGGCCCGGAGCCATGCCCTGCATGTCCATGCCCTGCATGTCCATGCCCATGCTCATGTCGCCCATCTCGAGCGGCATCGATTCGCCGATGGAGCCGTCGGCCCCGGGGCCTTCCTCGATGATGGTGGTGCCGGGCATCGAGCCGGAGCGGGGCGTGGGGAGGCTTTCGCTGGCCTCGCCGGCGCCGGGGGCGGTCCGGCCGGGAACGCCGGTGTCGTCGAGACCGCCCACCGTGGGCGCCTGCTTCATCACCGACGGAATGGCGTCGGTGTTCATGGCGAGTCGCTCGGGACGCTGGGCCGTGCCGCGGCCGGTCGGTGCGTAGCGCGGGGCGAGGCCGCCACCGAGCCGCTCGGCGGGACGGCGGCCGGGCCCCCGACCCGCGGCCCGCTCCATGGCGGCGACCTGACGCCCCTCGGGCGCGAGAACCGGACGGCCGACTTCACCCTGCGGCGAACGCATCACGTTGAGACCGAGGATTCCGTCGGGCTGGGACGGGTCGAAGGCCTCGCGGAGCGCGCCGGGGATGCGGTTGGGGCTCGCGGAGTCGCGGCTGCGGACATCGGCGCGGCTCCGGAGCGGGGCGAACCCGTTGTCCGAGGGCCGGACGCGGGCCGGCTGGCGGTCGAGTGCGGGCACGCCGTCGGGAAGAACCACCGACGCGGCACCGCCGGTGGGGCCGCTCTCCGCCGCAGGAGCGGGCAGTTCGGCCGGAGCCGTCGGTGCGGGCGACGCGACGGGAACGGCGGCCTCCGCCGGGGCGGCATCGCCACCGGTCGTTGCCGCGGGGGCCGTGGCGGAGCGATGAGGCGTCCACTTCAACTTGTTCTGTTCAGCGGGCTGGGCGAACGCGGCCGAAGCCGCGCCCAACAGGGCAACGAGTGCCGCCGCGATCAGGTGCCTGGAGCCGTGCAGGACGTTCATCGAGAAACCCTCCGAAACAAGCGGCCACGCCGGCGCGGCGCGGCAGACTCTGTTCAATCGGAAGGGTTATCGGCGTCGGAACGTCCGGAACTTCCGCCAAAATTGACGCGACTGGCAGGGTCGCCGCGTCTTGCCCAGGCTCACAGTCGGCCGGCTGCCCGGACTCCGCCCGTTCTACCGCCCGCCCATGTTCCCCCGGCCGGCCGGCGGCATCTGCACGCGGGACCGTTCCAGAAGGCTACCCACGCATCGCGGCGGCGAGGTCGTCCCGGAGATCGGCGAAGGCCTCGAGTCCGACCGACAGCCGGATCAGCCCGTCGGTGATGCCGCAGGCGCGGCGGGCCGCCGGATCGTACGAGCCGTGGGACATCACGGCCGGGAGCTCGATCAGGCTCTCGACCGCGCCCAGGCTCACGGCCAACTGGAAGAGCCGGGTCGATTCGACGACGCGGCGGGCATCCTCCACCGTGCCGTCGAGTTCGAAGCTGACCATCGCGCCGAACCCGCCCTCCATCTGTCGGGCCGCGAGCGCATGCCCCGGGTGTTCGGCCAGCCCCGGATAGAGCACCCGCTTCACGCGCGGCTGGGATCGGAGCCACTCGGCGAGCTGCGTCGCCGTGGCCGTCTGGGCCCGCACCCGGAGTTCGAGCGTCTTCAGACCGCGGGCGCAGAGGAACGATTCCAGCGGCCCCATCACGGCGCCGGTGGCGTTTTGGAGCCAGTGGAGCCGGCCACCCAGTTCCGGATCGCGGACGACAAGCGCCCCGCCCAGGAGGTCGCTGTGGCCGCCGAGATACTTGGTCGCGGAGTGCATCACGATGTCGGCGCCGAGCTCGAGCGGCCGGGAGAGCACCGGCGTGGCGAGCGTGGTGTCGCAGGCGAGCAGGGCGCCGGCCCGGTGCGCCAGTTCGGCGCAGGCGGCGATGTCGGTGATCGAGAGCAGCGGATTGCCGGGCGACTCGATCCAGACGAGTTTCGTCGCGGGCGTGATCGCCCGCGCGACGGCCGCGGTGTCGGAGGTGTCCACGGCGGTGACGGCGATGCCGTGCGCGGCGAGCACGCGGTTGAAGAGCCGCCACGTGCCGCCGTAGATGTCGGTGCCGGTGACGATGTGGTCGCCGGGAGCGAGGAGCTGCGTCGCGCAGTGCGTGGCCGCCATCCCGGAGGCGAACGCCAGCGCCCGCGTGCCCCCGTCGAGGCCGGCGAGCGTGCGCTCGAAGGCGTTGCGGGTGGGGCTGCCGGTGCGGGCGTAGTCGTAGGCAGCCGTCATCGACGCATCGGGCTGCACGAACGTGCTCGCCAGATGGATCGGGGGCACGACCGCGCCGGTGGCTGCATCGTGTTCCTGGCCGACGTGAATCGCCCGGGTGCGAAACTGCATGGGATTCACGCGCGGTCGAGGGCCTGGGCGAGGTCGGCGATGAGATCGGCCGAATCTTCGATGCCGCAGGCGAGGCGGATCATGTTGTCGGGAATCCGGAACGCGGCCCGTTCCGCCGGCGAGTAATTCCAGTAACTCATCACCAGCGGCTGCTCGATGAGCGATTCCACGCCCCCCAGGCTCGGCCCGATCCGAGGGATTCGCACGGCGTCGATCACGTCGGCGGTCCGCCGCCAATCGGCGGGGCTGCCGTTGGCGAGCTTCACAAAGAAGGTGATCAAGCCGCCGAAGCCCCGCATCGTCCGGGCCGCGACCTCGTGATAGGGATGGCTCGCCAGCCCCGGGTAGAGCACCCGCTCCACCCGCGGGTGCCCCTCGAGGAACTGGGCCACGGCGAGGCCGTTGGCGTTGTGCCGCTCCATGCGGAGAGCGAGCGTCTTCAGGCCCCGCTCCAGGAGGTAGGCGTTGTGGGGCGAGTTCACGCCCCCCATGATGCCCCGCAGGTGGCGGACCGGCTCCAACTTCTCGCTGCTGCCGATCACGGCGCCGGCGAGCAGGTCGTTGTGGCCGCCGAGGTACTTCGTCGCCGAATGCAGGACGAAGTCCACGCCGGCCTCGAGGGGCCGGAGGTTGTAGGGGGTGCAGAGCGTGGCGTCGATCAGCGTGAGCACGCCCTTGCGGCGGCCGATGTCGGCGAACTTCGCGATGTCGATGACGCTCAGATGCGGGTTGGTGGGCGACTCGCTGACGATGAACTTCGTCCGCGGCGTGATCGCCGCCTCCATCGCCGCGTAGTCGCATGTGGGCACCTCGCGGAAGGCCACGCCGAACCGCGTCAGGTGCTTCCGGCAAAACTCGCGGCTGCGGTGGTAGCACTCGTCGAAGAAGATGATCTCTTCGCCCGCATTGAGGTGGGCCATCAGCAGGCCGACGAGCGCGGCCATGCCGCTGGAGAAGAGCACCGCCTCCTCGCCCCCATCGAGGGCCGCGAGCTTCCGCTCGACGACCCGCTCGCCGGGGTTGCCGTAGCGGCCGTACTCCTCGCGAGGCTGGTCCTCCTCGATGAAGTCGATGATCGACTGCGTGGTCGGGAAGGTGTAGGTGGACGACGCGAAGATCGGGTCGGTGATCGAGAAGCCGGGCTTCTGGCGGGCCTCGCCGGCGTGGACGGCGGCCGTCGAGGGCCCCACCGGCTGTGCGGAGGCGTTGTCGCCGGGGACGCTCTTGGGGGCGGACGGATCGGACGCGTTCGTCGTGAGCATGCCCATTCCTGAGACAGCAAGCGGACCACAGACCGGCGTGCGGAGGCCTTGCGGCGAGTGTAGTCGGGCTCCGGAGAGTGGACAAGGAACGCGGCCGCGGATGCGGGGCGGGCCGCCCACGCGGAAGCAGGGTCGGTTTGGGTGCCGCCTGCTAATCTGTCCGTGGAAGAAGTCATCCCTGCCCTTTTTCCACTTGATCGACCGCAGGAAACACCGAGGGTTTCCTGGGTCGATGGCCTTCGCATCCTGC
>JBEIQP010000051.1:0-19019 GCA_040376455.1 Planctomycetaceae bacterium | reverse complement strand
GTCCGGTACGCAGCCCGGACCGCCTTGGGCAGGTGCGTCGGGTCGATCGGGCGGAGTGTTTCCTCCAGCACGTCGCCGACGGCGTCCACCTCCAGGTGGTATAGCGGTGGGGTGGCGACGCTCTCTTCTCCTTCCTGCCGAACGCTGCTAGCTGACCACACGGCGAGGTTGAAAAAGGTGCCGCGGTAAACCGCTTTCTCGCCCTGCCCGCGGCTGGCCATGCGGATACACCGGTGGCCGGGGAAGGTGTCCTCAAATACCTGACGGGCGGCGGCCGGGACATCCTTAAGCAACGGGTCCCGTGGCCGTGGCTCCGTGACCATCGGCCGCTCGTCGGCTCGGGCGGTTGCCGTCGCCAGCCCGCAGGCGACCACACCGGTCAATGTCTCGCGTCGGGTGATGGACACGGCGTGCGCCTCACAAGTTTGACCGCCGAACGGGAAAGCTGATCAGCGGCGGACCACGGACTCAGATTGCCGCTGGACGCAGGCCGCCGTCTGATCCAGCGTGTGGTTCGATGCGCATTACGTAACGCGTCCAGCTTGAAAGGCCGAACCACCGCACTATCTGCGGACAACCACACTCATCAGTAAGATCATCAACAGCGGAAGGCCGATGAGCAAACCGATCATCCAACGCGCGCCTGCTCGCGTCCCAAGGTTAAGCGTCCAGCCCATCCAAGGAATCGACTTCGGGACCCATACGCGGGTGTCTTTTTTGCTGAAGTACAGCCCCGCAGACCAATTGCTGGGGTTCGACCACTCAGCGTCGTTCAGATCGGGTTGATTCATTCCGCAGGTACCCCATCGAACTAGTATTTCTGCGGTTCCGTGTAATCGTCGGAGGTCGCTTGATAACGTGCTGGGGCCGTTTTGGGCTGCAGGTGAGAAGTCCCTGCCAGACAAGCACTTGCGGACAAGACCGAACAACGCCGGCGGCGCGTTAGATAGTTTATTCGCCGGATAACACCCCCTGTCAAGATGGGCAGACTGGGGCGGCTCCCGTGACGTCGCAGACCCGCCCACCTACGGCGGCATCCGCAGCCCAGGTTCCACCCGCCCTCCCCTCGATCACCGCACCACGCGGGCACCCCCGCCCGCCATCAGTTTCTCCACCTCCCGCCGCGTCGCCATCGACGTGTCGCCGGGTGTCGTCGAGGCGAGCGCCCCATGGGCGGCACCGTAGTCAACCGCCTTCTGCGGGCAGTTGTGCTCGAGGAAGCCGAAGGCCAGACCGCTGGCAAAACTGTCGCCGCCACCGACCCGGTCGAGTATCTCCAAGTCGGGATACTTGCGGCTGTCGTAGAACTTCCCCTCATGCCAGCAGATCGCGCTCCAGTCGTTCCTCGTGGCCGTGACCACCCGCCGGAGCGTCGTCGCCGCCACCTTGAAGTTCGGAAACTCCTTGACGGCCGTCTCGATCATCTGCTTGAAGGCGTCGGTCTCGATCGTGCTCAGGGCGTGATCGACCCCCGCCACCTCGAACCCAAGCGAGGCCGTGAAGTCCTCCTCATTGCCGATCATCACGTCGACGTGCCTGGCGATCGCCCGGTTCACTTCGCGCGCCTTCGGCTGGCCGCCGATGCTCTTCCAGAGGCTCGGCCGGTAGTTGAGGTCGTATGACACGACGGTCCCGTGCTTCTTCGCGGCCTGCACCGCCTCGATGGTCAGGGCCGCCGTCGTCTCGGAGAGCGCCGCGAAAATGCCCCCCGTGTGGAACCACCGCACGCCCAGGGTGCCGAACAGATGGTCCCAGTCGATGTCGCCGGGCTTCATCTGACTGGCGGCCGTGTTGCCCCGGTCGGGCACGCCCACGGCTCCGCGGATCCCGAAACCCCGCTCGGTGAAGTTGAGCCCGTTGCGGACGCTCCGGCCGATGCCGTCGTCCGGCCGCCACTGCAGGAAGTCGGTGCAGACTCCCCCCTGCATGATGAAGTCTTCGACGAGATGCCCAACCTCGTTGTCCACGAAGGCGGAGACCACCGCCGTTTTCAGCCCGAAGCACTTTCGGAGCCCCCGGGCGACGTTGTACTCGCCGCCACCTTCCCACACCTGGAACTGCCGCGCCGTCCGGATCCGCCCCTCGCCCGGATCGAGGCGGAGCATGATCTCGCCGAGCGAGACCTCGTCGAAGGCACAGGAATCCTTGGGCTTGATCGGCAGCGGCATGCGTGATCCCCTTTCGAATGAAACCGGTTCGAGGAGCAGTGTGTTTCGCCGTCAGGCGGTCTTCAGCGAGGCCGTGTCGAGCGGAGCCTGACCGGTCTCCAGGGCGATGTCGTTGAGCGCCGCCACCTCCGCGGTCGAGAACAACAGGCCGCCGGCCCGGTCGCTCCGGACCGCCGCCTCGGCCTCCAGTTGGCCGGGCAGCATGCACCCCTCGTTGCCGTGGCCGAGAATGTCGGCCAGCACGGTCTTGACGTTCGCCGATTGCGACCGGCCGCGGGCGAACGCCCCGCCGCTGAGGGCCTCGGGGTGGATCACCTGGAAGAAGAATGCGCAGGTCTGCTTCTCGCCCGGCACGACCGCGCGGTTCCGCAGGGTCGGCAGCGAGCCCCCCACGAACGCGGCCACGATCTCGTTGATCAGCGACAGGCCATAGCCCTTGTGGTCGCCGAAGGGCAGCAGCGAGACCGCCTTGTCGGGGTCGGTCGTCGGCGTGCCGTCCTTGTCCACCGCGGCGTGGGGCGGCAGCGGCTTGCCCTCGCGCTTCAACTGCTGCACGCGGCCCATGGCGATCACGGACGTGGCCCAGTCGATGACGATCGGGAAGCCGATGGCCTCCGCCGTCGGAAAGCCCCAGGAATGAGGATTGGTGCCGAGCGTGGGAAACACCCCCTTGAAGGGCACGACCTCGGCCAGCGCGGCGGTGCAGTTCGTGTAGGCGATGTAGCCCCGCTTCGCCGCCTCCATGACGTAGCCGCCGCCCCAGAGATAGTGAAAGGCGTTGTCCACCGAGACCGTGCCGCTGCCGTGCACGTCGGCGAGCCGGATGCAGGCCTCGATCGCCTCCCAGGCCACCGCCTGGCCGAGCTTCTTGTTGGCGTCCCATACCTCGCAGGCGTCGAACCGGCTCGGCAGCCTGCGGATCTCCGCCCGCGGCACGCACCCCTGGGCCTTGGAGCCGAACAACTCGTCCAGATGCAGCGCCTTGATGGCGTTGTGCGTGCGGATGCCGTGGCGCGTCGCCGCCGAGGCAAGCTTCGCGGCATGGTCCGCCTCCGCCGCATCGAATCCGCGGTGCTGGTAGGCCGCACGGACGATGCATTCGTGCGCCTCGACGGGAACGACGTGGAAGATCTCCGCCATGGTGTTTCCCTGCTCCTTCACACGACCTTCGTGACCGGCACCGCCGGGTTGACCTGCGCCAGCGGGGCCTCGCCGTGCATGGCGCGAATGAGGTTCGTCACCGCCGCCATCGCCTGCCGCTGCACGCTTTCCGACGTCCGCGAGCCCACGTGCGGGGTGACGATGCAGTTGGCGAGCCGCGGGAGCGGATGGTCGGCCCGGGGCGGCTCCTCGTCAAGCACGTCGGTGCCATAGCCGCGGACGCGGCCCGACTGCAGGGCGGCCGCCATGTCGGCGGTGTTCACGATCTCTCCCCGCGCACAGTTGATCACGATCACGCCCGGCTTCATCGTCGCGATCGTCTCCGCGCGAATCAGGTCGCGGGTCTCCGGGGTGAGATTCGTGTGGAGCGACAGGTAGTCGGACCGGGCGAAGATCTCGTCGAGCGTGGCCGCCCGCTGGATGCCTTGGGCGCCGGCGAATGCCTCGTCCCAGTAGACGTCGTAGCCCACGGGCTTCATCCCGAAAGCCTTGGCACGAATGGCCACCTCCTTGCCGATCCGGCCCATGCCCACGATGCCGATCGTCTTGTCGAGCAGTTCGTGCCCCGTCTGCCGCTTCCAGCCACCGGCCCGGGTCGAATCGGTATGAAACAGAAGGTTTTTCTCCAGCGCCAGCAGCAGCAGGAAGGCGTGTTCCGCCACGGTCGTGTGGTTGACGCCCGGCGTGAAGAGGAGCGGGATGCCAAACTCGGTGCAGGCGGCCACGTCGATCTTGTCGACGCCGATCCCGTACTTGCTCAAGACCTTCAGCCGCGGCCGGGCTCGCTCCAGCACCGCGCGGGTGATCGCGTCGTCGCCGCAGATGTAGCCGTCGAAATCGCCGACCAACGCGAGCGTGTCGGCCTCCGAGAGCGGGCCGCGGGCGGCGACGACCTCCCAGCCGGTGGCGGCCAGGGCGGCGTGATGATCACCGGGCGTGTCTTGGAAAGAGGTCGTGGTCAGCAGGATTCTGGGTTTCATCGCGACTCCGTGTCATGTTCCGCTGGGCGAAACGGTAGCGAGCCACGCCGAAAACCTCAATCACTCCGGCGATCGGGGCTCCGGCGTGCGGTCGAAGTGCGACACGAGCCCCTCGCGAATGAACGCCTCCACGAGAAAGGCATGGTGGCCGTTCCACTTCCAGAGATGGCAGTCGCGGCGGTCTCCCGGGCCGGTTCCGGACGTGCCGGTGCGATGCAACCAGTACCGCTCCCCCGCGGCCAGCGGGTGCCGGGCGAATTCCCCCCACCGCGACTCGGGAACCCGGGTCTTGATCCAATTCCAATGGTTGACGTGCAGGCGATGGTGGTCGTCGGGCTGCCGCATGCACCAGAGCCGATACTCGAGTTCCGTGACGCACGCCAACCGCGGCCGCAGCGCCGCCCCGAGCACGTTGCCCGGGCCGCACACGTCCTCCGCGGCGGCGATTCCCTGGGCCGAGGTCGTCAGCACGACCGCCGGATCGTCGGCGGCGGCGACCGGCCCGCCGGGGGCTCGGACGAAGGCCCGCCGCGCCGCGGCCACGCCCTCCACGTCATTGAGCCACGACACGAGATGGGCGGCCAGGATCGATCGCTCCGCGGCCTCCTCCGCCGTCGTCCGCATCGGGGCGGGCTGTGGCTTGCTCGAGCGGTGGGCGGCCGCAAAGTCGCGGAGCCCGTCGAGCCAGTGTCGCGTTTCCGGGGTCATGGGGCGTCGAGTCGCACACGTTGCCCGGGCCGGCCACCATGGTCCCGGTTCGGGAAGATCCCGGCCTCACCCGTTATCATGCACGCATGTCGCCCGACCACCAACCCGCTGTCCCCGCCGAGCCGGTTCGGGCGGTCGTGCTGATGGGGGTGTGCGCGTGCGGCAAGAGCGAGATCGGCCGCCGCCTGGCCGCCGCGCTCGGGTGGACGTTCCACGACGGAGACGACTTCCATCCGCAGGCGAACGTGGACAAGATGCGGGGCGGCGTGCCGCTCACCGACGCCGACCGCGGTCCCTGGCTCGACGCGCTCGCCCGCCTCATCGACGCCGCCATCCGCGACGGCGCCGGCGTCGTCGTGGGCTGCTCCGCCCTGGCCCGCCGGTATCGGGAGCGGCTCGGGCTCCCGCGACCGCACGCCCGACTCGTGCACCTCCAGGGGAGCCCCGAGGTGATCCGAAAACGACTCGAGCAGCGGGCCGGCCATTTCATGCCGACCTCGCTGCTCGAAAGCCAATTCGCGACGCTCGAATGTCCGACCGCCAACGAGGCTGCGGTCGTGGTGTCGATCGAGTCGTCGCCTGACGACATCGTCCGGCAGATCATCGCGGCGCTGCCGCCGCGATGATCGCCGGATGAGCGAGAACTACCGACTGAGGAACCGCTGCCGCAGCCACTCGTTCTTGCGACGCTCGAGTTCGATCAGCTTGGCAACCGGGCCCTGACGGGTGGCCGAGGCGCCGGCGGCGGTGCGGGAAGGGGCGGCCGAGGCGGTGGCGGCGAGGGCCATGCTCGACAGGACGGCCACGACGAAGAGAATGCGATTCATGAGAAGGACTCCGCGGGAGGGGAAACAAGGGGCGTCGATCAGCGGCGGCACGTCGCCGGACCACACGATCGCTCGAGGGTGTTGATCGGCGCGGCGGTTGGAGAATTTCCACACGCCGCCGACGCGGCGGCGCGAGCGACAGAACCGCCATCGGGGGATTTCACGGCCTCTCGCGTACGCTCCACACAAACCGGACTTCGACGGGAAAAAAGGCCCTGCCGAGGCCCGCTGGCGGCTTGACGGCGCAGCATTTGCGCGCACCCCGACCGGGAAGCTTCGCAGACTGTGGAACGAGTCTGCCCGAGCACGGATGCGACGGCCATCGACCCAGGAAGCCCTTGGCCTTTCCTGCGGTCGATCACGTGGAAAAAGGGCAGGGACGACTTTCTCCACGGACACTTAGCGTCCGGCCCGACGCGGCGCGGCGAGTGGATCGTCGGGCCAGGCGTGTTTCGGATACCGACGGCGCAGTTCCTTCTTCACCGTCGGATAGGTGTTCTGCCAGAAACTCGCGAGATCGGCCGTGACCTGCTGCGGCCGATGGTTGGGGCCGAGCAGGTGGAGGAGCACCGCGATCCGGCCGGCGGCGATCCGCGGAGTGTCGCGGACGCCGAAGAGCTCCTGGATGCGGACGGCGAGGACCGGAGGCCCCGGGCCGTCGTAGGCGAGGCGGTGCCGCTTGCCGGTCGGCAACTCGATCTGCGCGGGCGCCAGTCGCTCGACCTCCGCGACCCGGTCGTGGCCGACGAGCGAGTGGAGGCGGGAGAGCCAGTCCGCCGACTTCAGTTCGTCGAGCGAGCGGAGCCCGTGGCAGATGTCCGGCAGGATGCCGATGAGCGCGGCCTCGTCGAGCGTCGGGAGCCCGAGGTCGGGCGTCGCCGCGGCCAGCCACCGCGCCCGCGCCAGGAAACTCCCCGCGGCCGTCTCGGGACCGGGCACGACACGCGCGAATATGGCGGCCGCCTCGCGGGCGAGGATCGTCGCGGCGGCGGCCGCGTCGCCGATCGCGATCGGCGTCTCGTCGAGGACGAGATCCATCCACGTCGTCTGCAGTCGGGCCTCGACCTGGCGGCGCGACGGGTGATAGAGCAACTCCTCGACGGTGCGGAGATTCGCGGCGGCCAAGGGCTCGAGGTCGAGCCACGCCCGCTCGACGGCCGACGCCTGCCGGACACTCGCCTCCCCGCCCGCGTCGTGGATGTCGATCGCGAGAAAGAGAGGCTCCCCGCGGAGCCGCGATCCGCCGTCGAGTCGAACGCCCCGGCCGCCCACCATGGTGCCGCGATCGATCGCACCGGGCCGGAGCCGCGTCAGCCGATCCGGAAACGCCTCGAGCAGCGCGAGCATCAGGGCGGCGGCCGGGTCGGCCGCCCGCGGGGCGAGTGGCACGTCGACGATCCGGTAGAGCTGCTCCGCGACCCGGAGCACGTTCTTCGCCCCGCCCGGATGGAGCTCCAGCCCGGGGTCGTCGGCCGGCATGCCCGCGTGAAACGCCTGGATGGCGGCCACGCGGTCCACCACGTCCGATCGGGAACGGACCGTATGGCGGTCGCGGGGACCGCCGGAGGCGTGCCGCGCCGGCCGGAACGGATCGCGCTCCGAGAGCAGGGCCGCCGCGACCGACGTCTCCCGCAGCACGCCATGCCGTGCCCCGGCGAGCAGGAGACGGCCAAGCCGGGGATGTGCCGGGAGTCGCGCGAGCTCGTTCCCGAGCGGCGTGATCCGGTCGCCGCCGGCGGGGTCGGCCGCGATCGCGCCCAAATGGAGCAGCAGGCTCCGCGCGTTGGCCAGCGCCTCCGGGGGCGGCCGATCGAGCCACGCGAAGTCTTCCTGTTCACCTACCGAAAAGAGCTGGAGGAGCGGGCCGGCCAAGTCGCCGCGCACCACCTCCGGTGGCTCGGCGTCGGGACGCCGGTGGTGCGCCGCCTCGTCCCACAGACGCCAGCAGATTCCCGCAGCCGTCCGTCCCGCCCGCCCCGCCCGCTGCTCGGCCGCGGCTTTCGAGACCGGCACCAGCTCCAGCCGCGGCAGCCCGGTGGCGTGCGACACGCGCGACTGGCGGGCGAGACCGGAATCGATCACGGCCGTGATGCCGGGAATCGTGAGCGAGGTTTCGGCCACGTTCGTCGAGAGGATCACCTTGCGGCGGCCGATCTCGTCGAGCACGCGGTCTTGCTGCTCGGGCGGCAGGTCGCCGAAGAGGGTGAGCAACGCATGCCCCTGTCGCTCGAGCACGCCGGCGAGTTCGCGCTCGCACTGCATGATCTCCCCCACCCCCGGCAGAAAGACGAGCACGTGCCCGTCGGTCGCGCGCAGGGCTTCCGGCACCGCCGCGGCGACGAGTTCGGGCAGTTCGCGGCGGTCGCCATGCCGCAGATGATGCATCGTGACCGGATAGAGCCGGCCTTCCGCCGCGATGATCGGACAGGGCTCCGTGCCCTCCCCCGCCCCGAGCAACCGGGCAACGGGCTCGGCCGCCAGCGTGGCGCTCATCACGACGATCCGCAGGTCGGGCCGCACGGTCTGCCGAAGCCGCACGAGAAGCCCGAGCACGAGGTCCATTTCCACGGTGCGCTCGTGAAACTCGTCGAGCACGACCGCGCCGATGCCGCCGAGCTCGATGTCGTCGAGCAGGCGGCGGAGCATGATCCCCGTCGTCTCCACGATCAGCCGCGTGGCGGGTCCGACCCGCGAGTCGAACCGCACCTGGTAGCCCACCTCGCCACCGAGAGCGGTCCCACGCAGTTCGGCGATCCGATGGGCCACGGCCCGGGCCGCGAGCCGCCGCGGTTGGAGCAGCACGACGCGCCGGTCGGGGGGCAGGTCGTCGAGGATCGCCGCCGGCACGAGCATCGTCTTGCCCGACCCCGGCGGCGCGGTCACCACCACGGCCCCGCCTCGGGACGCCGCCACGGCGCGGCCGAGCACGGCGGCCACGGGAAGATCGGCGGGGAGAGAGGAGGTCATGCGGAACGGGGGTGAGCGGAGGCCGCGGGTCCGCGTCGAGCATACCGCAGTCCCGTCACGGGTCCGCGGTCGGCGACGCCGCTTCGCTCGACGGCGGCAGGTCGGTCCAGAGCACCGTGCGCGTCTCGCGGCCCCGCAGCCGGGCGATCCATCGCGGATCCTCGATCTCCAGCCATTCCCCGGCCCGCCCCACGCCGCGGAACAGCGGCTCGAAGTGCCGGTGTGCCGGCGGCACCTGCACGCCGAACCGGTCGCAGATGACGCGGATGTCGGTCCGCGAAAAGGGTGTGCAGACGAACGCGCGGGGCACGTTCTCGGAATAGAGGCAATGCGCCAGGAGCGGATCGACCACCCCGAACCAAAAGCCCACGGGCACGATCAGGAGCGCCACCGCGGCGGCCCTCCCCCAGCGGGCCGCTTCGGACCACGCGGCGCCCAGGCCCGGGCCCCGCCAGGGCAGGACGAGCGCAGGCCCGGCGGCGGCCAGCGCCGCGTTCCACGGCCACACCTCGCGGTTCCAATCCATGCCCAACGGGGAGAGCGTCAGCAGCGTGGCCGCGTGGAATGCGAACGCGGCTGCCGCGGTGGCGGGGCGTGCCCGCGGGATCAGGGATCCGACCGCCAGCGCGATCTCGACGGCCCCGATGGCGATGCCAAGCGCGGCGGACCAGGCGAGCGGCGCGCCCGGCGCGATGCCGGCCAGCAGCCACGGGGCCGTGTGGGAAAAAAAGTCGGGGCTCGTGAGCTTGTGCACGCCGGCGAAAAACCAGAGGGCCACGAGCGACGCGCGGGCGATCACCGTTCCCTCGGGCCGCCCCAGCGTGCCGCAGGCGAGGAAGAGCATCGACAGCATGTGCGGCTGCATCCGCGTCTGGTCGCCGATGATCGCGACGGCCAGCGCGACGGCGTAGAGCGGCAGGCCGACGATCGGCCGGATCGCCAGAACGGCCAGGCAGGCGAGCAGCGGCAGGGCCGCGTCGAACGGAGGCAGCGGCACCAGCGGCAGCAGTGGCGGCAGGCTCCGCGGCTGCCACGTGGGCCAGGTCACCAGGATCGTCGCCGCCTGCAACGCCGCCAACAGGCAGCGAAAGCCGGCCGGCCACAGGCAGCCGAGATCCGCGGTGCCCTGACTGGGGCCCGATGCGGCGGGCGCGGGCACGGGCGGCGATGTCGCGGACGGGGGGATCATGGGCATGGTTGGAGCCGGCGCTGCTAGCGTCCATCCGATCGGGAGGAGAGCGCCCGGTGAACGGCAGGGTCGATGGCGTAATCGGCCGTGCGGACCGATCCGTCCAAGCAGCCTACGGCGAGCATTCCCGAGGGAGTCCACGCGACCGCCCAGCCGCGCGTCTTCGCGGGAGGAAGAGCGCTGGGGATCGGCGCCGCGAGCGGCTCCAGGGAGGGAATCGTCGCCGTGGGGATCATGCCGCCGATCGGATTCGGCAGCGTGCGCACGTCGAGGGGCTCGCCCGCCGTGCCGGAGATCGCCAGGGCCAATCGCCGGCGCGGCTCGTCGATCGCCACGTCATCGCACAACGCGAACCGATCCTTCACGACGCCGCGCGACGTGCCGGATGCTGGATCGACCAGGGTGGCTCGGCCGGTCGCGACCGTGCAGCCATCGGGCGAAAACGCCACGTCGTTCACCTCGTCATGCGCGTCGATGACGATCGGCTGCCCGCATGTCGTCGGCCGCGTTCTGGCGGATCGAAGTCGTCTCTGCCCCCCGGGCACGTCCGCTGGAAAAGGTAGCAGATTGGCGGGCAAAGCGGCATTGAGGGTGCACGCTGCGGGTGCTGCGTGAACGGCCCGGATGCTGTCCGGGGCCGTGCCGGATTGAGGATCGAGTGTCGCTCCTTTCCACGCGGGATTTCAGCGTTGAAAGAGCCGCGTTGTCGCCCCCCGGGGAGCGGACTAGGATTCAAGGGTACGGCCAACAGCGGTCGATTTTCAGGTCACCAGCCATGATGCACCTTCGCCGGTATGCCTGCGCCATCGCCGTTGCGGTCCTCGCGGCGGTCGCGGCCGCCGCGGCCGGAGTCGCCGTGGCTGCCCCGGCGGCCGCCGGGGAGTGCCGGTTTACCGACACGCCGATCGTCGTCGATGGTCGGGCCGACGAGGCGGCGTGGCAGGAGGCAGCCGGTCTGCCCCCGAACGCGATCGTCGCTCCGGCTGCCACCAGCCAGTCGGTGAAGCTGCTCTGGGACCGGGAGAGCCTCTATCTTCTCGCCCGACTGGGCGGTCCGCAGGAGCCCGGTGAGCGGGGCTCGCTATCGCTGCTTTTGGTGCCGGGCGTCGATCAGCCGGCGGCCTACGAGTTTCGCGTCACCGCCGCCGGCGCGACATCCGCTGCGTTCCTTCCGGGCGGCGGCAAGGAACCGGTCCGTGCCGCGGCCCCGCGGGTTCAGGCCGCAACGGTTGCCGACGCCGGCGGTTGGACGGTCGAGATGCGGGTGCCGTGGACGGCATGCATGGACACCGGAGGCCGTCCGGAGCCGGGCACGTCCTGGCGGTTGGCGGTCGTGAGCGGCCCGCCGGCTGCGGCGACCCCCGAGCCACCCGCCGCCGACCGCGTGGCTGCGATCCGATTCGACGGGCCACCTGCCGTGAACCCGTCGCGGCCCTACGGCATCCCGACGCTCGTGCCGGTGACGACCTCGAAGCTGACCGGCTCTCCCGATCCGCCGTTGCCCTATACGGTGGAGCGCGTGTTGCCCCTGGCCCGCGTCCCCTGCCCGATCGTGGTCGCCCATCAACCGGGAAGCGACCGGCTCCTCTACGCCACGGAGCCGCGCGGCTACAAGCCCTCGCAACTCATGCGGATGCGGGACGATCCGGAATCCTTCGAGCCCGAAACGCTGCTGGCCGAGGACGGGCACATCCACTATTCGATCTGCTTTCATCCGCAATTCGCCGCGAACGGCTACGTCTACGTCGGCAGCAACGGCCCGCGGGATCCCGGTGCCAAGGAGAAGGTGACCCGGATCACCCGCTACGTCATCGACCGCGAGCCGCCCTACGCGTTTCACCCCGAGTCGGCCCGGATCGTGATCGAGTGGGAATCCGACGGACACAACGGCGGCGACATCGCTTTCGGCCCGGACGGCATGCTCTACGTCACTTCGGGCGACGGGAGCAGCGATTCCGATCAGAAGCTCACGGGGCAGGATCTCTCGCGGCTGCAGGCCAAGGTGCTGCGGATCGACGTCGATCACCCCGATCCGGCAACGGCCGGCGACCGCCGTCTCTACGGCGTGCCCGCCGACAACCCGTTCGTCGGCGTGCCGGGCGCCCGCCCGGAAACGTGGGCCTACGGGCTGCGCAACCCGTGGCGAATGACGATCGACCGGGAGAGCGGTCAGATCTGGGTCGGCAACAACGGTCAGGATCTCTGGGAGCAGGTCTATCTGATCGAACGGGGCGCCAACTACGGGTGGAGCGTCATGGAGGGGGGCCATCCGTTCGACCTCGACCGGAAGCGGGGGCCGACGCCGATCCTGTCGCCAACCGCCGAGCATTCCCATTCGGAGGCCCGGTCGCTCACGGGCGGCATCGTCTACCGCGGCCGCCGGCTGCCGGAACTCCGCGGCGCCTACATCTACGGCGACTATTCGACGGGCAGGATCTGGGGCATTCGCCACGACGGCAAGAAGGTGACCTGGCACGAGCCGATCGCCGACACCCAGTTGCAGATCACCTGCTTCGCCACCGATGCGAACGGAGAGATCCTGATCGCCGACCACCAGGTGGGGACCGGGGGCGGCTTCTACACGCTGATTCCCCGCCCGGCAGCGGGCCCGGCCGCGCCGTTTCCGCGGCGTCTGAGCGAGACGGGCCTCTTCGCGTCGATCCCCGACCACCGGATGGTTCCCGGCGTGATTCCCTACATCGTCAATTCGCCCCTCTGGAGCGACGGCACGCACAAGGCGCGGTTTTTCGTGCTGCCGAATCGGACCGACGCGGACGGCAACACGGTGCCGGCCACGATCTTCACCATGCCGGCCCGCGGCTGGCAGTTTCCCGACGGGTCGGTGCTCGTGAAGTCGTTCGCGATCGACGCGGTGGAGGGCGACCCGGCGACCCGGCGCTGGATCGAGACCCGCTTCATGCTCAAGGAACAGGGGGAGTGGGCCGGCTACAGCTACGAGTGGAACGACGACCAGACCGACGCGGTGCTCGTCGAATCGCCGGGCAAGGATCGCGACTTCACGATCCGCACGACCGACCTCGACCGGAATCCGGACGGCGTGCGAACCCAGACCTGGCATTATCCGTCGCGGACCGAGTGCATGGTCTGCCACAGCCGCGCCTCCAATTACGTGCTCGGCCTCTGCACGGTGCAGCTGAATCGCGATTTCGACTACGCAGCCACCCTCGGCGCCGGCCATGCGACCGACAACCAACTGCGCACGTACGAGCACCTCGGCATCCTCGCGGTGCCCTGGTCGGTCGAGGCCCGCCTGGCGGAGGCGGCGCGGGATCGGGAGGCGGCCGCTGGACAGGCCGCCGCCGCCCAGCCCGGCTCCGGCCCCACGGCCGACGACTTTCTCTCGCTGCAGCCCACCGGCAAGGAGTCGAAGCTGCTCGCGCTCCGCCCCGAGGACTACAAGCGGCTGGCCGATCCCCACGATGCGTCTCAGCCGCTGGGCCTGCGGGCGCAGTCATACCTGCAGTCGAACTGTGCGTCGTGCCACGTCTACGCGGGAGGGGGCAACGCGATGTTCGACCTCGACACGGTCGATCCGTTTCGGGTCGCCACCGCGTCGGAGACGCGGGCCGTCGATGCCCTGCCGATGCACCACACGTTCGGCCTCCCGGATGCCCGCATCATCGCGGCCGGCCATCCGGAGCGTTCCGTGCTCCTGACGCGGGTGTCGCGCCGCGGCCCGGGGCAGATGCCGCAGCTCGCCACGGCGATCGTGGACGAGAAAGCCGTCGCGCTGCTCCGCGCCTGGATCGAGTCGCTGCCGCCTGCGGCCCCCGACGCGGCGGATGCCGCCCTTAAATAAGCCGCGCCAGCACGAGCGTGCCGACGAGGCCGACGACCGACACGATCGTCTCCATCACCGTCCAGCAGCGGAGCGTGTCGGGGATGCTGGCGTTGAAGTACTCCTTGAACAGCCAGAAGCCGGCGTCGTTGACGTGCGAGAGGGCGAGGCTGCCCGACCCCACGGCGAGCACCATCAAGTTCGGGTCGATGCCCAGGCTGGCGTCGGCCACCATCGGGGCCATGATGCCGGCCGCTGTCAGCCCCGCCACCGTGGCGGAGCCGACGCAGACGCGGATCGCCACGGTCACGAGCCACGCGAGGAGCAGCGGGTCGAGGGCCAGGTGCGACAGCCCGGCCGCGATCTGCGTGTTGACGCCGCTGGCGGTCAGCACCTCCTTGAACGGGCCCGATCCGCCGATCACCAGCAGGATCGGCCCCACGTCCACGAGCGCCGCCGTGTAGGTGCGCATCACGTCGGCGAGCGACTTGCCGCGCGCGAGGCCGAGCGTCACCGCCGCACAGGCGAGCGTCACGAGCATCACGATGTCGGCGTTCGACACGAACCGCAGGAGCCGCGATTCCTTGTATTGCTCCGGCCAGTTGATCTCGAAGACCGTCGATCCCACGAGCAGCAGCGCCGGCAGCAGCGCGGTGAAGATGCTCGTCCAGAGGCCCGGGAGCTCCGCCTCGGGGAGCTCCGTGGCGGTGAGCCCCGCCAGCGGCTTCGCCCTCACGCCCGTCAGCGTGCGGGCGTAGATCGGGCCGGCGAGCACCAGCGCCGGAATCGCGATGAGCGTGCCGTAGAACAGCGTCTTACCGAGGTCGGCGTTGAACTGGGCGACCAGGCCGGTGGGGCCCGGGTGCGGCGGCAGCAGGCCATGCGCCACGCTCAGGGCCGCCAGGGCAGGCAGACCGACGGCCACCGCCGGCAGGTGGTAGCGGCTGGCGACGGCGAAGATGATCGGCACGAGGAGCACGAATCCCACGCCGTAGAAGAGCGGAATGCCGACGATGAACCCGGTCACCGCCATCGCCCATGCCATCCGCCTCGTGCCGAACAGACCGACCAGCGCCGAGGCGATCCGTTGGGCGGCGCCGGACTCGACGACGAGTTTGCCGAGCATCGCCCCCGCGACGATCACGATCGACAGGCTGCCGAGGATGCCCCCGAGCCCCTTCTGCACCAGCGCCGGCACGGTGTCGGCCGGCACGCCCAGCGCCAGCGCCATCCCGATCGAAACGACGAGGAAGGCGAGGAACGGGTGCACCTTCCCCCACGCGATGAGCAGGACCAGGGCCGCGATCGCCGCGGCGACGATTGCCAGACTCACGGGCGGATTCCCCCTCAGGCCAGTTCGAACAACGCCTCGATCTCGACCGGCATGTCGCCCGGCAGCGATCCCATGCCGACGGCGCTGCGCACGCCCACGCCCGCCTCCGGGCCCCAGACCGCGGCGAACAACTCGCTGCAGCCGTTGAGCACGTAGGGATGCTTCTCGAAGTCGCCCGTGCAGTTGACCATCCCCAGCACCTTGATGACGCGGCGGATGCGGTCAAGGCTGCCGAACGTGGCGGTCAGCGTGGCGAGGATCGTCAGCCCGACCTGCCGGGCCGCCTGCTTCCCCTGATCGGCGTCGAGGTCGCGGCCCACGCGGCCGCGCATGGTCGTGCCGTCGGCCAGCACCGGCCCGTGCCCCGACACGTACGCGTGCGGCCCCACCACCAGAACCGGCTTGTACACGCCCGCCGGCTTGGGCGCCGGGGGCAGGATCAGTCCAAGGGCCTCGAATTGCCGCTGCGCGGATTCCGCCATGCGCGTCGTCCTCCTGGTTCGGGTGTCGGTCGCGGCGCGACCGGTGCGTGGAAGGCCCGGGTGGCTAACTCCGGTACTCGAATTTGTACCGGCCCGGCATCGGCACCGGATAGGTGCCGTCGGCCTTGCGGGGGAGCAGCGGCGGCGAGTCGGCCCGGAGCGACTCGACGCCTGCCGTGAGGTCGTCCGGGCAGGCGAGCATCTCGTCGTAGGTGACGCCGCGGCCGGTGTGGGCCGCGAACCGGCCCATGGCGGTCACGAGGCTCGCCTCGGCACCGCGAACCACCTCGTTGTAGGGCGCGTCCGCCACGATCGCATCGACGAGGTGCTCCCACTCGCGGCGATAGGGATTCGGTTCCGGCTGCTCCGCCGTCCAGAGGATGTTGTCCTTCTCCATCCGCTGGCTCTTGTAGATCGTCGGCTTCGCCGGCGAATGGCCGCTCGTCGAGATCGTGAAGGCGCCCTTCGAGCCGGCGCCGAAGACCCCGAATTTTTGGTTGCAATTCTTCATCAGGTGGGCGTTGTAGAAGAACTTCGCCCCGTCGTCGAACGTGTATTCGACCGCGTAGCTGTCGAAATTCTGGTCGTCGAGCTTGCCGTGGAAGTGGCGGCCGCCGATCCCTTCCGCCTTCACGGGCCACGCGCCCTTCATCCAGCAGACCTCGTCGATGTGGTGGATGTAGTAATCGCTGAAGAAGCCGCCGCTCGCCCAGAGGAACGAGTGGAACCGCTTCGCCTGCCAGAGCAGTTCGCTCATCCCCTCCGGCGGCCCGGGAAAGAGGTCGAGCCCCTGCGAGGCAGGATGCATGCGATACCCGCGGAACATCAGCAGATCCCCCGCCTCGCCGTTCCGCAGCCGCTCGAAGAGCTCCTGCCGGCGGTCGCAGTGGCGGGCCATCAGTCCGACCCCCACCTTGAGCCCCTTGGTGGCGGCCTTGTCGGCCAACGCGATCATCCGGTGGGTGCTGGGGCCGTCGATCGAGATCGGCTTCTCCATGAAGACGTGCACGCCCTTGTCGATCGCGGCGGCGAAATGCGGCGCGCGAAACGCCGGCGGCGTCGCGAGGATGGCGATGTCGCCGGGCCGCAGGCAGTCGATCGCCTGCCGGTAGGCGTCGATTCCGACGAACGACCGGTCGTCGGGCACGTCGATCCGGTCCTGAAAGGCCTCCTTCAGCGACCGCTTCACGATGCTGATCCGGTCGCTGAAGATGTCGGCCATCGCGACGAGCTTCAGCGGCGCCTTGCCCGCCGTGAGCGCGTCCTTGGTCGCGCCGCCGCCCCGGCCGCCGCAGCCGATGAGCGCCAGGCGGATCTCGTCGCTGCCGGCGGCGTGGGCGTTTGCCAGCCCGCTGGACCGCACGATCGCGCCGGAGATCGCGGTGGCGGTCGCGGCCTGGGCGATGCCCCCCAGGAACGAACGCCGCGAGGACGGGAGCACGAGTGGGGAGGACTTCGTCGGTTCGTCGGTCGCGCCAGCCATGCCACTCTCCTTGAAGGGTCAGGCCCCGTACGCGGTCGCCGTCGGGGCGCGGGTGATGTCGTCCGCGAGCGGTCGCCGCGGCCGAATCCCGAGTGTACCAAGCTCGGCGTGATAGGCCCGCACGGCCTCCTCCGCGCCCAGCTCGCCGTCCGCCACCAGCCGCAGGAACCGCACGAATGCCGGCTGGTGCTCGGCGGCGTTGATCGTGCGGCCAAACAGGGCGACGCGCGCCCCGTGCCGCTTCGCGTCGGCGAGCAGTCCGAACGCGTCGTGGGTGGTGCCGGCGGCGCCTCCCAGCACGCCCACCACGAGCGACCGGTCGTAGGCCGCCAACTGCTCGGTGACCTCCGGCCCGAGATAGGGAATCTTGAGGAAGATCGGCCGGCCGGCCCGCGGCACTCCCGCGAGCGTCCGCACGACGTGGTCGGCCAGGAACCGGGCGACGTCGCGCGCGGCCCTCGGCACGGACTCGGCCGCGTTGGGATAAAACACTTCGAGGAAATGCCGGAAGCCCGCCGCCTCGGCCTCGAGGCGAAACGCCTTGTAGGCGGCGAGCATGTCGCGGTCGAGGGCGGCGTCGTCGTTGAACGTCAGCGAGAAGAGGCCGAGGGTGGCGCCGCGGGGGTGCCCGCCGTCGTCGCAGACGCTCCTGCCGCAGCGGGCCTGCGCGATCGTCGTGGTGGAAAAGGGAAGCGCCGGCTGGCGCCGATAGCCGCCCGTGCCGCCGGCCAGCCAGATGTCGGTCGTGTCGTTCATCCGCACGGCCGGCGTCACGCCGCTCGAGACGAACAGCCCCTCCTCGATCGCCAGCACCTCGCTCGTGCTCGCGCTCATGAGCATGATGTCCACGAGCCCCTGGGCCACGAGGTCGCGGATCGACTGGCGATACTCGGCGATCGTGCGAAACGGGCCCCGGGCCGGATCGGCGCCTTCGGCGAGCCCGGGCGCGGCCAGGCCGAAGGCCATGTCGGCGTCCTTGGCGTCGGCGAGAATGAAGTCGCCGCACGACGGATCGGCAACGATCCGGGCGAGCTTCCGATCGAGCGTTTTGGGCGCGAGGGTGACGTGCATGGGGCGAAAGCGTAGTGTAGCCGTGCGGTTTCGGCCACGCCGGGGCGGACGGTCGCCCGGCGGCCCCGCGACCGCTGCCACGGATCGGTTCCGATGAGCGAATTCGATTGCGTCGTCTGCGGCACATGCGTGGCCGACATCCTCGTGCGTCCGGTCGATCTCGCCGTTCCGGTCGGGGGCGGCCGACTCTTCCACGTCGATCCGATCGAGGTCGCCACCGGGGGCCTCGTCTGCAACACCGGCACCGCGCTGCGCCGCCTGGGCTGCCGCGTGGCCGCCGCCAGCATCGTGGGAACCGACCTCTGGGGGGAGGTCGTGCGGTCGCGGCTCCGGGCCGAGGCGATCGACACCGCCGCCGTCGAGACTTGCGCCGACCGCGCCACGAGCACCACCGCCGTGCTCATCGCGCCCGATGGCGAGCGGAGCTTCGCCCACCACGGAGGCGCGCCGCGGGGGATCGACCTCGCCTTCATCCGCCGCAATCGCCCCCTCTTCGGCCGCGCCCGGCTCGCGGTCGTCGGCTACATCGGCCTGCTCCCGGCGCTCGAGACGGCGCTCGACGCCGCGGTGGAGGCGATCCGGTCGGCGGGCTGCCGCGTGGCGCTGGAAACCGGCGGCTCGGGCGGCACCCTGGCGGCGGTCGCGCCGGCGCTGCCCCACGTGGACTACTACGTGCCGAGCCTCGGCGTGGACCGACACCAGACCGGCCTCGACGATCCGCGCTCGATCATCGACTGCTACCGGCGTCACGGGGCGACGGGCGTGGTGGGGTGTGTGGTGGGGTGTGACATGGCGGAAGAGGTGGGTGATGTGGGGCGTGGGTGATGGGGCGGCGATGGTGGAGATGAGGG
>JBEIQP010000044.1:0-21995 GCA_040376455.1 Planctomycetaceae bacterium | reverse complement strand
CGAGTTGGCCACGCTGAGGCCCCCCACGCCGTAGGTGACGCACAGGGCCCCCATGCCGTTGACGCGGGCGTAGGAGTCGGCCGCGAAGCCGGCGCAGTCCTCGCGGGTGCAGTTGACAAAGTCGAGCGGGCTGTGCTCGAGCATGCTGTAGAAGGTGAGCACATAGTCGCCCGGCAGGCCGAAGACGTGGCGGATCCCGTAATCGGAGAGCCGGCGGATCAGGTATTGGCCGATCGAGAGGCTCGTCACGCTCTCGGCCCGCTGCACGGCGGGGCGGGCTGCGACCAGGCCGTTGTCGAGACTCGTCCCGAGCACGATCGCCATGGGTCACCTCCGGCGGACGCGGCCAGACCGGGTGGAGAGCATCAGGAGCCAGAAGCCGAGAAACGCGCCGACGCACGCCAGCACGACGAGCGGACGGCGGGCGTCGTGGTTCAACATCCAGGCGCCGATCGCATGGAACACGCCCCACGCCACGATCGCCACCATGATCCAGCGGAGCAGTCGTTCGGCGCCCGGCGGTGAAAGGGGATCGCTCATGACCGCATTGTAGGCGGCGGGCGCATAAAAAGGCCCCCGGAACGGTCCAGGCCCCAGGGGGGCGGAGAACCCGGACCGTTTCCGGGAGCGATTGGACGGACACGAGTTGTAGGCCGGCGAGGGCCGGACTCGAAGCCGGCGGCGAGCATCCGTGCTGCCGACGACATTGAGCGGAGCCAACCTCGCGATCGGCTCCATGGCCTTCAGGCGGGCGGACAGTAGGGAGCCTGTTTTGCGGGGTCAATGCCGATTGCAGCACGCTTTTTTCGGCATCCGCCCACGCTCCGCGATGGCCCAGATCGCCCAGGCTTCGCCCGCCGCGGGGGGCTGGATGGTCCGCGCAATCCGCAGCGAGACGATATGATCCCGACGAGTCACGATCCGCACCATCGCGAGGAGCATGCATGGCAGACATCGTTTCGCCGACCGGAGCCCCAGCGGCGATCGCCGGGGCCGGCACGCCGCCGACATCCGAGGCATGGGCCGCGGCCTTCGCCGCCGCGCTGCCCTACGAGGCCTTCTTGGAGCGGCATGGCACGCCGGACCAGCGGGCCCGCTGGGCGGCCTTCCACGACCGCGTGGTGCTCACGCCGGCGCAGCGGGCCCTGCTCGGCGGCTTCGTGCGGCCCATGCCGGTGCTCGTCCTCGCCGGCGCGTGGTGCGGCGATTGCGTCAACCAGTGCCCGATCTTCGCGCACTTCGCCGCGGCCGCCCCGGCGATCGACCTGCGGTTCCTCGACCGCGATGCCCGGCCCGACATCGCCGCGCACCTGAAGGTCTGCGGCGGGCAGCGGGTGCCGGTCGCGGCCTTCTTCAGCGAGGACTTCACGCCGGTGTTGTTCTACGGCGACAGGACGCTCTCCGCGTATCGTGCCTCGGCCGCCGCCCAGCTCGGCGCGAGCTGTGCATCCGGTGCGGTGGCTCCGCCTCCCGACGCGGTCGCCGCCGTCACGGCCGAATGGCTCGACCAGTTCGAGCGGGTGCAACTCATCCTCCGGCTCTCGGCCCGGCTGCGGCAACTGCACGCCGATTGAGCGAACCGTCATCGAGGAATCGTCGCGTATGAACAGTCGCGAACGCTGGACCGTCTACCCGCTGCTCTTTCTGGCCATCGGCCTCGCGGTTCGCGCCGCGGCCCTGCCGCCGGAACGGGTCGATGCGCTGGCCGCCCAGGTCGTCGAGGCGGAGCAACTGGTCTGCCGCGAACTCGTGGTGACCGGCACCGACGGCACCGTGCTCGTGCACGTCGGGCGGGTCGTGGGCGGCGGCGGCGGGCGGATCGAGATCAAGGACGCCGCCGGCGTCGATGCGATCGCGGTGGGCACCGGCGCGGAGGATCGCGCCGGCAGCGTCGAATTCTTCGGCGCGGACGGCAAGCCGGTGGGGCCGGTCGTGCCGTCGCCGGCCGATTGACCGCCGCTTCCCGCGAGCGGGCCGCCAAAAACCCGCCCTGAATACGCCCCTGAATACGCCCGGCGAATACGCCCGGCGAATACGCCCGGCAGGACTCGAACCTGCAAGCTTCTTTGTCCGCGGCGCGAGCCATCCCTGGCCTCGCTTCGCTTGGAGCAGCCGCAGCCAAAGCCAAGGTTTGCCTGGGCTGCGACCGCTCGCTTCCGGCGAGCGGCCCGCCAAAAACCCGCCCTGAATACGCCCGGCAGGACTCGAACCTGCAACCCTCGGTTCCGAAGACCGATGCTCTATCCAATTGAGCTACGGACGCGTGACGGGGTCATCCTAACCGGTCCCGGAGACTTGCGAAATCATCACCGCGACCGCCCGACCCGGCCGGGGCTTTGACCAGCCGGGTGGTCCCGGCGTATACCCACGGGAGAAAGCGAGTCGTCCCGGCGGACGGAATCGGGGGCACCGGGCCTTGACGGCCCGTCCGATCCGGTGGACGCAGACACTGCCATGGCCCACATCACGCTGCGCGTGCTCCACGGAGCCGATCGCGGGAAGGTGTTCGAACGCATCTCCACCCCCGTCACGATCGGCCGGGAAGAGGGCAATTCGGTCCAGCTCAACGACGAGCGGATCAGCCGATACCACCTCAAGCTCCAGGCGGATAACGACAAGATCGTCGCCACCGACCTGGAGAGCACCAACGGCACCAAGGTCAACGGCGAAGACATCCAGGTGCGGATCGTCCGCAACGGCGACATGATCGCCGTCGGGCGGTCGCTCCTGCTCGTCGGGTCGCACAGCGACATCGACCGACGGATCTCCGAGGTGACCGGGGGAAACGCTGCCGCCGCCGACGGCAAGGCGCAGCGGATGCGCGAACGGATGCGGCAGATCGCCAGCCACGATTCGGACGTGATCGAGGACATGGGCCGCGTGCGGTCGCCGCTTCTGCCCGAGGGGCCGCCGCCGCTGCCAGAACGCCTGAGCCCGTCCCAGACGGCCGAGATGAGCGAGCTGCTCGAATACGTGCACGGCGTGCTCCGCGAGGCGAGCGAAGGCGCCGTGCTCCGGCCCGGCAACGACAAGGTCGAACTCGAATTCCCCAACTGGCAGGGGCTGCTCGACCTGCAGGCCCGGCTCGCCGAACTGCTCCGGCAGATCGGCGAACCGTGACGGCCGCCGCGGACGGCTCCGCGGCCCCGACGAATCGCCGCTGATCAGGGGCCTTTTGCCGCCTGTACAATGCCCGCTTCCCCAGCGAGGCCCACGGATGAGCACGCAGTCCTTCGTCCACCTGCACTGCCACAGCCACTACAGCCTGCTCGATGGAGCCAGCCCCATCGATCGGCTCGTCTCCCGCACGGTGGAGCTGGGCATGAACGCCCTGGCGATCACCGATCACGGCAACCTGCACGGCGCGCTCGAGTTCTACCAGGCCGCGAAGGCCGCCGGCATCAATCCGATCATCGGCTACGAGGCCTACATCGCGCCCGGCAGCCGCTTTCAGAAGGACGCCGGCAGCCAGAAGGAATCGAGCTACCACCTCACGCTGCTGGCCCGCGACCGGACCGGGTTCGCCAACCTGCTGCAGCTCGCGACCAAGGCCTACCTGGAGGGCTTCTACTTCAAGCCGCGGATCGACCGCGAGCTCCTCGAGGAGTTTGGCGAGGGGATCGTCTGCCTCTCCGGCTGCCTGTCGGGCGAGTTCAGCCGGTCGCTCATCGGCTCGTCGCGCGAACAGCGGGAGTCGCTCGCCCAGGCGAAGGAGATCGCCGGCTGGTTTCAGAGCGTGTTCGGCGACCGCTACTTCATCGAGATCCAGGACAACGGCCTCGACGTGCAGCGGCAGGTGACTGACGCCGCCCTGGAGATCTCCCGCGAACTCGGGATTCCGCCCGTCGCGACCTGCGACTGCCACTACGTCAATCGCGAGGATGCGGAGGCCCAGGACATCCTCCTCTGCGTCAACACAGGACGCTTCCGCAACGACGCCTCCCGGATGCGGATGGACTCGAGCGAGTTCTACCTGAAGAGCCCCGCCGAGATGCACGAGGCCTTTCCGGGGCATGACCGCGGGTTCGTCGCGGCGGCGGTGGCGCGGAGCCAGCAGATCGCCGACTCGGTGGCGATCGAGCTCGACCTCGGCAAACGACACTTCCCCGGGTTCGAAGTGCCCGGCGGCCGGACGGCGAGCGAGGAGTTGCGGCGGCTCTGCCTGGAGGGCCTGCGCGAACGCTATGCCGACCTGCCGAAGCGGTGGGTGGACGACGCCGCGGACGGGAGCCGCACGCTCCACCCGACCGTGATGGAGCGGCTCGACCGCGAGCTCGGCGTGATCGACACGCTCGGCTTCGCGAGCTACTTCCTGATCGTCTGGGACTTCGTGCGGCACGCGCGGGAGCGGGAGATCCCGGCGGCGGCGAGAGGATCGGGCGTGGGCGCCCTGGTCGCCTACTCGCTCTACCTCTCGCACGTCTGCCCGCTCGAGTACGACCTGCTCTTCGAGCGATTCCTCGACATCAACCGCCGCGAGGCGCCCGATATCGACATCGACTTCTGCAAGGAGCGGCGCGGCGAGGTCATCGACTACGTCAAGAAGAAGTACGGCGAGGCCAACGTCGCCCAGATCGGCACCTTCGGCACGCTCGCGGCCCGGGCGGCGATCCGGGACGTCGGCCGGGCGCTCGGCATGCCGATTCCGCGGGTGGATCAGATCGTGGCCCTCGTGCCCGACCAGCTCGGCATTTCGCTCGACGATGCCGCCGCGCCCGGGTCGCAGCTGGCCGCGGCCTGCGAGGCCGACGGCGAGGTCCGCGAACTGGTCGATCTCGCGCGGCGGATCGAGGGACTCGCCCGGAACGTGGGCACGCACGCCGCGGCCGTGGTGATCGCCGACCGGCCGCTCGTGGAATACGTGCCGCTGCAGCGGGTGACGGGCAAGGAGGAAGTGATCACGCAGTGGGCGATGGGCGACGTGGAACGCGCGGGCCTGATGAAGATGGACTTCCTCGGCCTTCGCTACCTCACCGTCGTCGCCAAGACGCTCGACATCATCGCCAGCACGCACGGCCGCCGCATCGACCCCCTCGCCTTCCCGCTCGACGACGCGGCCACGTTCGCCACGCTCTGCCGCGGCGAGACGAAGGGCATCTTCCAGCTGGAAAGCGGCGGCATCCGCGACCTGCTCCAGCGGATGAAGCCCGACCACTTCCTCGACATCGTCGCCGTCAACGCCCTCTACCGCCCCGGGCCGCTCGAGGGCGGCATGGTGGACGAATACGTGGCGGTGAAGCACGGCCGCAAGCGGGCCGAGTTTCTCCATCCGGTGATGAAGGACGTGCTCGGCGAGACCCACGGCGTGATGGTCTACCAGGAGCAGGTGATGCGGATCCTGGAGCGGCTCGGCGGGATCGAGCTCTCCTCCGCCTACACCTGCATCAAGGCGATCAGCAAGAAGAAGTTGGAGACCATCGCCGCCTTCCGCGAGCAGTTCGTCAACGGGGCGCAGGCCAAGGGCATGACGAAGCAGCAGGCGGAGGAGGTCTTCGCCCTGATCGAGAAGTTCGCCGGCTACGGCTTCAACAAGAGCCACTCCACCGCCTACGCCCTGCTCGCCTGGCAGACGGCCTATCTCAAGACGCACCACCCGGTGGAGTTCATGGCCGCGCTGCTCTCGGGCGACATCACGGGGCGCAATTTCAAGAAGAAGGACGCCCTCGTCGAGCACATCGAGGACTGCCGCCGGATGGGGATCGAAGTGGCCCCGCCCGACGTCGATGCGTCGCTGCCCGACTTCTCGGTGGCGGACGGCCGGATCATCTTCGGCCTGGCCGCGATCAAGGGCTGCGGCGTGCAGGCCGCCGAGGCGATCGCCGCCGAGCGGAACAAGAACGGCCCGTACCGCGACCTGCACGATTTCTGCGGCCGGCTCGACTCGTCGGTCGTCAACAAGACGGCCATCGAGAACCTCGCCAAGGCGGGCGCGCTCGACGGGCTCGGGCCGCATCGGGGCGCGGTGCTGGCGGGCATCGAGCGGGCGATGGCGGCGGGCGCCTCCCGGCTCGCCGACCGCAAGAGCGGCCAGAAGAATCTCTTCGAGGCCTTCGACGGGCCGCCGGCCGACGCGCCGGCCGCGAAGGCCGAGCCCCGGGACGGGCTGGCTGACGTGCCGCCGCTCTCCGACCTGGAGATGCGGTCGAACGAGAAGGAGGTGCTGGGCTATTACATGCACAGCCATCCGCTGGCGGAATACAAGGACTTGCTCGACTGCATTTGCACGCACGGCACCGCCGGGCTCGGCGCCGTGAAGGCGAAGGGTGAGGTGGTGATCGGCGGGCTCGTCGCGGCGCTCAAACTCTCCAACACCAAGCAGGCCCGCCCCGGCTCGACGCACACGCGGTACGGGATGTTCGACCTCGAGGACATGGAGGGCCTCGTGCGCACGATCTGTTGGCCGGAGGACTACGCGCGGCTGGGCGAATGCATCCAGCCCGACGCCGTGGTCGTGGTGGCCGGTTCGATCGACCGGCGTGCCGGCAGCGAGGAGACGAACCTCGTGGTCAACGAGATCGTGCCGGTGGGCGACGTGTGGCGGTTGGCGGCGAAGGGCGTGACCGTGAAGCTCACCGACGGGACGCACGACGCCGCCACGGTGGACCGCCTGGCCGACGTCGTCCGTCGCCACCCCGGCCAGGTGCCGCTGCGGATCGTCGTGGACCTTGCCGACGGCACCCGGGTGCTCCTGGATGCGGACCGGGGCCGGATGGAATGGTCGCCCCAGTCCTACCGGGAGATCGCCGACCTGCTCGGCCCCGGGAGCGTGCGGGCCGCGGTTTCGCTGGGATCGAGGCGGCGGGATCAGGAACCGCCCCGGCGCGGGCCTCCGGGACGTGCGGCCGTCGGCGTGGGGTGATGGAAAATGTGAGGATTTTTCGGGCAGACCGGCCGACAAAGAAGGGTGAAGGTCTGCTTCCGGGGCGCCCAAGGTCCGGACAGAGTCCGGCCCGCGAGGGCGGGATCCGCACGTTTCCGCGAGAATTTCCATGACGCTTTCGCTTCTTCGCTCGGCGCTCGGCCGCTGGCAGTGGTGTGTCGTGATGCTGTTGGCCCTCCACGCGGGGATGGCCCACGCGCAACTCGGCGGCGGCGGGCTGGGGGGTGGCGGCGGCGGGCTGGGTGGTGGCGGCGGTGGCGGCGGCCTCGGTGGCGGTCTGGGTGGTGCCGGTGGTGGCGCCGGAGGTGCCGGTGGTGGTGTTGCCGGCGGTGGCGTCGGTGGCGGCGTGATGATCGATCCGCAGGGCGTGCTCCGAACGCGGTCCGTTCCCGACGCGGGCCTGTCGATGGAGCGGCGGACGGCCGCCGTGGCGGCCCTGCCCGGCGACCTGCGGAAAGGGTCGAAGCTCCGCAAGGTCGCCCTCTCGCGGCTCGAAGCCCAGCTCGCGCAGGCCGCAGCGGCGGGCCGCGGCATCCCGGATGAGATCGTCAAACTCGCCGGGCTCACGCGGGTGCAGTATGTGTTCGTCTATCCGGCCGAGGGCGACGCGAAGGGTGAGGTGGTGATCGCGGGCCCCGCCGAGCCGTGGATGGCGGATGCCACCGGCCGGGTGATCGGCGCCGAGACCGGCAGCCCGACCGTCCTCCTCGAGGACCTCGCCGCCGTGATCCGCGCCTTCCCGCCGGGGCAACCGCAGGATCGGCTCATCGGATGCTCGATCGATCCGACGAAGGAAGGCCTCGCGGCCATGCAGGCTTTCCTCCGCAAGGTGGGCCGCGTGAACCCGCAGGTCGGCGCCGACGCCATCGTGAGCGGCCTCGGCGAGTCGCTGGGCCCGCAGGTGGTGAGCGTGCAGGGCGTGTCGCCGGCCACCCACTACGCGCAGGTGCTCGTGGAGGCCGACTACCGGATGAAGCTGATCGGGATCGGCCTCGAACGGCCGCCGGTGCCGATGAAGTCGTGGATCGATCTGGCGAGCGCGGGCGCCGTGGCGGCCAACGCCCTGCAGCGCTGGTACTTCACGCCCGAGTATGAGTGCGTGCGGATCAGCGGCGACGACCTGGCGATCGAACTGGTGGGCCGGGGCGTGAAACTCTGCGGCGCCGACGAGGTGGTGATGCCGGATGGCCGTCGCCTCAATGCCGACAAGGCCAGCGGGGCCAGCAAACAGTTCACCGAGACGTTCACCCGCAAGTACCCCGAGATCGCCGCCCGGAACCCGGTCTACGCCCAGTTGCGAAACCTCGTCGATCTGGCCGTCGTGGCGGCCTACATGCAGGAGCACGACGCCTACGGCAAGGCCCAGTGGGCCGCGGAAGGGCTGCGCGACGAAGGCGTCTGCACGATTGAGCAGCACACGCCGCCGACGCACGTGGAGCCGGCGATCAACGCGGTGTGGCGGCAGAACCGCCTGCTCACCCCGATCGGCGGCGGCGTGACGATGTATCCGCGCACGGCGCTCGACTCGCCGAACCTGCTCATGGACGAGAAGGGCACGGTCGAGGCCGCCCGCACCGCCGCCGCGAAGCTGCCGGAAGGCCGCTGGTGGTGGGACTGAGCGGCGCACGCTGCCCCGCGCCGGCTCGCCGCCGGCGGCGCGTCGCTGACGCGGGGCCGACCCGCTGCGGTCAGACCTTCACGCGTTCCAGGTAGTCGCCCGTCCGGGTGTCAATCTTGATCGTGTCGCCCTGTTCGATGAAGGCCGGCACGATCACCTCGGCACCCGTCTCCAGCTTCACCGGCTTCGTCAGGTTGGTCGCCGTGTTGCCCCGGATCGCCGGCTCGGCGTACTCCACCTTCAACACCATGTGGTTCGGCGGCTCCATCGAGATCGGATTGCCGTTGTAGAGAAGCATCGAGCAGACCGTGCCCTCCTTGATCCACTTCCAGGAGTCGTCCACCTGCTCCTTGGTGAGCTCGTACTGCTCGTAACTGGCGTTGTCCATGAACACGAACTGCTCCCCCTGCTTGTAGAGGAACTGCGCGTCGATGGTGCTGATGTCGGCCGCATCGAGCGAGTCGCCGCTCTTGTAGGTGCGGTCGAGGACGGTGTTGCGCAGCAGGTTGCGAAGCTTGCACTTGTAGAGCGCCTGCCCCTTGCCCGGCTTCACGAAGTTGCACTCGATCATGATGTAGGGGTCGCCGTCGATCTGGACCTTGAGCCCCTTCTTGAATTCGCTCGTGTTGTAGCCTGCCACGAAAAGGGTTCCTTGTTGGGCGATGTGCGTTTCCTTCCGCCGCCGCCGGCCGTATCCTTGGCCGAACCGGCGGAGCGGAAGAACGACAAGAGTGGCCGCGCCCGCGCGGCCTGTCAACGTCGATGCCGGTTTCAAGGTTTCGGCCGGTGTCCGCCGGTGCCCGGAGCGTGTTGCCCATGCAGCCCCTGTCCGCCGCTGTGACTCCGCCGGCCACCGCGCCGGAGCCCGCCCGCTGGCAGCGCGAGCTGTCCGAGGCGATCCGGGATGCCGGGGACCTCTGCCGGACGCTCGGCCTCGACGCCGACCTCGCGGCGGAGATCGAGCGGTCGAGCGCCGGATTTCCGTTGCTCGTGCCCCGGGGGTTCGCCGCCCGGATGCGACGGGGCGACCCGCGGGATCCGCTGCTGCTGCAGGTTCTCCCGCAGGCCCGCGAAGGGGAGCATCCGCCGGGCTTCACCGCCGACCCCCTGGAGGAGTCGGCGGCGCTGGCGGCGCCCGGGCTCGTGAAGAAATACGCCGGCCGCGCGCTCGTGTTGCTGACGGGCGCCTGCGCCGTGAATTGCCGCTACTGTTTCCGCCGCGCGTTTCCCTATGCGGAGCACGGCGCCACGCAGGCGGGCGTCGCGGCCGCGCTCGCCGCCGTCGCGGCCGATCCCACGATCGAGGAAGTGATCCTCTCGGGGGGCGACCCGCTGCTGGCGGACGACGACCGCCTGGCGCGCATCGTGGGCCGGGTGGAGTCGATTCCCCACGTGCGCCGGCTCCGCATCCACTCGCGGCTCCCGGTCGTGCTCCCGAGCCGCGTGACGGACGGGCTCGTGGCGCTGCTTTCCGGGTCGCGGCTCACGAGCGTCGTCGTCATCCATGCCAATCACCCGGCGGAACTCGACGACGCCGTGGCGCACGCCGTCCGCCGCCTCGCCGCGGCGCCCGCCCTGCTGCTCAATCAGGCGGTGCTGCTGGCCGGCGTCAACGATTCCGTGGAGACCCTGCGGGCGCTCTCCGGCCGGCTCGTCGAGATCGGCGTGGTGCCGTATTACCTCCATCTGCTCGACCGCGTCAGCGGCGCGGCGCACTTCGAGGTGGCGGAGGATCGGGCGGTCGCGCTGCACCGCGGTTTGTGGGATTCGCTCCCCGGCTACGCGGTGCCGCGGCTCGTCCGCGAGGTGCCCGGGGAACGGGGGAAGGTGCCGATCGGCTGATGCGGCCCCCCGCGAGTTGACCGATTCGGTAGACTGTTGTGCTCGCCGGACGTCCGGTTCGAAACACGCGGAGACAATCGATGAAGATCCTGATCGCGGTGGATGGTTCGGCGTCGTCGCTCGACGCGGTCCGGCTCGCGGCAGCACTCGTGAACCCCGCCGCCGATGCCGTGGCGATCTACTTTTCGCCGCTCGAGCTGGAGAAGCGGCTGCCGGGCCGACCGCAGGCGATCGTGGACGGCGCCGCTGCGGCGCTCTTCGAGGAGGCCTGCGGGCTGCTGCCGCAGGGCATGGCCCGCAAGCCGGAGATGATCTGCAGCTCCAAGCCGGCGGCGGTGGGCATCCTGGAATCGGCGGAGGGCTGGCATGCCGACCTGCTCGTGGTCGGGGCCCGGGGCCACGGCTCGCTGGAGCGGTTTCTGCTCGGAAGCGTGTCGCGGGCCGTCGTGCACGGAGCGAACCTGCCGGTGCTCGTCGCCCGCTCGGCGCCGCCGGCGGGCCGCGGGATTCGGGCGCTCGTCTGCCATCATCCCGCCAGCGCGAGGGCGGTGGCGCAGGTCGTGGGCGGTCTCCGCTGGCCCGGCGATGCCGACGGTCGCGTGATCGGCGTCACCGAGGCGATGCTCGCCGGACCGCTGCCCGAGTGGGTGGAGAAGCGGGTTCGCGATCCGGATGCCGCCGCGATGGCGCAGGCCTGGCAGAAGGAACACGAAGACGAGGTGACGGCGCTCGGCGGCGCGTTGAAGTCGTTTCAGGAAGAGCTCCCGGCCGCGTTTCGCGGCCATGCGCCGATCGTCGGGCAGGGCAACCCGGGCGAGAAGATCCTGGAGCAGGCCAAGGCGGACGGCGCC
This sequence comes from Planctomycetaceae bacterium, assembly GCA_040376455.1. GTDB lineage: Bacteria > Planctomycetota > Planctomycetia > Pirellulales > UBA1268 > QWPN01. The sequence goes on along the minus strand of JBEIQP010000044.1, from coordinate 10,804 downwards.
GACCTGATCGTCCTCGGTCGCACGCCGACCGACGCGTTCTCCCGCTGGCTCCTCGGCAGCACCTCGGAGGCCGTGCTCACGCATGCGGCCGCCAGCGTGCTCGTGGTGCCGGTCCAGAAATGACCGGCGGGCACCGTTCGCTGTCGTCTCAGGCCCGGGACCGCGCCCGCTCCACGAAGGCGGCGTAGTCTTTGGGGGTGTCGATGCCGCGGGCGGCGTGGTCGATCACGCCGGCCACGATCGGGATGCCGGCCTCGATCACGCGCAGCTGCTCCAGGCTTTCGTGCGCCGCCAGCCGCGATTCGGGCAGCGCGTTCCAGGCCTCCAGCACGCTGCGGCGGTAGGCGTAGAGGCCCACGTGCTGCCAGTAGAGCGGCGGCTCGGCCCGGAGGTGGGACTCGTGCCAGTCGCGGGCCGCGGGCACGGGGGCCCGGCTGAAGTAGATCGCCCGCCAGGCGCCGGCAACGGGGGCGGCCCCGCGGCCGGTCGCGTCGGCATCGCGCCACGGCGTCAGCACGGCCTTCACGGCGGCAGGATCGTGCAGGTCCTGCTCGGTGCGCATCGGCGTCACGAGCGTGGCGACTCCGGCGGCCGGACAGCGGTCGAGCAGGTCGATCGCCGCATCGATCGCCGTGGCGGCCAGCTCCGGCTCGTCTCCCTGCACGTTGACGATCACGTCGGCCGCCGGCAGGCGGGGGAGGGCCTCCACGATCCGGGCCGTGCCGCTCGTGCATTCGGGCGAGGTCATCACCGCCGAACCGCCGAATCCGTGCACGGCCGCGGCGATCGCCTCGCTGTCGGTCACCACGACCACCCCGGCGGCACGACGGGCCGCCCGGGCCGCCCGCCAGGTGTGCTCGATGAGGGGGTGGCCGGTCTCCGCCAGCAGCATTTTGCGGGGCAACCGCTGGCTCGAAAGGCGGGCCGGGATCGCGATCAAGGCGGTCGGGGCTTCCGTGTGCGGGCGAGTCATGGCGGGGCCTGCAGCCGGTAGAATGAGAGGTGGGCGGCGTGAAGCGGTTGGGAGAACTCACGGGCATCGCCCGATGGCGATGCCCCCGCGAAAGGATTGTGCACATGTGCGGGATCGTGGGCTACGTCGGTTTCCGCCAGGCGACCGACCTGATCGTCGAAGGACTCCGACGGCTCGAATACCGGGGCTACGACTCCGCGGGCGTCGCGACGCTGAACGACGACGGCGGCATTCTGGTGCGCAAGGCGGCCGGTCGTCTCGCGAGGTTGGAGGCGCTGCTGCAGGCGGAGCCGACCGAGGGCTCGATCGGCATCGGCCACACCCGCTGGGCCACCCACGGCGCGCCCACCGACGCCAACGCCCACCCGCATCTCGGCTGTCGCGATGCGACGGTCGCCCCCCGCGTGGCCGTGGTGCACAACGGCGTGATCGAGAACTTTCGCGGCCTCAGGGCCAGGCTCGAGGCGGAAGGCTACGTGTTTCGGTCCGAGACCGACACGGAGGTGATCGCCCACCTGATCGACAGCAGCCTCGAGCGGTTGCTCGCCTCCGGAGCCGCCCGGCAGGCCGACGATCCCGCCGACGAGGCGTGGGTGGTGGCCGTGCGCGAGGCGATCGGCCACCTGCGCGGCACCTACGGCCTGCTCGTGCTCTTCCGCGACCGGCCCGACCTCCTGGTGGCGGCGCGGTGCGGCAGCCCGCTGGTGGTGGGCGTCGGGGACGGCGAGCACTTCATCGCGAGCGACGCCAGCCCGCTGGCCGGGCATGCCGACCGGATCGTTCACCTCGCCGACCACGAGGTGGCGGTGGTCACCCACGACTCGCTCCGCGTGATGCATCGCGATTCGGGGCGGGTCGAGCCGGCCGTGCTGCCGCTGGAACTGACCGCGGCCGACGTGGATATGGGCGGCTACGCCCACTTCATGCTCAAGGAGATCCACGAGCAGCCCGAGACGATCCGGGCGGCGATGCGGGGCCGGCTTTCGCGGGACGACGCCACGGCCGTGTTCGGCGGCCTGAACCTCACGCCGCGGCAACTGCAGCACATCAACCGGATCGTGCTCACCGGCTGCGGCACGAGTTGGCACGCGGCCCTCGTCGGCGAGTACCTGATCGAGGAATACGCCCGGCTCCCGGTGGAGGTGGAATACGCCAGCGAGCTTCGCTATCGCAATCCGCCGATCGGCGAGGGCACCCTCCTCTTCGCGATCACGCAGTCGGGCGAGACGGCCGACACGCTGGCCGCCCTGCGGGAGATGAAGCGGAAGGGGCATCCCACGCTCGCGATCTGCAACGTCGTGGGAAGCACGGTCGCCACCGAGGCCGACGGCGGCATCTACCTGCACGCCGGTCCGGAGATCGGCGTGGCGAGCACGAAGGCGTTTACGAGCCAGTGCGTGGTGCTCGCGTTGCTGGCCCTCTATTTCGGCCGGCTGCGGCACATGGGCTACGAGCAGGGGCTCGCCTACATCGCGGCCCTCGAGCAACTCCCGGACCTGGTGGCGCAGGCCCTGCAGGCCGACGCGGCGATCCAGCGGATCGCGGCGAAGTATCGGGATGCCGGCACGTTTCTCTACCTCGGTCGGCAACACAACTTCCCGGTGGCGCTCGAAGGCGCGCTCAAGCTCAAGGAGATCAGCTACATCCACGCCGAGGGCTACCCGGCGGCGGAGATGAAGCACGGGCCGATCGCGCTGGTCGATGCCTCGACGCCGAGCGTGTTCCTGATCCCCCAGGGCGCCGTGTACGAGAAGGTGCTGCTCAACGTGGAGGAGATCAAGGCCCGGAAGGGGCCGGTGATCGCGATCGCCAGCCCAGGCGACGCGCGGGTGCGCGAACTGGCCGACGACGTGATCGAGGTGCCGGAGGCGCCGGACTTTCTCCAGCCGATCGTGGCGGCGATCCCGCTGCAGCTGCTGGCCTACCACATCGCCGTGCTCCGCGGCTGCGACGTGGACAAGCCCCGAAACCTCGCCAAGAGCGTGACCGTGGAATGAACGCGGGCCGCGGACGGCCGCGTCCGGAGGCGGGGCGGCGCGAGCCTGTCCGGCTCGGCAGGGCGGCTCGGCAGGGGACGAAATCCGGTCGTGCCGGGCGGCCATCTTGCCACGCCCGGTGCCGCTGGTAGCATCTGGATACCTGCCGCTGCAGAGCGGCCGCACTCGCCCGAGTGGCGGAATTGGCAGACGCGCAAGATTCAGGTTCTTGTCCAGGTAACTGGGTGGAGGTTCAAGTCCTCTCTCGGGCATTTTTCGCGGAGATCGCTTCCGCGAATCGCGATCGGTTGCTCCCGATGGCGGCTTCGGTACGATTTGTTCCGAGGCTGTAGCTCAGTCGGTAGAGCATCGGACTTTTAATCCGTTGGTCCTGGGTTCGAGCCCCAGCAGCCTCACTGGATCTCGGCGTGGGGATAACTCCCTGCCGCCGCTTGGGTTTACGACGATTCTCGGTGGGCGGCGGAGGCGGTCCGGAAGGGGCACTGGTAGCCAAACTGTCACCTGACGCCTCCACACTCTTGGGCCGCGACGCCGCGAACGCCGCCCAAGCCGCGTCGGCGGTCCGTCGGGCATCTCTGCCCACGTAAAAGCGCAGCGTCGTTTCGATCGACTCGTGCCGCATCAGTTCCTGGAGTTGGGCTGGCATCAACCGGGCGGCCCAGCGTTCGCCGAATGCCCTACGTAGGTCGTGGGCCGATGCGTACTTCACCTTCCCGGGGTCGTTGGGGCTCACGGACACGCGGACGCCGGCGGCCTTGCCGATTCGGGCTCACCACGGCGGACGAACTCGGCATCCGGCAGGCGAGAACCCTCATCGATGAAGTGAAGGTGGACGGCGAGAGCAGCCCAAGTACGAACGGCACCGGGACCTACGCGACGACTGGAGGTGCTCGATGATCGCCGGAACTGAACTGCTGCCGGTGATCGAGCCGCACGGCACCAATCCCACCAACGAGGTCGCCAAGAAACGCACCGGCCGGCGGTCGCCGCATCCTGCGGCGGCAGACTTGTTCCACAGTCTGCTAGGCCGGAGACGCCGCGCGGGCCGCCGACACGTCGCGTGGGCCGTTGAGGAGCCTACCGATCGCCGTGAATCGCACGCCGTAGCGGTAGCTCAGGAGCAGCACCGGCGTCACCATCGCCATGACCACGAGAAACTTGAGGTCCGCGGGCATCGCCCACGGGCGGACGATCATCTGTGCCACCATCACGACCGGCGGGTGCACGAGGTACATCCAGTACGAGGCGTCGGCTAGCCACGACATGATCGGGCTGGGCCTGGGGCAGATCCTGGAGAACAGCCCGATCAGCCCCAACGACATCGCCCACGCGTAGGTGGGCTGCAGCACGCCGGCAAGCAGCCGGTCGTTCATCGTCGCGATGCCGGCCACGAGCAGTACGATCGCCGTCGGCACCAGCAGTTTCCAACGGCGACCGAGCCGCGTGTCGAGGCCTTCCGCGGCGAACGTGGCGACGCCGAAGAAGTAGAAGCAGGCGTAAAAAATGAGCAGGTGCGGCCGCGGCAGGATCCCGAACGACGTGTCGGGGCCGTAGCCCGCCGCCATCGACATCCCCATCACGAGCTGCGGCACGCACGAGGCCGCCACGAGCCACCAACGCCCTCGGCCGGTCGGCAGGAGGCCCGTGATGGCGAGGATCGCGAACGCGGCAACCAGCCAGCAAAGAAACCAGAGGAACCACAGATGGTGGAAGATGTTCGTCTGCACGAGATGCAACGACACCGAACCGACGTGTGGGCGGAGCCATTCCGCCGACAAGACATCGGACCACGCGAGGGTCGCCCGGTCGAGCGGCCCGCCGAGCGTACCCTGCGGATTCGGCCCCGTGGACAGAACGGCACGCAGCCGCTCGCGACCGGCTAGGACCTCATCGACGCCGACGGGATGCATGCCGGTGAGGGGCGCCAATTCGCTGACGAGATCGGCTGGTAGACTCGTCATCGCCGCAGGCATCCGGCCGACCGCGTTTACGGCGATCGGGTCTGCTCCCCGCTCGACGAGAATCTTCGCCGCCGCGTCCCGGCCGAAGTAGGCGGCATGGTGAAGCGACATGTTGCCGCTGCCATCGCGTTCGTTCGGATCGCCGCCGGCGTCGAGTACTGCGGCCACAATCGCAGGATCGCCGCGCATCGTGGCCCACGCAAGCGGCGTGAGGCCCCAGAAGGCATCCTTTCGATCGACTCTGCCGGGGGCCATGAGCTCGCGGCGCACCGTGGCCTCGTCACCGGAGAGCATGACTGTAAGGGCGGGCTCCGGACGGTTCGTACGCAAGGCGTAGGCCTCTATCACCGTGTCGAGTGGCACAATCGTAATCGTGGCAATGACCAGCGGCAGCAAGATCCGCGTGAACCGCTGCTCAAGCAGGCTCGCGAGCCCGCGGCGGCCGTAGACGAGCATCGTGAAGTAGCCGCTCAGCAGGAAGAAGAGCGGCATGCGAAAGCCATGCACTGCCCCGATAAAGAGCAGGAGTACGTCGCTCCGCTCGGTGTCGCGCACGGGCCACGGAAAAGGCACGAAACTCATCGCCGCGTGCAGCGCCACGCCCAGCAGCATCGCGAAGCTGCGCAGGGCATCCAGATCGGTGCGACGCGTTACCGGAGGACTAACCATGCGAGCGGAAGATTGACAGACTCCACTTGACCACCGCGGCCCGAGTGGCAAACCGCACGGCGAGAGACGCGAGATAATTGGTCCAACCCGAGACCACGTAGTGCCGACCGGAGTCGAACGCGTCGAGCCCGGCGCGGACCACCGTTTGCACGTCCTGGCCGCGGTTCCGCTCGGCCCAGCCGGGAACGCCGGACTGATCGAAGAACTGGGTCCGCGTCGTTCCCGGGCAGAGCGTCGTCACCGTCACTCCGTGGGGCCGCAGTTCCGCCCACAGTGCCTCGCTGAAGTGGAGCACGTACGCTTTGCTCGCCGCGTAGACCCCCATGTAGCCCACGGGCTGGAACGACACGATCGATCCGATGTTGATAATCCCACCGTGCCCGCGCGCCACCATTTCCTTGGCAGCCAACAGCGTCAACTCCGTCAAGCCTGCGACGTTGACCTGAATCAACTCGAGGGCCCGTCCGACGTCGGTCTGCTCCACCGACGACACCATGCCGAAGCCCGCATTGTTGACCAGCAGCTCCACCGCGATGCCACGACGGGACACCTCGGTGAGCAGTTCGCGCCCCGCATGGGGCTTTGACAGGTCGGCGGCAACGATCTCACAGCGGATGCCATGGGCAGCCTCGAGCTCCCGCCCCAGGGCATGCAGGCGATCCTCGCGGCGGGCCACCAACACGCAATGCATACCGCGAGCGGCCAACTGCCGCGCAAACTCGGCGCCGATCCCCGAGGAGGCCCCGGTGACAAGACTCCAGCTACCTGCGTAGGCTTTCGACACGAGGTGAGACCCGAACGCGAGTAGCGGGGAGAAGTTCGGCATGATACCCGCCCCATGGCATGTCTGCCATGGACTGCGGCGGCATTTCCGGCATCCGCGACCGCCTGGATTCGCCCGCGAACCTGTCCGTCACCGCTTCAGCCGATGGTGGCCACCACGTTGGCCAGGTAGGTCGCGAGCTCGGCTGGGAGGCCGCCGGCCCGAATGGCTTCGTCCACCTGCTGCCGCAGGGCATCGACGCACTCCGCGGGCGTGGCCTCGTCGGGAAGCCCGATGACCGCGTCGAGGGCGACGTGCGAGTCGCCGATGAGGAACCGGAAGAGTTGGGCGATCGAGGCCAGCAGTGGGCTTCTGGTGCGGGCGGCAGAGTCGTCGAGCAGCGTGCCGACGAGTGACGAGTTGAGCGCCAGCCGCCGCTGCACCTCCGCGGCGGTGGCAGCCCGGAACCCGGGCTCCTCCTTCAGCGCTTCGAACCGTGCCGCATCGATCACGAGAAGGTCGAGACGGTTGGTCTCCCGCGTCGTCACGGTGGCTACGGCGGGCTGGCCCCGCCACATCCCGATTTCGCCAAGCACGGTAGGCGCGGCGAGATCAGCGAGCTGCCGTGGCTCCGCCCCGTCGCGAGCGTGCAGCACGACCAGTGGCGCGGTCGCCGAGAGCACGACATACATATCGCCGTGCCGTTCCCCCTGCCTGATGAGGGCGTCGCCGGGGGCGAGGTCGATCGTCCGCAGTTCGAGCGGGCGGCCGTCGGTGCGGCCGGTGTCCAGGGCGTGCAACAGGATGGCTCCGACCAGGCGGTCGTCGATCGCGTCGTCGGTGTTGACGTGCACCGCCTCGTGATACGCCCGGTGGAGCGCGGCCACGTCGGGGCGCAGGGCCAGCGCCTGCCGGGCCAGGGAGTTGCCGCGGATGTCGCCGAGGGTCCGCTGTCGGCGTTGGCGGCGCTGCCACTCCTGCCGTCGTTGCTCCAGTTCGGCCGGAATCTCACCGGCGGGAAAGAGGAACTCCCGCGTCTCCGGGTCGATGTGCCGCTCGATGTGGTTGCGAACTGTCACGCCCGACATAAAAGCCGTGTAGGGTACGATCCCACGGGCGATCTGCTGGGCCATCCGCCGCACGCGCGGCGAGGGGGGACGCTCGCGGAGGTGGCGGTCATAGGCGTCGCGAAACCGCTCATGGGCCGCCAGGTCACGCGGTACGCGGGTGAGGCCCGTGAAGCCGGCTAATTGGTAGAGGATCGTGCACGTCTGCTCGGCGAGTGCGTGGCCGGCACGGCTGGCGGGGTCGAGCCCGCAGAGGCCCAGCCCGCGGCGGATCGACTCGATGAAGGCGGTGGCGACATAGGCGTAGTCGGCCTCGTAGCCCGGCACCACGCGCACGCGGCCGTCGCTGACCGGGGTCACGACGCCGGCGACGTGATGCCGAAGGTTTACCATCCGCACGATCTCGGCGAACTCCGCCGACGTTCGGGGAAACGCGAACGCACCGGAAAAGAAATCGCTGGTGCCGCCGATCCGCTCCCCCGCCCGAAAATGACCCTCGTTGCGAAACGATGTGGTCACGATCGAGCTGACCAGGAGCGTCCGGTAGATGCCGCCCCAGGCGAAGCCCATCGGGTCGAAGGCGAATCGACCTCGGTAGGCGACGAGGTTTCGCAGCGTGCAGAACCGCCAGGCCAGCTGGCTGCCCGCCTTCCGCCGCAGCGTATCCCAATCGCGGTCGAAGAGTTCGGGCAGCGGCGCGATCTCATCGGCTGCCAGAAAGGCGTCGAGCGTGCCGCGGTGCGGCTGACCTGTGGCTGGAGAAGGGGTCGTCATTGCTGCAGGAAGTGGGATACGATCCCGAACGACTTGGGGGCGAATCTAGGGGTGGAGCAAACCAAGGGAGGCAACCAATGCCACGCGGAAAGAAGGAACTTTGTGTGCCGGGGCGACTGTGGCCGCGGCCAGAATCCGGACTCTCTGTCGTTTCGCGGTTCGTGGTCCAACGTGGGTCCTCGGCACTGGTAGCAAAACGCCCTCTCGGCGCCTGATTCCTGCGCCGAGCGACACGCGCCGTTTCCGAGGATTGTGATGGCCCGCGACACGCCCGTGGCCTATTCCTCGGGTTCGTCTGGACTCTTCATCCGTTGGTCCTGGGTTCGAGCCCCAGCAGCCTCATTTGGCATTCGCCGCGGCGGTCAGAATTCGTCGTCCCGCAGCGGGCCGCCGTCCTCCGCAGCCCCCGGTTTCCGATTGCCCTCGTCCATGGGGCACTCGCCCATCGGGCAGCCGTCCTTGCCCCCCCAGCGCCGCGGCCGCTCGCGGTGCCGCTTCTCCCACTCGTTTGCGGCCTTCTCCACCACCGTCCAGACGTCGCCCGCGGCCGCGTCCCAGGCGATCATGCACGTCTCCCCCGTGGCCTGCGTGTCGAGTCCCGACACGAGCTTCGCCACGCCGGCCTCGTCGCCCCACCGCAGCGAGGCCAGGGCGGCGAGCCCCTTCGCGACCGCGACGGCCTCGCCGGCCGCCGCCGCCGACTTCATGTCGAGCTTCGCCCGGTAAAACGACCTGCCTTCGGACTCGCCGAGGGCGACGCGAAACCCGCGGCCTTGCTTCAGCACCGGGCATTTGGTGTCGGGATCAATCGCGGCGGCCCGCGCCACGAGGATCGACCCCGGACGCACCCGGCCGGCGAGCGGACCGTCACCCGCCGCCGCGGGGGCGACGCCGTCGAGCACGTCGAGGGCGGCCCGCACCTGCGCGTCGGTCCGGGCGAAGACCATCACGTCGTCCTTGTGGAAGGCGGCCACCACGGGCTCGCCGCCGCCCTTGCCGCGCTTCCAGCCCTTCTGCGTCCAGGCGTGGAGCGTGTGCGAGCGGTGCTCCATGGTCTTGTGATCCGGGGCCTTCGTGACCATGGCCTCGAGGAACTCGCGGTTCGCCTTCGCGCGGACGACCATCACCGCGTTGTTTCGCTTGTCGGTGTCGAGGCCGTAGGCGGTGACGTCGTGGAGATCCTTGCGCGGATCCATGCCCAGCATGCCGGCCGCCATCTGGGCCATCTTCTCCAGGTGCGGGTGCATCTTCACCGCGCGTTCGTAGGCCCGCTGCATCACCAGGGAATCCCGCGCGGCGTCCATGTCGAGGTGCATCATCCAGACGGCCTTGGCCGGCACTGCGTCGAGTTGCAGCGGCTTGGCCTGGATCGATCCGGCGGCCAGGAAGGCGGCCAGGGTCACGCAGGCACGGGTCAGGGACGCGTTCATGGCACGGTCTCCTCGGAGGGGCGGCTACCCGCCGCAGTAGTCGATGGCCCGGGCAATCTCGCTCTTGAGGTCCTTGCGGTCCACGATGCGGTCGATGAAGCCGTGTTCGAGGAGGAACTCGCTCGTCTGGAATCCCTTGGGGAGCTCCACGCGGATCGTGGCCTTGATCGTCCGCGGGCCGGCGAAGCCGATCAGCGCCCGAGGCTCGGCGAAGCAGAGATCGCCGAGCGAGGCGAAGCTCGCCGCCACGCCCCCCATCGTCGGATTCGTGAGCACCGAGATGAAGAGGCCGCCGGCCTGCGAGTAGCGGGCCAGCGCCGCCGACACCTTCGCCATCTGCATCAGCGAGAGGATGCCTTCGTGCATCCGGGCGCCGCCGCCGGAGGCGCTGATGATGATCAGCGGCAGGTTTTCGACCGTGGCGCGCTCCACCAGTCGCGTGAGCCGCTCGCCCACCACGCTTCCCATGCTGCCCATGATGAACGACGAATCGGTCACCCCGCAGGCCACGCGGCGGGCGCGGATCATGCCGCTGCCGGTGAGGGCCGCGTCGGAAAGGCCGGTCCGCTTCTGCTCGGCGATGATCCGCTCCGCATAGGGCTTCTTGTCGCGGAAGCCGAGCGGATCGACGGGCCGGAGGGTTGCGTCCCATTCCTCGAAGGTGCCGGCGTCGAGCAGTTGCTTGATCCGCTCCGCCGCCGAGACATACCAGTGGTAGCCGCACTGCGGGCAGACGTTGAGGAGCTCCTCGGCCTCCTTGCGGTAGATCGTGGCGCCGCAGCCGCCGCACTTGAGCCACAGCCCCTCGGGCACGCCGCGCTTCGCCCGCGGCGCCGGCTGCCCCAGTTCGCGTTCGGCCGCCGCGGGGCTCTCGCGGAGCCCGCCGCCGCTCTTCTCCCGGGGCGGGTTTGTCCGAGCGGCGGCCTCGACCGTGGCGTCGGACGGGGGCGCTGTGGTGGGGCGGCGGCGTTCCATGCGGGTGCGACCAGACGGACGGGGCGTTTCGTGGTTCCGGGAAACCGGGGCAGTGTATCCCGAAGCCGGGGCCGGGTGCTGCGCCGGTCTCGCGGCTGGATTCGGCGTCGTGCTGCTAGCTGTCCGTGGAAAAAGTCATCCCTGCCCTTTTTCCACTTGATCGACCGCAGGAAACGCCGAGGGTTTCCTGGGTCG
>JBEIQP010000042.1:0-22202 GCA_040376455.1 Planctomycetaceae bacterium | reverse complement strand
TTCTGCCGTGTCGGTGGGCGTCGTGTTGGTGTGTTTGCTCGCACTGGAGGCCCAAGGCCGTCCGTCGATGGGCCGCGCTGGCGCCGGCGGTGGTCGTCCCGCGGGGGGCGGGCACATGCCCCAGGGTCGGCCGAGCATGCCCCAGGGTCGGCCGAGCATGCCCCAGGGTCGGCCGAGCATGCCTCAGGGTCGGCCGAGCATGCCTCAGGGTCGGCCGAGCATGCCCCAGATGGCGCGGCCCCAGATGCCTCAAGCACGGCCGCAAATGCCCCAGGCGCGGCCGCAGATGCCGCAGTCACGTCCCCAGAGGCCCACGGCGCGGCCGCAGGCCCCGAACTTTCAGCGGCCGAGCGTGGGCGCCGCCCAGCGGCCCAACATGGCGCGGCCCTCGTTGCCGAATGCGAGTGCAGGCGCCCGCCCGGCGATGCCGCCGCAGGCGGCCCGTCCGGGGCTTGGTTCAGTGCGTCCCAGTCCGGGATTCGGTGGCCAGGGTCCGGGCGTTGGCGGCCAAGGCCCGGGTGTTGGCGGTCGTCCCGGCGGCGTCGGTGGCCTGACGCGTCCCGGCGGCATGCCCGGTGGCACCGCCGGCCGTCCGGGGAGCGGGTTTGCAAACCGCCCGGCCCCGTTGCCCGGCATGGGCGGTGGCGGCGGTGCTGGCATCGGTGGCAATCGTCCGACCACGCTCCCCGGCAACCTCGGCGCCGGCGGGGGCCTGCCGGGCGGCATGACGCGGCCCAGCCCGGGTGGCCGTCCGAGCCTCGGCGCGACCACCAAGCCGTTTCCCGCGCCTGGGATCGGTGGCGGCGGCAACAGGCCCGGTCTCGGCGGCGGCAACAGGCCCACGACGTTGCCCGGTCAGATCGGTGGCGGCAACCGGCCCACGACGCTGCCTGGCCAAATTGGCGGCGGCGGTCCTGGCGGCAATCGCCCGGGTGGCAACCGGCCTGACGGCGGCTTGGCGGGCGGCAACCGTCCCACGACGCTGCCGGGCCAGATCGGTCCGAATCGTCCCGGGATCGGCGGGAATCGTCCGGGCATCGGTGGTAACCGTCCCGGCATCGGCGGCAATCGCCCCGGCGATATCTCCGGCGGCGTCAACCGGCCCGGCATCGGTGGCAATCGTCCGACCACGCTCCCCGGCGATCTCGCGGGCAACCGCCCGGGTGGCCAGTGGAACCGTCCGGGCATCGGCGGCAACCGCCCCGGCATCGGCGACGGCAACAACCTCTGGAACAGCGGCAACAACAGCGGCAACTGGAACAGCGGCAACAACAACTTCAACAACATCAACGTCAACGGCGGTTGGGGTGGCGGCTACTACGGCAACTGGGGTGGCGGCTACAACAACTGGGGTGGCGGCTACAACAACTGGGGTGGCGGCTACAACAACTGGGGCTATCCGGGCCACGGCGGCGGCTATGGCGGCTGGGCCAACAACTGGAACAACGGCTACGTCAATCCGCACTACGGCAACTGGTACAACAGCTGCTGGAACGGCAATTGGGGCGGCTACAACGGCGGCTGGTGGGCGCCGTTCGCGGCCGGCGCGGCGACGTGGGGCGTGTTGTCGTTGGCGAGCAACTGGGGCCTCGGGTACGGCACCGTGGGCTACGGCGCCGGCGGCTACGTCAACCCGTATTACGCCTCCGTGCCCGCCACGGTGGTCGCGTCTTCTCCCTACGACTATTCGCAGCCGGTCGTGGTGAGCAACTACGTCACCACCGACGGCGATCTGTCGAGCTCGAACGACTCGCAGGGGGCCACGGGCGGCACGAGCACGGCGACCGCTTCCCCCACCGTCACCACCGACGTGAATGCGGCCGTGGACGACGCGCTCGCCACGTTCAAGGCGGGGGATTACTCCGGCGCCCTGGGCGGTTTCGACAAGGCGTTGAAGCTGTCGCCGAACGACTCGGTGATCCACGAGGTGCGGGCGCTGGCGCTGTTCGCGCTGGGCCGCTACCCCGAGGCCGCGGCGACGCTCAACTCGGTGCTGGCGTCGGCTCCCGGCATGGATTGGACCACGATCAGCAACGTCTACGGGTCGGTCGATGCCTACACCGCCCACCTCCGCAAGCTGGAGGATTTCTGCCGGGCGAATCCGGGCGACGCGGCGGCACACTTCGTGCTCGCGTATCACTACCTCGTCGGCGGCCATTCCGACTCCGCCGCGGCCGCGCTCAAGGTGGTTGTAGCGAAGCAACCGACCGACGCGGTGGCCAAGCGGCTGCTCGACGCCCTGACGCCGCCGGCGGAGGAGGCCAAGCCGGCCGCCACGGCCGAAGCGGCCAAGCCCGCCGAAGCACCCGACGCGAAGGCGGCGGCCCCGGCCGGTCCCGAGACCGATCTGGTGGGTGTGTGGAAGGCGACCAGCGGCAAGGAGACGGTGATGCTGACCATCACGGAAGACTCGAACTTCACCTGGAAGGCGAGCCCCGAGGGGAAGCCGGCCGTGGAACTTGCCGGCACGATCGAGACCGCCGGCGATGCCATCGCCCTGACCAGCGAAAAGGCGGGCACGATGGTGGGGAAGGTGGCCTCGAAGGGGCCCGACGCGTTCGAGTTTTCTCTGCCCGGCGCCCCGAAGGACGCCAAGCCGTTGCTGTTCCAACGGCAGTAGGAGCCGCGGCGGTGGCGGCCGGTCCCGGGGCAGGTTAGGCTGGGGCCGCGTTTCTCCGGGCCGTGGCTCGATTTCAACCCCCGACGGTGGTGGCATGGACCAGTTCCGCAGGATTCTGACCGGCAAGAAGGGCGACGTCGTCATGGTCGCCTTCAAGGACAAGAAGATTCTCGACGACACGGTGCTCGACGAGATTCGCACCGAACTCACCAGCCTGCTCGGGAAGGCCTCCGGTCCAGACGTGCTGCTCGACTTCGGCAACGTCGAGTTCATGTCGAGCGCCATGCTCGGGCTGCTGGGACAGTTTCACCGCAAGATTTCGGCGGGTCACGGACGGCTGAAGATGTGCTCGATCCGGCCGGAGATTTTCCAGGTCTTCAAGCTCACGAGTCTCGACAAGCTCTTCAGCATCCACAAGGATGCGGCCGAAGCGCTGGCCCAGTTCACCTGAGAGCGGCTGCATCGTGGACGATACCCAGTCCGCCCCGGGGGCAGCCCGGTCGGCGTCCGGCGTGGATGTGCTGATCGCCGAAGACAGCCGCATGCAGGCGAAGATGCTGCAGCGCCGCCTCGTCGAGGCCGGCCATGCCGTCCGCTGGGCCGAGAACGGCTCCGACGCGCTGGCGATGGCCCGGGAGCGGCGGCCCGACATCATCGTCTCCGACATCGAGATGCCCGTGATGACGGGCTACGAGTTCTGCAAGGCGGTGAAGACCGATCCGGCGTTGCGGACGGTGCCCTTCATCCTCCTCTCCACGCTCGCCGACCCGATCGACATCATCCGCGGTCTCGACGCCGGCGCCGACAACTACGTCACCAAGCCCTACGAACCCGAATACCTCCTCGGCCGGATGCAGTCGCTCCTGGCCACGCCGCTGGCCGACGAGGACGAGGGGTCGGTGGGGATGCTGGAGGTGTCGATCGCGGGGCAGAAGTTCCGCGTCAAGGCCGGCCGCCAGCAGGTGCTCAACCTGCTCGTCTCCACGTTCGAGAACGCGGTGGCGAAGAACCAGGAACTGGTCGTCGCCAACCAGGAGCTCTCCGTCGCCCGCGACAACCTCCAGAAATCGAACGTCGAACTGACCGAGCTCAACGACGAGATCTCGCGGATCAACAACCAGATGGTCCGCGACCTCGAGGCGGCGGCCAAGGTGCAGCGGTCGCTGCTGCCCGCCGCCGGCACGGTGATTCCCGGCACCGAGGTGGCCTGGCGCTACGTGCCCTGCCAGAAGCTCGCCGGCGACTTCCTCAACATCTTCCCGCTCGACGCCGAGCATGCGGGGCTGTTCGTGGTGGACGTGAGCGGCCACGGCGTGCCGTCGTCGCTGATGGCCGTGACGGTCGGCCGCTTCCTCACGCCCAAGGTGTCCGACTCGTCGCTGCTGGTCCGCCAGGGGGTGGACGGCCGGATCACCGTGGCGACGCCGGCCGAGGTGGCCACGCAGCTCAATCGGCTCTTTCAGGCCGACGAGTTTTCCGGGCTCTACTTCACGCTCATGTACGGCGTGCTCCACCTGCCCACGGGACGGCTCGACTACGTCTCCGGCGGCCATCCGGCGATGCTGCGCGTGCCGGCGCATGGCGGCCCGGTCGAGTTTCACGGCGCCGACGGCTTTCCGATCGCGTTCGTGCCCGAGGTCGAATACGAGCAGAAGACGCTGCAGCTCGCCCCCGGCGACCGGCTCTACCTCTACTCCGACGGCGTGCCGGAGGCGATGGACAAGGAACAGCAGGCCTACGGCGAGCAGGCGATGGCCGACTGCATCGCGGCGGCCCGCGGGGCGGCCCTGGACGAGAGCGTGGCCCGACTGCTCGCGGCGGTCGAGTCGTGGTGCGTGCCCGCCGGGCCGCTCGACGACGTCACCATCCTCGGCCTCGAGTGGCGTCCCTGAGCCGCCGTCAGGCCCGGGGCTTGGGCCGGTAGTAGCTGCAGCCCGCGGCGGCGATCCGTTCGTAACCGTCGTCGATGCCGATCATCGTCTCCGCGCCCCCCAGGAACAGCGCCCCGTCGGGCTTCAGCACGCGCCGCACGCGTCGCACGAGGTCGGCCCGGGTGTTGACGTCGAAGTAGAGCATCACGTTGCGGAGAAACACCACGTCGCAGGTCGGCAGCATCGGCCAGTGGGCGGTGAGATTGAGGGACCGGAATTCGACGAGCCTCCGGCAGTCCTGCGAGATGCTCCATTTCCCCTGCAGCGACCGGAAGTACTTCGTGAGCAGGTGCGGGGGCATGCCGCGGGCGGTCTCCAGTTCGCTGTAGACACCCTCCCGGGCCCGCGCGAGGACGTGCTCCGAAAAGTCGGTCGCAATGATGCGGATCCGCCAGGTGCCGATCAGGTCGCGGAAGTGCTCGTTGAGCATCATGGCGATGCTGTAGGGCTCCTGGCCGCTCGAGCAGGCCGCCGACCAGAAGACGAGTTGCCGCTCCTTGGCGCGGCGCGGGATCATCTCGGTGACGATGCGCCGCAGGGTTTCGAACGGAGCCTTGTCGCGGAAGAACGAGGTCTCGTGCGTCATCATCGCGCAGAGCACGTCGCGCTCGAGTGTCTTGTCGTCCCCCTGTTTCACGCGGTCGAGGAGCGTCTCGATGCTGGGGATCTTCCGCTGCCGCACGATCGGCAGGAGCCGCGCCACCACGAGGTACTGCTTCGAGTCGTCGTTGCAGACCCCGGTCCGCTGCCGCAGCCGGCGGCACAGGAAGGCGACCGGCGGATCGGCCAGCGTCATGGTTCTGGCGCCCGGCGGCGTCAGCCGCCGCGCCTCTTGAGCCGGAGGGCCACTTCGACGCCCACTTGCGAGAGCGGCAGCACCGCGTCGGCGAGCCCGGCGCGGACCACCTCGCCGGGCATGCCCCAGACCACGCTCGAAAATTCGTCCTGCGCGATCACGCCCCCCCCCGCTTCGACGATCGCCCGGCTGCCCGCCAGGCCGTCGCGGCCCATGCCCGTCAGCACCACGCCGAGCGTGCCGCCGCCCCAGAGCCGCGCGGCGGACCGAAAGAGCACGTCGGCGGCGGGACGGCAGGAGTTTTCGGGCGGGTCGTCGGTGATGCGGACCCGCGGCGCCGCGGCGTCGCCGGCGAGCTCGAAGTGGCGGCCGCCGGGCGCCAGCAGCACGTCGCCGGCCCTCACGGCCGCGCCATCGGCGGCCTCGCGCACCGACACGCTGCAGAGTTTCGTGAGCCGCTCGGCGAGCTGGGCGGTGAAGAAGGGGGGCATGTGCTGCACGATCAGCACCGGCACGCGGGCTTCGCCGGCGAAGGCCGGCAGCACCTCGGCCAGCGCCGTCGGGCCGCCGGTGGAGACGGCGATCACGACCCCGCGGATCGGCTCGCGGCGCGATCCGGGCAGCGGCCGGGCGATCCCCTTCGGCCCCGTGGTGCGCGGAGCCTCGCCGCCGGCCGGCCCCGCGGTGCCGCGCGGCACGAGGGCCTTGATGCGGCTGATCACGTCGGAACGGATCCGCCCCGCGACCTCCTCCGGGTTGAGCCCGGCGGGCTTCGCGACGTAGTCGTTGGCCCCGGCCAGGAGCGCGTCCACCGTCGGCTTCGCGCCCCGTTCGGTGAGGCTCGAAAACATCACGACCGGCAGCTTCGGGTGCCGCCGCCTGATCTCGCGGAGCGCGGTCAGCCCGTCCATCACCGGCATCTCGACGTCGAGCAGCACGAGGTCGGGCAGGTCGGCGGCGAGGGCGTCGAGGCAGGCCTGGCCGTTGATGGCCGCTCCGGCCACCTGGAGGTCGGGGTCGGCGGCGAGCGTGGCGGAGAGGATGCTGCGGATGGTGTGCGAATCGTCGCAGATCAGCACGCGGATCGGCCGGCGGCCGGCCGCCACGTCGGACTCGCTGCAGACGCCCAGGTCGATCAACTTCCGCGTCAGCGACGCGGCGGTGAACGGCTTGGCAAGATAGTCGTCCACGCCGGCCGCCAGCGCCTCGGCGACCCGGGCGCGGTCGTGCTCGGTGGAGATCATCAGCAGCCGCAGGTCGCGGTGGGCGGGATCCCGGCGCAGGCGGCGGACCAGCTCGAGCCCATCCATCACCGGCATGTGCCAGTTGACGGTGACGATGTCGGGCCGGGCCGACGCGGCGAGCGCGGCGAGCGCCTCGGCGCCGTTGGCCGCCTCGATGCAATCGAACCGCAACTCGCGCAGCGTTCGCGCGACGATGCTCCGGCTCGGCTTCGAGTCGTCCACGACCAGCGCACGCACCGCGGTTCAACCTCCGTGTCGGGGCCGGGCGACCGGCCTACTTTCGGTATTCGTCCACGAGCCGCTGCAGGGCCTGCGCCATCCGGGAGAGTTCGTGCGACGAGACCTGCGTGTTGGAGGCGCCTTCGGCCGTGCTCTGGGCGGCCTGGGCTACCTGCACGATGTTTTCCGCGATCTCCGTCGAGCCGGTCGTCGCCTCGGTGATGTTGCGGCTGATTTCGCTGGTCGTGACCGACTGCTCCTCGACGGCGGCGGCGATCTTGGTCTGCAGGGCGTCGATCTTCTCGATCACCTTGCCGATCTCGCCGATGGCCGACACGGCCCGCTGCGTGTCTCCCTGCATGCCCTCGATCCGGCCGCCGATCTCCTCGGTCGCCTTCGCGGTCTCGCGGGCCAGTTCCTTGACCTCGTTGGCGACGACCGCGAAGCCCTTGCCCGCCTCGCCGGCCCTGGCGGCCTCGATCGTGGCGTTGAGGGCCAGGAGGTTGGTCTGCTCGGCGATCGAGTTGATCACCTTCACGACGGCCCCGATCTCCGTGCTGGAGCGGCCGAGCGCGTCCATCGTGGAGGACGTCGCGGCGGCCATGTCCACGGCGCGGCGGGCCGTGGTGGCGGCATCCTGGGCGTTGCGGGCGATCTCGTGGATGCTGGCGACGAGGTTGTCGATGGAGCCGGAGACGGTGCGGGCGTTGCCGCTCACCTGCTCCGCCGCGGCGCTCACGAGGTTGGCCTGTGCCGTCGTCTGCTCGGCGGCGGCGCTCATCTGCTGGCTGACGCTCGTGAGCTCCTCCGAGGCGCTGGCGAGGGCGTGCGTGTTGTCCACGATGCCGCCGACGAGCTTCGCCTGCCGGTTCGACTCGCGGGTCAGCCGCTGGGCGATGAGCGAGGAAACCCCGAGCACGCCGAGCGTGGTCAGGCCGAACACCAGCAGGCCGAACCGCCAGAGGCGGTTGACGGGCTCGAGCACCTCCTTGGTGTCGATCTCCGAGACGAGCGCCCAGCGGATGTCGCCGCGGCCGCCGTTGATCGGGTCGCGGTGCACCGTGACCGGCCGCCACGAGGCGAGCACCGGCTCCCGCCGGTAGTCGAGGCTCATCGCCGTGCCCGACTTGCCCTCGTCGAGGGCGCTGCGGACGGCCGGCGTATCGACCTTGAATTCCGGATTGATGATCGTGGAGGTCGTTCCCAAATCCTTGGCGAACCGCGAGTTCGAGCGGAACAGCCGGTCGGATCCGATCGCGTAGGTCTCGCCCGTGCGGCCCATGCCGGTGGTCTCGCCGATGATCGCGTCGGCCTTGTCGATCGGGATCTGGAAGGCGACGACGCCGATGACCTGCCGCCCCTGGAGGACGGGCGCGGCGATGAAGCTCGCGGGCTCGTTGCACGAGGGGAGGTAGCGGGCGAACTGTCCGAAGGCCACCGCGTTGCGGCGGCCGCTGGAGGCCGCCTCCTGGAAGGCCCGGCCGAGGCTCGAGGCCGCCAGCGGACCGGTCCGCAGCGGGCTGCCGAAGTCGGGCTCCTTGGCGACGCTGTAGACCACGTTTCCGGAAGCGGCGTCGATCAGGAACACGTCCGCCAGGCCGTACTTCTCCCGCAGGCTCTGGAAGAGCGGATGGAATTCCGCGTGGGCCTTCGTGTAGGCGGAGGCGTCGTCGGCGGCTTCGAGCCGGTGCTTCAGGCCGATCGGGTTCTCGTTGCGGCGCAGGTAGAGGTCCTGCAGATAGGCCCCGTTGTCGTCGAGGGCATCGACCAGCGGCGCGGTGTCGGGCACGTCGGTGGCCCGCTTGTGATATTCGGTGGCGAACTCGCCGGTGTAGAACGACTCCAGGTCGCGGCGCACCTTGGTCATGCTCTTGTCGTCGAGCTTCGCCTCGGCGGCCGCGGTCGCGAAGCCGTCGCGAAACCGCCGCAGCGCCTCGGCCGCCATCTGATCCTCGGCGAGCACCTGCAGCTCCTGGTGGAGCGTGTCGAAGTACCGCTCGACCGACTTGGCGGTCACGGTGTTCACCGTATCGAGCTGCTTGAAGGCCTGCTCCTTCAGGGCCTGCGACGCGGTGCGGTAGGTGGACAGGCCCATGAAGGCCATCGGGATCAGCGACACGGCCAGCAGCGAGAGCAGCAGCCGGTTGGCGAGAAACGAGAGCCAGCCCGCCGCCCGGCCGACGTTCCTGGTTCCGCGACCGTCGTTCGTGAAATCGTCACCGTTGACCGCCATTGTGAGCTCCATGCCTGCCGAAGGGTTGCGTGCGCTGTCGCACGAGGGAATGAATCATGCGCTGTGGATCGAGAAGATGCACGAGCCGGTCCGCGGCGGCGAACACCCCGGTCAGGGCGTCGCCGGCGACGGCGGCCGCGGTCGGCTGCTCGATCCGGTCAGCCGGGATGTCGATCACCTCGAGCATTTCATCGACGAGCAGGCCGTACCAGTCGTCCTGCAGCCGAATCACGAGATGGGGGCCGGCGGCCGGGCCCGGGCGGCTGGTGGTGCCGAGGCGGCCGGCGACGTCGATGATCGGCACGATCCTGCCGCGCAGGTGGATGAGCCCGAGGATCTCCTCCGGCGCCAGCGGCACGCGGGTCGGCCTGCCGCCGCGGAGCACCTCGGCGACCGCCGCCGACTCGAACGCGAAGCAGTCGTCGCCCACGCGGAACGTGCAGTAGCGGCGTGTCGGAGCGGGCGCGGGGTGGGGCATGGCGTGTCGTCGGCGGCGCGACGGGGTCGGGGGTCAGGGGGTCAGGGGGTGGATGCGGCGCGTGCGGGAAGGGCGAGATCGAGCACCTCGGTGGCCCGGCCCCCGAGCGACAGCGACCCGAGGATGCCGGTCGCGGCGAGCGCGGGCTGGAGGCTCGACTCGGCGGTCACGACATCGACGATGCCCTCCACCGCGAGACCGATCCCGCCATACCGCTCGCTCATGACGACGAGCCGGATCGATTCGCCCGGCTGCGCGGGCGCCGCGCCCAGGCAGGCATCGGCATCGACGACCGGGGTAAACGCCTCGCCGCGGCGCACGACGAGCCGCGATCCGAGGGGCTCGAGCTGGCCGCGGTCGTAGCGCTCGAGGCGGACGATCTCGTGGAGTGGAATCGCGATCCGCCGCCCGCCGCGGGTCGTGCAGACGAGATAGCGATCCGCGCCCGACGCGGCGGCCGGGCCGGCGTCGGCCGGCGTCGCCTCCTGCTCGATCGGCGGCAGCGCGGCGGCCCGCAGCATCCCGCGGAGATCGAGGATCAGTACCACGCCGCCGTCGCCGAGGACGGTGGCCCCGGAGTAGAGGCCGAGTTGCGCGAGCAGGCCGCCGATCGGCTTGACGACGATGGTCGAGAGGCTGGCGGCGTCGAGCAGTTCGCGGCAGCGGCGGGAGCCTCCCGCCTGCATGCCGTCGACGACGAGCCCGAACTCGCGGTCGTCCACCCGGACGAGCACGACGGTGCCCTCCTCGCGGCAGGCCGTCGTCTCGCGCAGTCCCAGGAACTGGTCGAGAAACACGACCGGCACGAGCCGGCCGCGGACCCGCATCACCGGCGCCTCGGCGAGGCCCTCGATGCGGGGGCCCGACCGGTCGCGCCGCAGCGGCACCAGTTCGCTGACGGCCGTCTGCGGAATCGCGAACCGCTCGTCGGCGCAGCGGACGATCAGCGCCGGAATGATCGCCAGCGTCAGCGGCACCCGCACGCGGACGCTCGTGCCCTGCCCCGGCCGGCTGTGGATGTCCACCGTGCCGCCGATCGCCTCGATGTTGGTCTTCACCACGTCCATGCCGACGCCGCGTCCGGAGACGCTCGTGACCTGCTTGGCGGTGGAGAAGCCGGGCTCGAAGATGAACTGCAGCACGCGGTCGTCCGGCAGCGCCGCGGCCGCCTCGGCGGTGACGAGGCCGCGGGCGATCGCCTTGTCGCGGACCGCCTCGACGGCGATGCCCCCGCCGTCGTCCGCCACCTCGATCGTCACCTGCCCGCTCTCGTGGAAGGCGCGGAGCGACAGGCGGCCGGCCCGCGGCTTGCCCCGCGACACGCGCACCTCCGGCGGCTCGATGCCATGATCGACCGCGTTGCGGATCAGGTGGGTGAGCGGATCACGGATGCTCTCGATCAGCGTCCGGTCGAGTTCGGTGTCGGCTCCATCGACGACGAGCTGCACCTCCTTGCCGCAGCCGACGGCGAGGTCGCGGACCGTCCGGGGAAACTTGCTGAACACGTGGTCGATCGGCTGCATCCGCGTCTTGACGGCGGCTTCCTGGAGCGCGTTGGTCACCGCGTTGATGCGATGCGCGGCACCCTGGACCGCGGAGTCGTCGGTGTCGATGCTGCGGAGCTCGTTGCGGGCGAGCACCAGTTCCCCGACGAGGTCGAGGATGGAGGCGAGCAGGCCCACGTCCACGCGGATCGTCGTCTCCGCCACGGCCGTCGATGCCGCGGCCGGGGCGGGAGCGGCCGCAGGTTCGGGCGGCTGGGGGGCGGCTGCCGGCGGGGCGGGTGCGGGAGCCGGCTCGGCGACGGGGGCCGGCGCCGCAATCGGAGCCGGCTGGGCCTCGGGCAGCGCGGCTTCGGCCGGTGGGCTCGGGGCCGGCGGCGTGGCGGCGGCGGCCTTCGCCGCACCGCCCGCGGTGTCGTCCTCCACGGCGACGGCGGTCAGGGTGCGGGAGAGTTCGCGAAAGTCCTGGTCGCCCTCGCCGCCTGTCTCCTCGATCGACCGCAGGATCGACCGCACCGCATCGACCATCGAATAGAGCGAGCCGGTGACGCGATCGTTGAGCGTCAGTTTGCCGTCCCGAAGCCGGCCGAGCAGGTGCTCGCCGCTGTGAGCCAGCGCCCCCAGCTTCGAGAAGCCGAAGAAGCCGCTGTTGCCCTTGATGGTGTGGACGGTGCGGAAGATGCTCGCCACCCGCTGGGTGTCGTCCGGCCGCTCCTCGAGCGCGATGAGATCGCGGTCGAGTTGGTCGAGGTTCTCGCCCGACTCGATCAGGAATTCGGAGATGAATTCGCGGTTGTCGTTCATCGTCGCCCGCCGTGGCCCGTGCGACCCTGCCGCGTGGGGCAAGGGGGCCGGATGCGGCGACTTTGCCGGCGCGTGGCCCTTCCGGAAAGCATACACCGCGATTCCGGCCGTTCGGCGGCCGGAGGGGCCGGAATGATCGGCCGATCCGTCATGATCGCCACCGGAGCCGGTGCCGATCAGCCGGTGGCGGCCCGGCTTGCGTCGCCCGCCCGCTGCGCGTCCATCAGGGGCCAGATGGTGTCGATCTCGTCCTTGAACAAGTCGCCGATGAGGATGTCGGTGAGCAGCGGCTTGCGGTCGCCATGGTTTCGGACGAACTGGCCGAAGTTCAGACCCTCGTAGAAGGCGCAGACGAGCTTCCGCATCCGCTCCATCCCGGCGATGTACGCGGGGCCCCACGCGCCGAGCTGGGCGGCCGACGTGTCGTTCCGCGCGAGGCCGGCGGTGATCGCGTCGGCGGCCAGGGCTCCGCTCTTGAGCGCCAGGAGGATGCCCGATGAATAGAGCGGATCGAGGAATCCGAACGCGTCGCCCACGAGCACCCAGCCGTCGCCCGCCACCTCCCGCGACCGGTAGGAATACTCCTTCGCGGCCCGGAACGGAGCGACCCGCTCCGCCGCCGCGATCCGCGGCTGCACGCCCGGGCAGCGGGCGATCTCCTCGAAATAGACCGCCTCGAGGTCCTTCGAGTCGCGGCCCTTGAAGAGGTAGTCGTGGGGCGCGACGACGCCGACGCTGACCACGTCGTCGTGGAGCGGGATGTACCAGAACCAGCCCGTCTTTCCCTGGGTCTGCATCACGAGCGTCGCCCCGGCGTCGCGGCCGGTGTCGCGTTGGGCCGACTTCCAATAGGTCCAGATGGCGGCCTTCTTCAGCACCGGATCCCACTCGCGGAGCCCGAGCCGATCCTGGATCATGCAGCTCTGGCCGGCCGCATCGACGACGACCTGGCAGCGGATCACCTGCTCCGCCCCCGACTCGTCGATGGCCCGCACGCCCACCGCGCGGGATCCCTCGAACAGGACCTCCACCACCCGCACGCCCTCGCGGACATCGACGCCCTGGGCCCGCGCGTTGTCGAGCATGAGCTGGTCGAAGTCCTGCCTCGTCACCTGCCAGGTACGGGAGCTTTCATGCGGCTTGTAATCGGCGAAGTAAAACGGTTCGGAGAGCTTGCCGTGTTCGGTGACGAACTGCACGCTGTGCTTCTCGACGAACCGGCTGCCGCGGAGCTGCGGCAGGAGCCCGAGCCGCTCGAGCACCCAGAAGGTTTCGGGGATCAGTGATTCGCCGACGTGGTACCGCGGGAAGCGGTCGCGCTCGAGCAGGCGGACGGAGCGGCCCTCGCGGGCGACGAGCGTGGCCACAGTGGCCCCTGCCGGGCCGCCGCCGATGACGACGACATCCGGATCGGCCGGCGGGACGGCGGCGCTGATCATGATCGACTCCCGGATCGCGGGGGGGCGCACGGACACCCTCCACCCTAGGCGCGGCGGCACGGGGCGTCAATCGCCCGCGGCAGCCCCGACAACGGCCGCCGCGGCAGGCCCGCTCGGCACGCAGGGTGTCGAGCGGGACCGCCGGGCGTGCTAGGACTACTGCTCGAACTTCCGCAGGGCCTCGATCGCGGCAAGGGCCCGGGCGGTGCTGCCGAAGTGGCGAACCACCTTCTTCGCCTCGAGGAGATCCTCCACCGAGATCGCGCCGGCCTTGGTGCTCTTGGCGACCGCGCCCGCGACACCGGCCGGCTTGCCCGCCTTGCGGCGGCGGGGCCGGAAGCCCATTCGCTTGAGCACCATGCTCACCTGGGGCGACGAGACGACGATGCCCTGCTTCTTGAGGGCGGCGATGATGACCACGGGACGGGGCTTCTCTCCCTTGTCCTTCATCACCTTGGCCACCTTGCGGATCTCCTCCGACTTGTTCGTTCCCTTGACGTCTTTCTTTTCCGACATCGTTGCCACTGACTCCTCGAATAAAAGTTACATAACACCAGACAAAGCATTGACGAGCGGTCTAATGTAGTATGAAAAGCGGGTGAAACAAAGCATTACCCCCCGCTGGTGCGGTCCGTCGTCGCGGCGTGGCTCGCGGGTGCGCGGCCGCATTTCGGCGTGTATGATCGTCGCATGCGACCACGCCCCCCCTCGTCCGCGGACGTCGGACAGTCCCCTCGCCGCTGGACCTGGAACGACGTCAATCTCGTTCTCGACGCCCTGCTGCTCGTCCTCTTTCTGGCCCTCTGCTTCGCGGCCGTCGTCGTGCGATTCGTCTTCCCGCCAGGCCAGGTCGCCAAGGGATGGTCGCTCTGGGGGCTCGACTACGACGCCTGGGGAGGCATTCAGTTCGGGCTGCTCGCGGCCCTCGCCGGGGGCATTCTCCTGCACGTCATGTTCCACTGGTCGTGGGTCTGCACGATGGTGGCCACCCGCGTGTTGCGCGGCCGGAAGGGCCGCATCGACGAGGGGATGCAGACGATCTACGGCGTGGGCCTGCTGATCGTGCTGCTCAACGTCGTCGGGGCCGCGGTGGCCGCGGCGGTGCTCACGATCCGCGGTCCGGCGTGACGCTCGCCGGCGCGCAGAGCGGGCAGCCGTGGGGCGCCGCGCCGCCCCACGAGAGAAAGCCGGCGCCGCGGGCGATCGACACCGCGCCGGTGAGCACGAGGCACCAGGCCGCGACGGCGTGGAGCCGGCGGCGGGCGGCGAGGCCCAGGAGCGAGCCCCCCAGGCCGGCCGCGATCATCGCGGGCACCGTGCCGAGGCCGAAGGCTGCCATCGTCGCCATGCCGCGGAGCGGTTCGTGCGTGCTGGCCGCCAGGGCGAGCATGCCGTAGAGCAGGCCGCACGGCAGCAGGCCGGTGAAGAGTCCCGCCAGGAACAACTCGCCGGAGCGGCGGGCCTGAAGGAGCGCGCGGAAGCCGCCGGCGCCGGGGCAACTTCCTTCACCGGCCACGCCGCGGGCCGGGATCACGCCGGCCGCGAGCAGGCCCTGCGCGACGAGCAGCAGGCCGGCCGCGATCGCGAGGATCGCCGGCACGTTCACCCAGGCGGCGAGCGCCTCCGCGATCCGCAGGCCGCAGAAGGCGGCCACCGCGCCCAAGATCGTGTAGGTGAAGAGGCGGCCCGCCGAGTAGCAGGCCTGCCGCCAGAGGTTGGCCCGCCATGCGGGGGCGCCGGCGCCGATGGCCAGGGCGAACGGGCCGCACATGCCGAGGCAGTGCGCCGATCCGAGCAGTCCCGAGAGCACGAGGAGCGGCCACTCGATCATCGTGTCGCCTCGCGTGTGGCGGATTCCGGGGGACGGTGCGGCCGGTCGCGGGGCTCCCCCTCGGGCAGGCCCCCGCTTCGACCGGTCGGACGGGTCGGGTGCGTGTGCGTCATGCGTCCGCCAGTCGCAGCGAGTTGGTCACGACGAACAGGCTGCTGGCCACCATCGCCGCGGCGGCGATCGCCGGATGCACCAGGCCGGTCGCCGCGAGCGGGATGCAGGCGGCGTTGTAGCCGAACGCCCAGAGGAGGTTCCAGCGGATCGTGCGATTGGTCCGCCGCGCGAGGTCGGCAAGCCAGGGCAATTCGGCGAGGTCGTCGCGGAGCAGGCAGATGTCAGCCGACCAGCGCGACACATCGGCGCCGCAGCCGAGCGCCACGCCCACGTCGGCGGCGGCGAGCGCGGGAGCGTCGTTGATGCCGTCGCCCACCATCACCACGCGGCGGCCCTCGCGCCGCAGCGATTCGATCGCGGCGAGCTTCTCGTCCGGGAGGAGCGGCGCGCGGCATTCGAGTCCGAGCGGCGCGGCGACCGCGATGGCCCGCTCCGCCCGGTCGCCGGACAGCATCAGCCCGCGGGCGCCGCGGGCCTGCAGTTCCTGCACCGCCGCTGCGGCCTCCGGCCGAATCACCTCCGCAAACCAGACCCCGCCGAGGACGGCATCCCCCTCGGCCACGAGGCACTGCGGCGCGTCGTCGGCGGGCGGATCGTCCGCGGCGGCGAGGCACCGCCGAATCCAGGACGGGCTCCCGAGCCGCACCGCGCCGCCCCCTGCGGCCAGCGTCGCTTCCACCCCGCGGCCGGGCACCGTGCGGGGATTCACGACGCCGGCCGGCTCGATTCCCTCGGCGGCCGCCGCGGCGACGATCGCCGTCGCATGCACGTGGGTCGAGGCCCGCGCGAGCCCGGCGGCGACCGCGAGGAGCCGCCGCCGCGCGGCCGCGCTCGGCGGGCCCTCGGTCTCGATCCGCCGGACGCTGCAGCCGGTCGTGAGCGTGCCGGTCTTGTCGAAGCAGTAGGCGTCGGCCTCGGCCAGCCGGGCGAAGGCGTCGCCGTCGCGGATCAGGATGTGGCGACGGGTCGCCCGGCCGACCGCCGCCCAGAGGGCCAGCGGCGTGGCCAATCCCAGCGCGCAGGGGCAGGAGACGACCACCACCGCCAGCCCCGCCAGCACGCCGGCGGCCGGTCCGAAGAGCCGCCACTGGATCGCGCAGGTCGCCGCGGCCACCACGATCACCAGCGGCAGGAACCAGGCGGCGAGCCGCTCCGCGAGCCGCTGCCGACGGCCGCCGGCGGCCGCCGCGGTCACGGCGTCGATGAGCCGTTCCAGCGTGCCGGCCCCCGGCGCGGCGGTGACCTCGACGAACAGTTCGCCGTCGAGATCGCAGGTGCCGCTGTGCACGCGGTCGCCCACCCGCTTCACCACCGGCACGCTTTCGCCCGTCACCGCCTGCTCGTCGATCGCGGCCTCGCCCGCGGTGATCCGGCCGTCCGTCGGCACCCGCTCGCCGGGCAGGATCCGCAGCACGTCGCCCACCCGCACCGTCGCCAGGTCGATCTCCCGCTCGGCCCCGGCGGCGTGGAGGCGGACGCGGTCGGGCAGGAGCGTGCGCAGCTCCCGCAGCGCCGCGGTGGTGCGGAGCTTGCCGGAGGCCTCGAGCCACCGCCCGAGGGTGACCGCCACGAGCACCATGCAGGCCACTTCGAAGTAGACGTGGCCCGTGCCGCGCCACGTGGCCCAAGCCGACAGCGCGAACGCCGTCGCCACGCCGAGAAGGAGGAGGAGGTTGAGCGCGGCCCGGCCGCTGCGGAGTTCGGCGAGGGCATCGGCCAGGAGCGGGCCGCCGAGCAGAAGCAGCACCGGCGCCGTGAACAGCAGGCAGGCGTGCCGCGCCAGACCGTAGAGGGCCTCGGCCGCCGGGGAGCCGGCCGCCGCCTGCGATCCCGCATCGGGCTGCGACCAGAGCAGCATCGTGAACACCATCACGTTCATCGTGAAGAAGATCGCCAGGCCGAGCCGGGTCATCATCCAGCGGGCCTGGGCGTCGGCGCCGCTCGAGTCGGCGATCGAGGCTGCGAACCGGCAGCCGAAGCAGCAGTAGCGGGGCCCGTCGTCCGGGGCGGCCCGGCCGGCCGGCAGGCCGCAGTAGAGGCAGGCCGCCTCGGCTGCCGCACCGCCGGCGGGAGTCGGCGCCGCGGTGGTCACGGCCGCTGGATCAGTTCCACCTGCATCGCCGGCAGGAGGTAGCGGATCGTGTAGGTGACGGCGAAGATCCAGAAGCCGATCCAGATCGCGCGGACGTACCACGGGATCGCGTTGCCGGTGTAGTCGTGGAAGCGGTGTTCCGCCTCGGGCGCTCCGGGGCCGACGGGCGGCGGCGACAGGTCCGGCATGGGGGCACCCCTTTCGGTGTCAGGAGCCGCCGGCGGCCGGCGGGCCGCGGCGGTCGAGGAGGCTCTCGTTCTCCAGAAAATCGACCTTCGGCTTCTCGATGTCGCGAAACATCCCGTTCCACGCCGCCCAGAGCAGCATGCAGAAGAATCCGGCGCTGGCGAGCAGGTAGTTCATGATCGGGGCCACCGCGAACTCGCCCCCCGACGCGCCGCGGTAGATGTGGACAAACTCCACGAACTTGCCGACGAAGCCGTACATGCTCGGGATCAGGATCAGCACCGCCATGGCGACGGTGATCCAGGCCTGCCGCCGGCTCATCCCGCCCGCGGCGGCCGCATCGCGGTCAGTCACCCTGCACCTCCGCCAGTTCCTCGTAGTAGGGATAGGAGTCGAGCCACGAGCCGAGCCACTGGATGTAGGTGATGATCGCCAGGCCGCGGCGGTTCGGCTTGTCGGGCGACCCGTCGAAGAACCAGGGGTATTCGGGCATCGGCGAGCGGTGCGAGACGACCTGCGGGTTGTAGAAGTGGACCGCATGCCAGTCGTTGCCGCGGCGGCCGCCCTCGCGGGACAGGTCGGGGCCCACGCGGCGGGTGCCGAAGAGCACCGGCCGCTGCAGTTCGTTGTCGTATTCCTCGGTCTTGGAGACCGGGCCGAAGCGGCGCGACTCGTTCGACACCGGCCGCACGAACTGGCTGTGGCAGTGCCAGCAGCCCTCCCCCACGTAGATCTGCCGGCCGAGGCGGAGCGCCTCGGCGCACCGCTCGGCCGTCGGCTCGCCGAAGGCCGCCTGAAACGCGTCGGGGTAGCGCTCCGAGAGATCGCGGAACTACACGAGCACCCGCTTGTTGACCAGTTCCTCGGCGGTCTGCTCCGGGCGGTCCTTGTACATGATCATCGGCACCGCCCCGTTGCCCAGGAAGGCGAGCAGGAAGAAGCCGATGCCGGCGATGAAGAAGATGCCAGACTTGCTCTCGAACATGTGAAATCCCGTCGTTCCGGTGGTCGGTGCCGCGCCATCAGGCCGTGGCGGCGGAGACCGCGGCCCGCGACGCGGCGGGCGACTCCGCGGCCCTGGCCGTCATCCAAAGGTTGTAGAGGAAGCAGAGCAGCCCCGCGAACATCGTCAGCCCGGCGAACACGCGGGTGATCCAGAAGGGCTGCGAGCCCTCGGTCGAGGCGTCCCACGGCTGCAGCGAGGCCCAGTACCAGCCCTGGAAGATGCCCGCGAGCGTGAGGTCGATGAACATCACGAACAGGCCGCCGGCCGAGAGCCAGTAGTGGTATTCGCAGAGCTTCCTGCTGTACCAGGGCCGGCCCAGCAGCCGCGGGAAGAGGTAGGTCATGATCCCGAAGAGCCAGAGGCTGAACACGCCGAACATCACGAGGTGGGCGTGGCCCACCACCCAGTCGGTGAAGTGGATCAGTTTCTGGAAGGTGAGCGTCACCTGCAGGGCGCACTGGAAGCAGGTGATGAAGTAGAAGACCATGCCGGTGTAGAAGTAGCGGATCGGCAGGTTGGTGAAGAACTCGGAGCCCTTGCTGCCGAGGGTGCCGAAGAAGTTGATCACCACGGTGGCCACCACCAGTTCCACGGCGATCGTCGAGATCACCGCGCCATACTGGAGGAACATCGGGATCGGCGTGTAGAGGAAGTGGTGGATGCCCTGGAGCGGGTAGAAGAAGGCCAGCCCCCAGAAGCCGACGAGCGAGAGCCCGTGGCTCCAGATCGGCTTCTTGAGCAGGATCGGCACGAAGTAATACATCAGCCCCCAGCCGAGCGGCGTCACGAACAGGCCGACGAGGTCGTGGATGAAGAGGCCGCCGATGGCCCCCGCGCTCGTGCCGGCCACCGCGTATTCCGGCAGCAGGTTGCCCATCGCGTAGGTGAGGAAGGTCCAGACGAAGGCCGCCATGAAGTACCAGAGCGTCACGTACATCGGCCCGCGGCTTCTGGCGATCGGCACCATGAAGTTCACCGCCACGAGCGCCAGGCCGAGGAGCGCCACCGGGTCGATCCAGAAGGGCGTCTCGCCCCATT
Source organism: Planctomycetaceae bacterium (assembly GCA_040376455.1). GTDB lineage: Bacteria > Planctomycetota > Planctomycetia > Pirellulales > UBA1268 > QWPN01. The sequence goes on along the minus strand of JBEIQP010000042.1, from coordinate 2,669 downwards.
CGACCCCCTGCGCGCCGAGGCCCATCGGCAGCCGCCACTCCTTCGCCAGCCGCATCACCCAGGGCTGATCCTGCAGGCTCGGCCCGATGACGATGCCCGCCGCCGTGGCGAGCACGATGACCTGCCAGGCGTAGAAGATGAACCAGCTCAGGGCCCGGCTGGCGACCTTGTGGAACGTCAGCCGCGGCACCGCCCAGTGCAGGGCGCCCAGGAAGGCGTTGGCGAGGAAGCCGTAGGCGATGGCGTTGGTGTGGATCATCCGCCAGCGACCGGGCGAGAGCAGTTCGATGCCGCGGAGCGGATTCCAGTGGACCAGCTGCAGGGCCATGAGGATTCCGGCGAGCATCGAGATCGTGAGGAAGCAGAGGCTCGCCACGAAGAACGAGATCACGATCCGCTCGTCCACGAGATCCGCGTGGGCCGGCAGGTCGCGGTGGGATGGATCGCCTGCGCGCCCGTGCGTCATGTCTGCTCCGTCTGCAACCGGTAGGGATGGAAGAGGCCCCAGGGGTAGATCAGCGCCATCGTCCAGCCGAAGACGAGATGCGTGGCCAGCGCGACCCACCAGGGCAGGTAGACGGGATCGGTGCTCGTGATCCAGTTGCCGCCGAAGAGCAGCGGCTGGATCCAGGAGAGCAGGCCGTAGAAGTTCACGAGCCAGACGACGCCGGCGATCGCCGAGGCCCAGGCGAGCCGCCCGGGCAGGCCCGCTCCCGACGCGTAGCGGGTGAGGATCACGTGGAAGACGATCCCCAGCAGCATGCCGGTGGCGATGTAGAGCACGCAGCCCATCGCAAGCGCCAGGCCGTCGTCAAACCCCGGATCGAGCGCCTTGCCGCCGAGCCCGAAGGTGAGATAGACCCGGATCAGCTGGAGGGGATCCTTGCCCGCCAGCGTCGCGCCGATGATGTTGAACATCAGGCTCGCCAGGGCGGCCACCATCCCCAGGAAGAAGCCGGCCGTCGCGTAGTAGGTGAGGTAGTAGCCCTTGCGGGCCCAGTCGCCGCGGGCGGATTCCGACGCGTCGATCTCGGACTCGAGCCGGGCCGTCTCGGCCTGCAACGCGGCGAGTTGGGCGCGCTTGGCGGCCAGTTGGTCGGCGGTCATGGTGCGGCCCCCTCGCCGGCGTGCGCGAGCGCGGCGGCCGGAGTGCGGCGCGGCGGGTCGGCCGCCGCGGCCTTCCGGGCCGGTTCGGCCGGGGCCGCCTGCAGGCGGAGCACCTCGTCGATCGCGGCCTGCGCGTCGGGGGGCACCTCGTTGTTCTCGATGACGCTCGTCACGAAGTGGACGATGTGCCAGATCCGGTCCGACCGTTGGTCGGGCGTCTCCCCGATCGCCGTGTTGGGATCCTTCGACGACGGCATCGGCGTGCCGTTGATCCCGGAATAGATCCGGCGGTAGACGTCGATCGGCCGCCGGCCGCCGTGCAGCATGCCCATCGTCAGGTCGGCGGGATAGGCGGTCCGGCCCCAGATGTCCTGGCCGACGTCGGCCGACTTGCTGCCGCGGGCGTTGGGCCCGTGGCACTTCACGCAATACATCTCGGCGAACGCCACGGCGCCGTCGTGGATCGTCTCGGCCGTCCGGGGCGGATTCACGGTCAGGGGCCGCACCAGTTCGTCCTCGGCCTGATCCCAGGAGTCGGAGATGGCGGTCACGAAACCGGCCACGGTCTCCGGATCGAAGTCGTCCTCCGTGTCGAGCTCGTCGGTCGCCTCGCGGATCAGGCTGATCTCGAGTTCGCCCCGCGCGCTCAAGACCTGCACGTAGTCGAGCACCGCCTCGGCGTCCTCGTCGGAGAGGAAGCGAAACGCGGGCATCGAGGTGCCCTTGGCGCCGTACTTGAGGATGCGGCGCAGATCCTCGCGCCGCGGCTTCGCGCCGCGGGGCGTGGAGGTGAACTTGAAGACGCCGTTGCGGTAGTCGCGTGGCGGCGGGTTGAGGTGGCGGCCGGCCGGCCCCTTGCCGTCGCCCGTCGTGCCGTGGCAGCCGGCGCACTGCGCCATGTAGATCGCGCGGCCGTGCTGCAGGTGGAGGCGGTCATAGCCCGGCTTGTCGGTCCGGGCGATCGCCACGGCCCCGTCCGCGCCGTCCGCGGCCGGCGCGGCGTCGGTCTCCCGCGGCAGCGCCATCCGCGGGTTCGCCGGGGTGCCGTGGAAGGCGGTCAGGAGGTCGGCGATCTGCTGCGTGTGCTTCGCGGGCAGGTCGAGCGGCTCGACATCGGTGCGGAGCGTGTACGACGCATCCGGCACCCGCGAGCATCCGCAGGCCGCCGCGACGGCGAGCACGCAGCCGATGAACGCGGGCGACGGCGAACGGGTCAACGGCAAGCGGCGGCGCATTGCGGGGGCGTCCTTGGGCGGAGCGGTCGCCGCGGGAACGACGCGACGCATCCAGCGACCCAGCCTGAACCATACGGCGGCGAATCGCCGCCGACAACCTGCGATTGCGACACGAAACCCTGCGAAAAATCGCTTTCACGCGCCGCGTGCGGATCGCATGCAATCCGTGTCGGGGTTGTGCCTGTCCTTTTTCAGTTTCTTTTCAGTTTCAGGAGAGTGACGCGACGCGTTGCGGGGGTCGGGGTTGCCCGTATCCTCGCGCCGGACGTTCGCTGCGGCCCTCCAGGCCTTCGCTCACTCGAAGCCGGCTGCGCTTCGACATCCTGT
>JBEIQP010000154.1:0-5291 GCA_040376455.1 Planctomycetaceae bacterium | reverse complement strand
CGGGGCGAGTCGGATTTGGCGACCGATTGGGAGGCCCTTCCGACTGGGGCCATCGCTCGGGGTTGCTTAGTTAAGCAGCCAGAGAAAACTGAGCTTCGGCAATTGAAGCTTGGTCGACTTTTAACGTGGCCAGCCGACCAACCACGGCACGCAATCTGAACCTCTTGCCATCCGGTCGATACCGGTACGCCCCCTCTGAATTGTGCGAATCGAACCGCGGCCAGGGACGCCCCGGCAGCCACGCTGCTGCCCGGAACGGCGTCCGCGTCCAAAACCATTGTACGAAACCTCATGGCCTGTATCGGTCATGCGGGGCGCGGGGCTGAATTTTTGGCCCAAAGTCCGGCCCGGCCGGCGTTTCGACACCTGCGGGAGGCGATACTTGCCGAGAGGCGGGGCCGGTCCCGCCCGCTCCTCCGCGCCTCCCAAGTTGACGCTCGTCCCATGGCAGCCGTACTCTCCACTAGGTCTTTTGTGCTCCGCGACAAGGCCGTTCGCAACGCCTCAGGTGCCGTTTCCATGTTCACCGCAGGTCGGGTGCCGAGTTTCCGCGGTCGGGTCGGGGCGGTCGTGGCCGTCGCGATCGGTGCGCTCGCCTGGGGCGACGCCGCCGTCGCGCAGGAGTGGGCCACCAAGATGTTCTCGGTGACGAGCCACAATTTCGGCACCGTCGCCAAAGGCTCGAAGACGGAGTACCGCTTCGTGTTCCGCAACCTCTACAAGGAGGATCTGCACGTCGTGGGCGTGCGGACCAGTTGCGGCTGCACCTCGCCCGAGGTGACGAAGCGGGATCTGAAGACGCACGAGACGGCGGAAGTGGTCGCCAAGTTCAACACGCGCACGTTCCTCGGCCAGCACGGCGCCACCCTGACCGTGACCTTCGACAAGCCGTTCTACGCGGAGGTTCAGCTGCGAGTGGCGGGCAACATTCGCGGCGACGTGACCTTCGACCCGCCTTTCGTCGATCTCGGCAACGTCGATCTCGGCAAGGGTGCGGAGCGGCTGATCCGCGTGACGCACGCCGGCAGTTCGCCCTGGGAGATCCGGGACGTCCGCAGCGTCAACCCGAGCTTCGAAGTGCTGCTCTCCGGCGCGACCCGCGGGCCCTCGCAGACGGCCTACGATCTCACGATGCGGCTCAAGCCCGACGCGCCCGCCGGCTACGTGAAGGGACAGTTGATCCTCGTCACCAACGACCCGCGGGCCTCCCAGATCCCGATGGACGTGGAGGGACGCATCGTGGCCGCAGTGACGGTGAGCCCGCAATTGCTCTCGCTCGGCTCGGTGGAGTGCGGCGGCACGGTCACGAAGAACGTGGTCGTGCGGGCCAACCGCCCGTTCTGCGTCACGGGGATCAACTGCGTCGATGGCTGCCTGACCTGCGAGCCGAAGACGACGCCGGCCACGGTGCACATCCTGCCGGTGACGTTCACGGCCGGCGCCGCGGCCGGCAAGGTCGAGCGGCAACTCAAGATCGCTACCGATCTCGGCGAGGGAGCCGTGCCGGTGGTGACGGTGCAGGCCGTGGTCGAGGCCGCGTCGGGCTCGCAGCCCGCCGTCGCCGAGTCGGCCAGCCTGCCGTAAGGACCGCGGCCCCCGGTCCTCCCGCCGCTCAGCCGCGGCCGGCGAGTGCGACGTAGTCGCGCGGGGGCGGGCCGCAGTAGACGGACATCGGCCGGATCAGTCGGTTGTCGCCGATCTGCTCGATCACGTGGGCCGTCCAGCCGCTCATCCGCGCCACCACGAAGATCGGCGTAAACACCTTCACCGGCAGGCCGAGCGCGTGGTAGACGCGGGCGGCAGGCCAGTCGAGGTTCGGCTTGAGTCCCTTGCGCTCGAGCATCAGCCGCTCCACGCCGGCGGCCAGATCCTCGAGGGCCTCGCCGTCGGTGCCGCGGACCATCTCCCGGCACAGCCGGCCGAGGAGTTTGGCCCGCACGTCGCCGTCCTTGTAGACGCGGTGGCCGAAGCCCATCACCACCCGCTTCGCGGCGAACTGTTCCTCGAGCCACGCCGGGGCGCGATCCGGCGATCCGATCGCGCCGAGCACCTCCAGCACCTTCTCGTTGGCGCCGCCGTGGAGCGGGCCCTTGAGCGCGCCGATCGCCGCGGTGACGGCGGAATGCATGTCGGCGCCGGTCGAGGCCACGGTGCGGGCCGCGAACGTCGAGGCGTTGAATTCGTGCTCGGCGTAGAAGACGAGCGTGGCGCCGAAGGCGGCGACCTGCGCGGCGGAGGGGGGGCGGCCGGTGAGCCGCTCCAGGAGCGCCCGCGCGATGGAGCCCTCGGGCCAGGGGGCGACCGGCCTGCCGGCGGAGAGATCGATCCAGGCGGCCAGCAGCGCCGGGGTTTGGCCGAGGAGGCGTTCGGCCTGCCGGAAGAGCGTCTCCCGCGGACCGGGCACATCGTCCTGGGCGACCAGGCCGAGCATGCTCGTTGCGGTGCGGAGCGCGTCCATCGGCGAGGCGTGCGGATTCCGCGCGGCCAGCCGGGCGAGGGCGTCGAGCACGGCCGGGTCGATCGTCCGGGCCGCCTGCCGCACGCGGTCGCTGAAGGCGGCGTGCTCTGCCCGCGAGGGCAGCTCGCCGTGAAGGAGCAGGTAGGCCACGTCCTCGAAATCGCCCGCGGCGGCGAGCGGTTCGATGTCATACCCGCGGTAGCGGAGGGTGCCCTCGAGCGAAGCGATCGCGGTTCGGCCCGCCACGACGCCGGCGAGCCCCTTGGCGAAATCGGAACCGGCAGCGGTCATCGAAGGTTCTCCGGCGGGGCCGTCTGTGCTCGTCTGGCCGCGGCGGGGCCGGCACGGTGCCGCTCCGGGTGCCGGGGGTCGTAGCCGAGCAGGTCGTAGAGTTCCTCGCGCGACTGCATCAGGTCGAGCAGGCTCTCCTGCGTGCCCTCCGCCGCGATGATGGCCAGGCCGGCCTCCATCGCCTTCATCGCCAGACGCAGGAGCGTGACCGGATAAAGGATCGCCGCGAAGCCGAACTCCGCGAGGTCGGGGATCGAGATCAGCGGGCTGACGCCAAACTCCGTCATGTTGGCCAGCAGCGGCGTCGCGGTCGGGGCGAATGCCGCGCCGACGCGGGCGAACTCGTCGCGCGAGGCGAGGGCCTCGGGAAAGAGCCAGTCGGCGCCCGCTTCGCGGTAGGCGTGCAGCCGCCGCAGGCAGTCGTCGAGACCGTTGACGCTCCGCGCGTCGGTCCGCCCGATGATCACCGTGCCCTTGTCGCGGCGGCCGGCCGCCGCCGCGGCGATCCGCTCGCACATCGCGGCCGAGTCGATCACCTGCTTGCCGGGCAGGTGGCCGCACCGCTTGTCGGGCGAATCCGCGGCCCCGCCCTGATCCTCGATCTGGATCGCGGCCGCCCCCGCCTCCTCGAGCAGGCGGACCGTCTCCTCGACGTCGCGCGGCCCGCCGAAGCCCGTGTCGGCATCGACCACGAGGGGAATCTCGACCGCGCGGGCGAGCACGCGGGTCTGCTCCACGAGTTGGTCGCGGGCGAAGAGGCCGATGTCGGGCACGCCCAGGGTGCCGGCGGAGAAGGCGGCGCCCGAGAGATAGATCGCGTCGAATCCGGAACGCTCCACCATTTTCGCCGCCAGCGCGAAGGGCGCGCCGACGATGCCGAGCGTCTCCTCCGCGACGGCGCGGCGCAGGGCGGCGCCGGAGGCGGCCGTGCGGGGGCCGAAGGGCGCCGGAGGGACCTGGGGCGTCGCGTGAGGTTCCATCGGTTTGGGGTATCCTGCAGGCTGTAGCCGGGACGCGGATCAGGCCCCGGCGGGGAATCGACCGGTTATAGGTGCGACCGATGGCGGGCGAAAGCGACGGTCTCGAATCGGCAGGGAGCCGAGGGTCGCTCGCGCCATCCGGTTGGCGGATGGCGGCCGAGATCCTCGCGATCCTGCTCGTCTTCGCCGCGGCCGGCGCGTGGCCCGCCCCCGACGTCAACGAGACGGTCTACCTGACGAAGGCGCGGCATCGCGGCGATCCGGCGTGGGCCGCGGGGGACTGGTTTCTGGAAACGCCCGACGCGCACGGCGTGTTCAACCTGATCGTCGGGCCGCTGGTCGCCTCCCTGCCGCTGGAGCAGGCCGCATGGGCGGGCCGCTGGCTCGGCTGGCTCGCGTTGGCCTGCGGATTCCGGCATGCGGTCGCGCCGCTCATCGACCGCTCGTCGGGCCGGGTGGTGGCGGCTGCCCTGTTCTCGCTGGCCGTGCGGACGACCACGGCCTCCGGCGAGTGGGTGATCGGCGGTTGCGAGGCGAAGGTGTTTGCGTGGGCGGCCGTGTTCGCGGCGCTCGGCGAGGTGGCCTGCGGCCGTCTCGCGTGGGCCTGGCTGCCGCTGGGAGCGGCGACCGCGGTGCATCCGATCGTGGGAGGGTGGGGGCTCGTGGCCGTGATGCTGGCGGCGTGGTGGCGGGGAGAGCGCATCGCCTGCAAGGGCACCGCGTGGCCGGCCGCGGCGGCCGTGGCAGCGGGGGCGCTGCTCGCCGCCTGGGGCATGTGGCCGGCGCTCGGGCTCTCGGCGGGCGTCGATGCCGCGGGGCGTGCGGCGGCCAGCCGCATCTACGTCGTGGAGCGGCTCCATCACCATCTGCTCCCGCGGACGTTCGGAGAGCCGCTCGTGGCCCGACACGTGCTCGCGATCCTCGCCTGCGTGGTGCTGCACCGCCTGGCGCCCCCCTCCGCCGCCCGGTCCCGCGTGGCCGCCGTCACCGCGGCGGCGGTGGCGATTTCCATGGTCGGCTGCGCGATCTCGTTGGTCGAGCCGGTCGCGAGCGACGCCGCCTTGAGCCTGCTGCGGTTCTATTGGTTTCGATTGGCCGACGTGCTCGTGCCGTTTCTCTTGGCCGTGTCGGCGGTGGCGCTCGTCGCCGACGAGGCCGCCTGCCGACGCTGCCTGCCGGGCCGTCCGGCCGTGGTGCGGGCGCTCGTCGTCGGGATCGCGTGCCTTGATCTGGCCGCGCACGCGCGGCACTGGCCCCTGCCCGGCCGCCAGAGCCTCCTTCCCCGTGCCGACGCCCATGTGGACGCGGCGGCCTGGGCCGACATCTGCGCCTGGGTCCGCGACGCCACGCCCGCCGATGCCTGCTTCCTCACGCCGCGGGGGGCGGCGAGTTTCACCTGGCGGACCGGCCGCCGCGAGGTCGTGGCGTGGAAGAACAGCCCGCAGGACGCCGCGTCGCTCATCGAGTGGCGGCGCCGGATCGCGGACTGCTTCTCGTCCAACGGCACGCTGGCCGGCATGAAGCTTTCGACCGCGGCGCTCGGGGCGGAGCGGATGCGGCTG
>JBEIQP010000146.1:0-6014 GCA_040376455.1 Planctomycetaceae bacterium | reverse complement strand
TTCGACGCGCCGCAGGGGCCGGGCCCGGTCGGCGTCCATGCCGGGAGGATGTTTCGGGGCGACACGGCGGAGGTGGGCGCCGCACTGACCGCGCGGCTGCGGGCCGCGCTGCCCGGCACCATGCCGCTGGCCGAAGCGAACGTGCCGGCGGTGCCGCCCGCGCTCGTCGCCGCGCTGTGCGACGATCTCGTCTTCTTCGGGGAGGTGGCGGGAGAGGGGCCGATCGACGCGCGGCCGCTCATGCCGGGGGCGGGCGGCGGCATGACGTTTGGCGACTGGCTCGCGGCGCCGCGCAAGCGGCCGCAGCGGGTCCTCGTGCCGGGCTTTCAGTCGGCGATGGCGGGGGGCCTGCACCGGCTTCCCAACCGGCCCGGCGAGGATCTCTTCGCGGCCGCCACCGATCTGATCGCGGCCGGCGCCCACACGGCGCTGGTCAGTCGCTGGCGGATGGGAGGCAGGATCGCATCCGACCTGGTCGCGGAGTTTCTTGGCGACGTCGCCGCGCCGGCGGCGGCCGGCGGCCGGCGGTCGGCTGCCGAAAGCTGGCACCGCGCGGTCGATCTCGTCATGGCCGAGCAGCCGGATCCGGCAGTCGAGCCGCGGCTCAAGGCTGCGCCGAAGGTGGCGCTCGACGATGGCACGCATCCCTTGCTCTGGGCCGGCTACATGCTGCTCGACTGCGGCGGCGGCACGCAGGCCGACGAGCCGCCCCGGCCGGCCGGCCCGCAGGCGGGGCGGCCGCCGGTTCCCGCCCCGCAGCCACGGGGCGAGCCGCGATGACCCCATCAGACCCGACCGCCTGTCTCGCCTCCCTCGACGATCTGCCGGCCATGGCGTTGCTCGCCGGAGCCGCCGCGCTCGGAGGGGCGGTCAACTCGTTTGCGGGCGGGGGCACGATCCTCACGTTCCCGGTGCTGGCGGCGATCCTGCCTCCCGATCCGGGCCGGCTCGTGACGGCCAACGCGACGAGCACGATCGGCCTCTGGCCGGGGGCCGTGACGGCGGCCTGGGCCTACCGCGGCGAGCGGTCCGGCCAGCCGGCCTGGGCGCGGTGGCTGATCCTGCCGAGCGCGATCGGCGCCATCACGGGCACGCTGCTGCTGCTCGCGTTGCCGCCGGAGTGGTTCGACGCGCTCGTGCCCTGGCTGATCCTCGTGGCGGCGATCCTCTTTGCGGTGCAGCCGCAACTGGCCCGGTTGATTCCGGCGCGGGCGACCGGCACCACCGATGCCACGCCCTCCGGTGCCGGTCTGGTGGCGGCCTGCGGGCTGCAGTTCCTGGTCGGCGTCTACGGCGGCTATTTCGGCGCGGGGATCGGGATCATGATGCTCGCCATGCTCGGCATGCTCGGGCTCGGCGACATGCACCGGCTCAACGGCGTCAAGAACGTGCTCGGCATGGTGGTCAACGGCGTGGCGGCGGGCACGTTCGCCCTGGGTGCGATGGTCGGGGCGCACGGCGTCTCCTGGCCGCACGCGGCGGTGATGGCGGTGGCGGCGATCCTCGGCAGCCTGGGGGCGTCGCACCTGGCGCGGCGGCTGCCCGCGTCGTTCGTCCGCCGCGGCGTCGCCCTGATCGGCTTCGCCCTGGCGGCCTACTATTTCCTGCGCGCGGCCTGACCGTCGCCATCCCATGCTCGTTCACACCCACGCACTCACGAAGCGATACGGAGCCTTCACCGCGCTCGATGCGTGCACGCTCGCCGTCCGCGCCGGGGAGATCTTCGGGCTCCTCGGCCCGAACGGCGCCGGCAAGACCACGCTCCTGCGGCTGCTGCTCGGCTACATCCGCCCCACGAGCGGCACCGCCACGATCTGCGGGTGCGACTGCGTCGGCGATTCGCTCGGCGTCCGCGGCCACACCGCCTATCTGCCGGGCGAGGCCCGGCTCTTCCGCCGCATGGACGGCCACGGCGTGCTCGATTTCTTCGCCGCCCTCCGGCCCGGCTGCCGCCGCGCCGCGGCCGCGGCCGTCGCCGACCGCCTCGGCCTCGATTGCTCGCGGCGGGTGGCCCTGATGAGCACCGGGATGCGGCAGAAACTGGCGCTGGCGGTCGCGCTGGCGACCGAGGCGTCGCTCGTCATCCTCGACGAGCCCACGGCCAATCTCGATCCCACCGCGCGGGCCGAGGTGCTCCGGCTCGTGCTGGAGGCGAGGGCGGCGGGCCGCACGGTCATCTTCTCGTCGCACGTGCTCTCGGAGGTGGAGGAGACCTGCGATCGTGTCGCGATCCTGCGGGCCGGACGGCTGGTCCACGAGCAGTCGATCGAGGCGCTGCGGCGGTCGCATCGGATCCGGGCCCGGCTCTCGGCGCCGTTCGCGGGGGTGCCGGCGGCGCTGGCGGGCCAGGTCGCGGTGGCGACCCACGAGGGAAACAGGATCGTGCTCGAGGCGGCCGATTCGCTCGCACCGCTGCTCGGCTGGCTGAGCACGCTGCCGCTCGAGGAGATGCAGGTCGAGCCGATCGGCCTCGCCGCCGTCTACGACCGCTATCATCGACCTGCGTGACCGCCCCTCCCCCGTTCCGCCCCATCCCTCCCGTCACGAAGCCCGGCCACTCCATGTTCAACACCGCCATCTGGAAAAAAACCTGGGGCGATCAGCGGCTCCTGATGCTGTCGTTGGCCGCGCTCTGGGCGGCGTTTCCCTTCCTCTACCTCTGGCTCTCGGCGCAGATTCCGATGCCCGCGTTTCAGGAGGTGCTCCTGCAGGCGATCCCCAAAGACTGGCAGAAGCTCTCCGGCGTGCCCTTCTCCGAGGTGGCCACGCATGCCGGCCGCGTCGCGCTCGCCTTCGTCGATCCGGTGGTGGTGCTCGCGGCCACGGTCTGGGGGATCACGCGCGGCAGCGACGCCGTCTCGGGCCAGCTCGAACGCGGCACGATGGAGATGGTGCTGGCGGCGCCCGTCCGCCGCGGGGCCGTGTTCGCGACGCAGGCGCTCGCCGCGACGGTCGGGGCGGCCCTGCTCTCGTGCGTGCTGCTGGCGGCGGTGTGGGCGGCGGTGACGGTTGGCCCGTGGGCCGGCACGGTCGATCCCGCCCGGTTCATCCCGGCCGCGGCCAACGTGTTCGGCCTGATGGTCTGCATCGGCGGGCTCTCCGCCTGCGTTTCGGCGGCCGACAGCCATCGCTGGCGGACGGTCGGCATCCTCTGCGGGTTCTACGTGTTTTCGATCCTCGCCAAGCTCGTCGGCCGGATGACCGGATCGGCGTCGCCGCTGGCCTGGGTCGGCTACCTGTCGATCCTCAACGCCTACGAGCCGCAGCGGCTGGTGGGGGGCACGGCCGAATCGTGGCGGCTGCTCGCCCAGTACGATGCCGTCCTCCTGGGTGTCGGCCTGCTGGCCTACGTCGTCGGCGCGGTGATCTTCGTCCGCCGCGACCTGCCCGCCCCGCTGTAGCGGCCCCGCCGCTCTTTGCCGCATACTATGGCCATCCCTTGCGAGGCACGTCCATGCACTTCCGGCACTCCCGGCTCCCGCTCGTCGCCGTCTGGCTGCTCTGTGGTTGGCTGGCCGCCACCGCCCCTCTGCGGGCGGATGACGACAGCCCCGGCCAGGCCGATCTCGACGCCGCCATCGACGCGAAGTTGTCGGCCGACCAGCTCGACGACTACGCCCGCGTGCTCGACCTCTGCAAGCAGGCGTTGAACAAGGGGCTGGGAGACGAGTCGCGGCGGTTCGCCGACGATCTCTACACCGGCACGCTCATCGACCGGGCCGGCATGCTCGTCGAGGCGATCTTCGACGCTCCCGTGCCCGACCAGCAGTGGCCGCGGATGCGGACGTTCGCGATGCGCGACTTGAACGAGGTGATCGAGCGGGATCCGATGAGCGCGCAGGCGCACCTGATGATCGCGCGGCTGCAGTCGCTGCCCGGGGGAGACCGCAAGCGGGCCGCCGCGGCCGCCGAGAAGGCGCTCGAACTCATCGGCGAAGACCGGCTGCAGAAGGCGCAGGCGCACCTGGTGCTCGGGTCGATCGCCGACGACACGGACGACCGCATGGGCCATCTCGACAAGGCGGTCGAACTGGCGCCGCGCGACGTGGAAGTTCGCCGCACCCGCGGGCTCGCCCATCTCGTGGACGACGCCTTCGGGAAGGCCCGCGAGGATCTGCTCGTGGCCACCGAGGAAAATCCGGACGATGCGTCGCTGTTCGAGGCGCTGGGCATGGCCTGCACGATGGACGAACGGCTGGACGAGGCGGAGCAGGCGTTTGACCGGGCCCTGAAGATCACCCCCGACTCCACGAGCGTGCTCCTGCAGCGGGCCCGGCTCCTGGCCGTGCGGGGCGAGCAGGATCGATCGGTCGCCGACATCGACAAGGCGATCGACATCGATCCCGAGAATGCCCAGGCCCGCGTCCTGCGGGCGCGGATCCTGCAGCAGGCGGGGCAGACCGACAAGGCCCTCGCGGACTTGGAATCGGTGCTTCGCGACGAGCCCGACATGGACGCGGCGCTCGAGTTGCGGGGCCTGATCGCGGCCGACCGGGCGGACTACCCGGCCGCGATCCGTGATTTTCGCCGGCTCGTCGCGCAACACGCCGATGATCCGGTGCTCGTGGCCCAGTTGGGCACGCTCTACCTGGCGGCGAAGCAGCCCCGGGAAGCGATCCGTCGGTTCACGCGGGCGCTCGAGATCGACGCGGACAATTTCCCCTGTCGGCGCGGCCGCAGCGACGCCGCGATCTCGATCGGCGACCACAAGGCGGCGCTGGCCGACCTGGAGAAGGCCTTGGAGCTCCGTCCCGACGACACGGGCGTGCTCAACAACCTGGCCTGGCTGCTGGCCACCTCTCCCGACGACGCGCTGCGCGACGGCAAGCGGGCGGTCGAACTGGCGAGCAAGGCCTGCGAGGCGACGGAGTGGAAGCAGGCCCACATCATCAGCACGCTCGCGGCGGGCCATGCCGAGGCGGGCGATTTCGCAGCGGCCCGCAAGGCCAGCAGGCAGGCGGTCGAGATGGGCGAGGCGACCCCGGAGCTGAAGCAGCAACTAGAGGGCGAGTTGGCCAGTTACGAGGCGGGCAAGCCGTGGCGGGAGAGGCAGGAGATGGAGGAGGCGGGCGATGAGACTCCGGCAGCCGAGTCGGGCGCCGGGCCCGCCGCCACCGAGCCCGCTCCGCCCAAGGAGCCCCGTAAGCCCCGCCGGCCGTTCGCCGAGGAGTGAGCGGCATCATGCGCCGGTTCGTCGCGGCCGTGCTCGTGCTGGGCGTCACCGCGGCGTCGGTGCCGGGGGTGGAGCCGGTCGCCGTGGAGCGGCCGGTGATGCGGGAGCTGCCGCCGCCGGACGTGCTCGAGCAGCCGCCGTCGCCACGCGATCTCGTCGAAGCCCGCGCCGAGATGCAGCGGCGGTTTCGCGAGCCGCTCTCCCACGTGCACACGGCCGTCGGCGCCACGCGGGCGGCCGAGGCGCTGCTCGACGGGGCGATCTCCGAGCCCGATCGCAATCTGAAGTGGCTCCTCCTCGCGGAGTCGCGCCGGCTGGCGGCGAAGACGGGCCAGGCGGCGATGGTGGACCGCGCCATCACGGTGGCGTCGGCGTCGTATGCGTTCGACGCGCTCCATGAGGAGCTGCGGTCGCTGGGCGAGATCCCGCTTCGCGGCCTGAACCCGCCGCGGGCCGCATCGCTGGCGGCCGTGGCGGAGAAGCTGGCCCTGCGGGCGGAAACGGACGGCCGGCTCGAGTTGGCCGTGTCGGCCCAGACGCTGGCTGTCCGGGCCTGGCAACGGGCGGGCGACAGGGCCGCGGCCCATCGGGCGGCCCGGCGGCACGACGAGATCGAAACCGCCCGCGTGCGATCGCGCTAGCAGACTGTGGAACACGTCTGCCCGAGCAGGATGCGAAGGCCATCGACCCAGGAAACCCTCGGCGTTTCCTGCGGTCGATCAAGTGGAAAAAGGTCAGGGATGACTTTTTCCACGGATAGCTAGCAGACTGTGGAACACGTCTGCCCGAGCAGGATGCGATGGCCATCGGCCCAGGAAACCCTCGGCGTTTCCTGCGTTCG
>JBEIQP010000190.1:0-3647 GCA_040376455.1 Planctomycetaceae bacterium | reverse complement strand
GGCCGTTCGTTGGGCGCGGCACTGGACGAGGCACTCGAAGGCTTCCGTCGGCGGCGTGTCGATCCAGGTCGCCTCGCCGGCAACGAGGCGTGTCTCGGGCACCTCACTCCTGGGACCCACGACCACGCGGCACGTCTCGGGCTCGATGCGGATCACGTGGAGCGGCGTGCCCACGGCGATGCCCAAGCCCTGCCGCTGGCCGACGGTGAAATGTTCGATCCCGGGGTGACGGCCGAGGACGCGACCGCTCGAATCGACGATCTCGCCCGCCCGCGAGCCGCCGAGCCGGTGCGCGACGAGCCGGGCGTGCTCGCCCGGGGCCACGAAGCAGATCTCCTGGCTGTCGGGCTTGTCGGCCGTGACGAGGCCAAGTGCCGCGGCCCGGGCTCGTACGTCGGCCTTCGCCAGGCTGCCGACGGGGAGCATCATCCGCCGCAGCCGATCCGGACGAATGTCGAACAGCACGTACGACTGATCGCGGGCGGCCTCGAGGCCGCGGCGGAGCGCGGGCCCGCTTCGGCCCTGTTCAAGCCGGGCGTAGTGGCCGGTGGCCACGTGCGCGGCGCCGATCGCGTCGGCATGGTCGAAGAGTCGGCCGAACTTGATCCAGGAGTTGCAGCGCACGCACGGGTTCGGCGTGCGTCCGCTGCCGTAGTCGGCGGCGAAGGCATCGATGATCCGCTCGAACTCCCTAGAGAGGTCGAGGGCATAGAGCGGAATGCCCAGCCGGTCGGCCACGCGGCGGGCATCGAGGGCGTCGGTCGGGCTGCAGCAGCCCTGATGCCCCGGCCGCGGCGACACGATCGCCAGCGGGTCGGCAGGATTCGCCGGCGGCAGCGCCGGCGAGGCATTCCGCATGAACACGCCGACACAGTCGTATCCCTGCTCCACGAGCAGCGCGGCGGCGACGCTCGAATCGACGCCCCCCGACATCGCCACCACAACGCGGCGACGCATCTCAGTAGACGATCACGCTCTCGATGCGGTGCGGCGCCAGCCGCTCGCGGCCGCCGAGAGGCGCGATCTCGACGAGGAACGACGCCCCCACGACGTGGCCGCCCCCCGCCTCGATGAGCTTCATGCACGCCGCCGCCGTCCCGCCGGTGGCGAGCACGTCGTCAACCACGAGCACGCGGGCGCCGGCGGGAAGCACGCCCTTGTGCATCTCCAGCCGGTCGCGGCCGTATTCGAGGTCGTACTCGTGGGCGATCGTGTCGGCTGGGAGCTTGCCCGGCTTCCGCACCGGGATCACGCCCACGCCGAGTTCGAGGGCCAAGGGGCCGGCGAACAGGAAGCCGCGGGCTTCGACCGCGGCGATCGCCATCACGCCGGCAGCCCGCCAGGGTTCGGCCAGCGCCTGGATCGCCGCCGCAAACGCGCCTGCGTCGGCAAGCAGCGGGGTGATGTCGCGGAACAGGATGCCCGGCTTCGGGAAGTCGGGGATCGGGCGGATGTGGCGGGCGAGATCCATGGGGAGAGTGTCGACGATCAGGCCCCCTGCCGCAACCGGATCCGCGCCCGCGGCACCCCCTCGATCTCCGCGGCCAGCGTCGCCAGCGTCTCCGACTCGATCTGCCGCACCCGCTCCCGCGTCAGCCCGAGGCCGGCCCCGATTTCCTTGAGCGTCATCGGCTCATTACCGGTCAGGCCGAAGCGGAGCTTGATGATGGTGCCGGCCCGCTGGTCGAGTTCGTCGATTCGCTTGAGCACGTGCTTCAGCGTGTCGTCGTCGAGCATCACGTCCGCGGGGCAGCGGGCGTTGCTGTCCTGGATCAACTCGCCCAGCGACCAGCCTCCTTCGGCCTGCTCCACGTGCGGCGTCGACTGGTGCACGTGAATCGCCTTCTTGATGATGGGAAGTTTCTTGCGGGCGAGCCCCAGGCTGCGGGCCACCTCTTCCGGCGTCGGCGCCCGGCCGAGCGTGTCGAGCAGCCGGGCTGTCGCCCGCCGCCACTTGGAGAGGATCTCCACCATGTAGGCCGGGATCCGGATCGTCTTGCCGGAGTTGATCAGCGCCCGCTTGATCGACTGCTTGATCCAGTAGCTCGCGTAGGTGCTGAACCGGGTGCCCATGGTCGGATCGAAGCCCTCGACCGCCCGCAGCAGCCCGAGGTTGCCTTCCTCGATCAGGTCGGGCAGCGGCAGTCCACGGTTGGCGTAGCCGCGGGCGATGTTGACGACCAGGCGGAGGTTGGCCCGCACCATGTGGTCCCGGGCGAGGGCATCGCCTTTCCCGATCGCAACCGCCAGCCGCTTCTCGTCGTCGGCGGTGAGCAGCGGCGTCTCGTTGATGTCGCGCAGATACGTCTCCAGGGGGTTCTGGACGGCGGTGGGGCGAGACGTGCGGCGTGGGGACGGCATGGGCTGGTGTGGGGAGGCGAAGGTGGTGGACGACACGACGCCGGTGACGAGGCGGGCTTGCAACCGCGGCGGCGATGCCGGAGACGACCGGCACAGCGAAAGGTATCGGCGGCTGTCGGCGACAACTGCACAAGCCTGACGGGCGAGGCACACCGCACGGCTCGTGCCGGTCGCAGGGTCCGTGCCGGCGGCGGCAGCCGCGGCGGTCAGTTCTCGTGTCGCACGGCGGCCGTACCGATCGTGCGGTCGAGAAACTCGACGAGCGCGCCGGCGGCGGGGGTGCCCCGTCGCGGCGCGAGCTCGCCCGCTGCCGCATCGAGAATCACCAGGTTGCTCGAGACGCCAGCGCCGCAGAGCGCCGCGTCGAGTCGGTTTCCCTGGTCGAGGGCGACGCCGTCGCCGCGGCCGGCGTGCACGATCAGCGTGGGAGGAGCCTGGGCTGAGACATGCACCAGCGGGCTCGCCCGCTGGGCCGCCTCGCGAAACTCGGGTAGTGGCCCGCCCACAAGCCGGCTTGCTGCGGAGCCTGCGCGATCGTGGTTGCCGCCGAGGGACGGTAGGTGCGTCGGCGCGTCGAACATCGCGACCGCCGCGACATCAGTTGCCGCGTCGTCGCCGTCGGCCGACGCTTCACGAATCGGCTGCGGACCGGGTGCTGAGAAGGCGAGGAGGGCCGCGAGATGACCGCCGCCGCCCTGGCCGGCTACGCAGATCCGCGCGTCGTCGATACTCCAGGTCTCCGCCTCGGCGCGGATGGCGGCGAGTGCGGCCCGGCAATCGTCGAGCTGCGCGGGAAAGACGGCCGTGTCGTTCGGCCGATAGTCCACGCTGGCGACGGCGAAGCCCTGATCGACCAGCCACGTGACCGGGCAGTCGGCGTTGCTGCCCGCCCTCCAGTCTCGTCCTTGGATCCACATCACCAGCGGCAGCCCGCCCCCGCTGCAGCCCTCGGGCAGGAAGAGGTCGTATCGCTGCCGCGGATGTTCTCCGTAGGCTTGGTCAGCATGCACGACTGCCCGCGGAAGGGCGGCGTCCCGCAGAGGCTGGTATTCCACCGCCACCGACGGGTCGCCCAGCCGCGGCTCTTCGACCACCTCGATCATTGGCGGCGGTGTCGTCGGTTGCGGTTCGACAGTGACCGCATCGGTGTCGCCGCGACGGATGATTCGTCGCTGGGCCCGCCGGCTGGTGCGCCGCGACGGCGGGACTTCGACGGGCACCGGGGCGTCGGCCACCGGCCGCGGGTCGTTCTGCCAGGCGAGTTCGACGCCGGACCAGTCGATGGC
>JBEIQP010000029.1:0-25388 GCA_040376455.1 Planctomycetaceae bacterium | reverse complement strand
CGATTCGTAATCGACGTCCTCCAGGCCTGCCAGACCGTGAAGGGAGCCTGCACGCTCGTCGGCATCACCTGGGATCAGGCCTGGCACGTCCTTGAGCGAGCGGTCGCCCGAGGGCTGGCCCGCAAGCAAGCCACCGCCATCGCCCGCATCGGCGTCGATGAGAAGGCGTTCCGCAAAGGCCATCGGTATCTGACCATCGTCAGCGACGTTGATCGCGGGACCGTCGAGTTCGTCGCGGAGGGCGCCTCCTCGAAGATCGTCTTCGACCGCTTCCATGTCATGCAGCACATGACCGAAGCCGTGGACATCGTGCGCCGCCGCGAGAATCGGCTGTTGATCGCCGAGAACGACGACCGACTCAAGGGAACGAAGTACCTCTGGATCTCCTCCAAGGAGAACGTTCATCCCAAACGTCGGGCCGAGTTCCGCTTCCTCCGAGGAAGCGATCTGAAGACTGCCCGAGCTTGGGCCATCAAGGAGAACCTGCGGCACCTGTGGTCGTTCCGCGTCGAGGGCTGGGCTCGTCGCTTCTTCTCTCAATGGAGCAGCTGGGCGATGCGGAGCCGACTGGAGCCGATCAAGGCGGTGGCCCGCATGATCGACCGCCGCCTCGACAACATCATCACCCCCTGCCGCCATCAACTGACCAACGCCGTCGCCGAGGGCCTCAACAGCAAGATCATGGCCATCAAGCGTCGGGCCGGGGGCTATCGCAACGTCGGAAACTTCAAGAACGTGATCTACTTCTACTGCGGCGGTTTACGGCTCTACCCATGAAGAACCCGGAAGGACCCGACATCCAGGCTGGTTCCTTCAGCCCCGCCGACGACACCGTCGTCCGCAACACGCTTGCCGAGGCCATCGCCCTGCTCGACGTGAAGGCCGAAATCTGGGACGGCGACCCGTTCCTCCGCTGGCAGTAACCGGCGGAGCCAGCCGCACCCGATCGCCCGTTCCCCAACCCGCACCAACCCGCTTCCCCGAGGAACACCCCGTGCTCGAAGACATCGATACCATTGATCTTGTCATACGAGGCGAGCCCGGCGAGGTGATCATCACAATCGCCGACAGGCGGCAGCGGCGGGCCGACCAGGCCACAGACGAGCAGGAACTCTACGAGCAGATCGGCCGCCTGAAGATGGAGGTCGAATGGTTGAAAAAAAGCTGCCGAGGTCGGCTGAGGTCAAGCGGCAATGCATCGATCCCAACCACAAGTACCTGAGCGTGGCACGGCTGTGCCAGCTGATCGGCCTTGCGCGCAGCAGCTGGTACTACGAGCCTCTCGGGGAGTCGCCAGAGAACCTTTCCCTGATGCGGGAGATCGACCACCTGTACATCAAGCGGCCGTACTTCGGCACGCGGAAGGTGCGGGAGCACTGTGGCATCAATCGAAAGAGGGCCCAGCGGCTCATGAGACTGCTCGGTCCCGAGGCGATGTGCCCGAAACGATCGACCAGCCGACCTGCCCCAGGCCACACGATTTATCCGTATTTGCTGCGGAATATGGCGATGGATGAGCGTGATCCGCATGAGCCCCGGCCCGCACAACCGGCACCGTCGGCACGACCGGCCGTGTCAGGAGCCCGGCCGAAAAAAAATTTTCGGCATCCGTGACACGCCGCCGTTCGCCGGCAACACACAGATCGAGAGCCGCACCCGGCGGTGGGTGCGGCAGCGGACCTTCATCACGGAAGACAGGTAACCCATGACTCCCCAGATCATCAGTTGGATCGTGAGCCTCATCGCTGGCAGCGCCGGCGGCAACATCGTCGGTGCGTTGCTTAAGAACCGGAATCTCGGCCCGGTGTTCAATTCGGTTCTCGGCCTCGTCGGCGGCGCGCTCGGCGGCCAGGTGCTCCCCTCGTTGATTCCGGCCATCGGGTCGCTCGTCGGCGGCGGTGACAACCTGGTGGGCACGGGTGGCCTGTCGGCGATCGTCGGCGCCCTGCTGCCGCTGATCGTCAGCTTCCTGAAGAAGCCGGCCAACGCCTGATTCGGTCCCCCGCGACTGGAGCACAGTCGCAGGCAGGACGGGATCCCGTCTGCTCCCGCACGACACGCCGACCGGTGGAACGCTCGGTTTCCACCGGTCGGCGGCGATGCGCCGCATGCCGATCGGGTGGCTCGTCGGGTCGCGGCCCGCGGGCTCACGCCTCCACGCCGTGGGCGTGCCATCCGGCGCGGAGCGCCGCGGCGACGTCGAGCGCCGGATCGTCTCCCACGAGCGCCAGTTCCTCCGGCCGCAGCCCGAGCCGGTCTTCGATGGCCCGGAAAAATTCCGGCGCGGGCTTTCGCCAGCCGAGCGCCGAGGAGGCAAACACGTGCGTCGCCCGGCCGAGCGGCTCGACCACGCCGGCGATCCGCTGCAGCCGGTCGTCGAAATTGCTTGCCAGCACCACGCCGCACCCCGCGGCGACGGCGGCATCGACGAGCGCCGCCCCGGCGGCGAGCGGCCGCCAGGCGTCGGGGCGGGCGAAGTGCTCCCACAGGTCGGCAAAAATCGCATCGACGCGGGAACTGCCGGCGAACACGTCGGCCACGATGCCGCGCCAGCGTTCCGCCTCCCGGGTCGGGCTCGTGGCGAAGGCGGGCCGCCCCGCGGCGTCGATCGCCTCCTGCCGGGCCCACGCCGCGGCAAACCGAGCGGCGATCACCGCCTCGTCGAGTTGGATGCCGTGCCGCGCGGCGGCCACCGCGTAGGCCCGCCGCACGCTCGGCACCGGCTCGACCAGCGTGCCCACCACGTCGAAGGCCACGACCCTGACTCCCGGCGGCGGGAACCGGGCGGTCGCCGCGGGATCGACGCGCTGACTGACCGCTGCTGCCGGCACGGGAGCCACTCCATCCTGTCGGAGCCCGGCGGACCGACGCCCACCACGCGGCATGCGTCGGCCACCAGACGCTGGAACCCTAGGCGCTTCCGGCGGCCGAACAAGGGGCACCGGCCGCCGGCCGGCCGGTGCCGCGGGGCGGCCGATCGTCAGCGGCGGGGAATCAGGCCGAGATCCAGGCCGAAGACGAACATCATCAGCGTCAGCAGCAGGGCCAGTCCCAGGTAGCTGAGCACCGCCACCACCGTTTCGCTCGGCGGCTTGCCGCGGATGCCCTCGTAGAGCAGGAACACCATGTGGCCGCCGTCGAGCACGGGGATGGGCAGGAAGTTGACGACCGCCAGATTCGCGCTGAGCATCGTGAGAAACAGCAACAGCCGGCTGAAGCCTTCCTCCGCCGAACGCCCCGCCTGTTTGGCGATTTCGATCGGCCCTCCGAGCAGGCGGGGGCTGATCTGGTTGCTCGTCAACTTCTGCAGGAAGCTGTAGACGAGCGACAGGTCTTGGAAGGCTTTGCGGCCCCCGCGCCGCATGGCGTCGAGGAACGAGGCCGCCTTGACGACCTTGGATTCGGGCGTGAAGACCAGGCCGCGATCGACGACGAAGCGGTCGGTGGCGGGGGCGGGCTCGATGTCGGTGTCCCGCCGATTGCCCTTTCCATCGTCGATCGTCAGCCGCACCTTCGCGGCCGCCGTCGTCTGCTGCAGGGCGCCGACGACCGCCGGCCAGTTCGGCGCAGCGGCCGAAAGCTCGACTTCCGGGCCCTCCTCCGTGGCGTCCTTGCCGTCCTTGCCCGACTCGATCAACCGGACGGCGACGATGCTCTCCCCGGGCACGATGCCCGCCTTCGCGGCCGGACCGTCGGGATCGACCGCCGACACCAGCGCATCGACCGTGACGGCGACGCCCAGGGACGCGACCGAGGTGGGGCTGGAGGGCCAGTTCGACGCGTCGTCGAGCCATGTCACCTCCCGCGGCCGGACTTCGACCTCGTAGTCGTCGGCGCCCGGCCGGGCCAGCGTGAGCTTCACCGTGCTCCCCGCGCGGCGGTGCAGCCGGTCGTCGAGCGTGAGAGGATCGCCCGCCGGCGCGCCGTCGATCGCCAGCAGCTTGTCCCCCTTGCGGATGCCCGCCGCGGCGGCCGGCGAATCATCCTGCACGGCGGCGATCTCCCGGGCCGTCATCGTCAGGCCCGTGGTCCGCATCGGCTGCGGCGGCAGTTCCACGGTCAGCGTCGCGGCCTTGCCCTGACCCGCGGCCGTCCGCTCGACCGTCAGCGTGACCGGCCTGTCGGCCAGCGCCGAGAGGGCCGCGATCAGTTCCGCATGTGTCTGGATGGCCGCGCCGTTCACGGCCGTGATCCGGTCGCCGCCGGCCAAGGCCGGCACGGCCCGGGCCGCACTCCCGGGCAGGCCGCGGCTGATGTCGTCCGGCAGCGAAAGCGACCACGGGTTGGCGACGCCGATCGTGGGGGCGCCCAGATCCGTGTCGGGCTTGAGCAGCACCGTGCGGTTCGAGCGGTCCGTGGGCCGATGCACCGTGAACTCGATCCCCTTTGCCACGCTCCCCACGGTCACGCCGTGCTTCAGGTCGTTGAAGATCGGATCGGTCTTGCCGGCGATCGCCGTGATCGTGTCGCCGGTGCGCATGCCCGCCCGCCATGCGGCCCCGCCGGGGCGGACGCTCGAGAGGGTGCAGGCGAGTTCCTTGACGCCCAGCCCGTAGGCCCAGGCGGCCAACAGGACGGCGAAGATCACGTTCATGATCACGCCGGCGGAGATGATCGCCATCCGCTTGGGAACGCTCTGCGCCGGATAACTGCGCGGGTCCCACGCGGGGTGCGGCCCGGAGAGGGGCTCGGGGGGCAGATCGCCCGACATCCGCGCCCGGTGCGCCTCGTTGGCCGCGGCCGCCGGGTTGTCGTCCTGGCCGAGCATCTTCACGTAGCCGCCCAGTGGCAGCGCGCCGATGCCGTATTCCGTCTCGCCGTGCTTGAAACTGAAGAGCTTCAAGCCGCCGACGTCGAAGCCGAGAAAGAACTTCTCGCACTTCACGCCGCATGCCTTGGCGACCAGGAAGTGCCCCAGTTCATGCACGAAGATCACGAAGCCCAGGCCCCCTGCGACCTGGAGGATGACCCACCAACTCGACGGCTGCACCAGCCATTCCAGCCACGTCGCCGCAGCCATCAGACACACGCCCACTTCACGACCTCCTGTCTGGCCCACGCATCGAGACGGCGGACGTCGTCGAGCGTGGGATCCGCCTGGTAGGAGTGCTCGTCGAGCACCCGCGCGCACACATCGGCAATGTCGGTGAAACGCAGTCCGCCCTCGAGAAAACCGCGCACGGCCTCCTCGTTGGCCGCGTTGAGAACGGCTCCGGCCGTGCCGCCGCGTTCGGCCGCCTCGTGCCCGAGCCGCACCGCCGGGAATCGCGCCGGATCGGGCGGCTCGAAATCGAGCGCCAGCGGCTGCGTGAAGTCGAAACGCCGGGCGGGGGAGGAGAACCGCCGGGGATGGGACAGGGCGTACTGGATGGGCAGCCGCATGTCGGGCGGGCTCAACTGCGCCATCACGGAGCCATCGACAAACTCGACCATCGAATGCACGATCGATTGCGGATGGACGAGCACGTCGAGCTTCGCGGCCGGCACGCCGAACAGCCAGCGAGCCTCGATGAGCTCGAGCGCCTTGTTCATCATCGTGGCCGAATCGACCGTGATCTTCGGACCCATCGACCAGGTCGGATGGCGGAGCGCCTCGGCCGGGGTCACGGCCGCCAGCGTTTCCGCGGGCCGCGTGCGAAACGGACCGCCGCTGGCGGTGAGCACGATCCGGCGCACCTCCGCCTGGCGGCCGGAGCAGAGCGCCTGATGGATCGCGGAGTGCTCGCTGTCAACCGGCAGGATCGTGGCGCCCGTCCGCTCCGCCAGCCGCATCACCAGCGGGCCGGCCATCACGAGCGTTTCCTTGTTGGCCAGGGCCACGGTCTTGGCGGCTTCGACGGCCGCCCAGGTGCTGCGCAGGCCGGCCGACCCGACGATGGCGGAGACCACGCGGTCGATCTCGGCCCGTTGCACCAGTTCATCGAGCGCGTCGGCGCCGACCGCGAGTTGGGTTCCCGACGGCAGGCTGCCGGCCCCGATGGCCGCGGCCGCCTCCCGATCGACGACCACCACCCACTTCGGCCGCACCGCCTGGGCCTGTTCGAGCAGCGGCCCGACGCTCCGGTGGGCGGCCAGCAGGAAGGGGACGAACCGACCCCGCGAGGCGGCGATCACGTCGAGCGTGCTCCGCCCGATGCTGCCCGTCGATCCCAGCACCGCGACGTTGAGGGGCCGTTCCCACGCATCGTCGGCGCAGACGGTGTCCGCGAGCGGTGATCGCGACCCCGCCAAGGCGGGGTCGCTCGTGGGGAGCGGCATGGGGTGGGAGCGGGGCGGCCTTTGATCCTTCAATACCTGGGAAAAGTGTAGAAAAACGCGAGCGGAACTTCCACCTGACGGTTCGCAGGGGGTCGGGAACGGCCACCGCGCCGGCCGATTCGGCAACTCCCCGGTCGATCCGTGCCCCGACACCCTGGGCGACTCGGCGGCGTTTGTCGGCCCGTTTTTTCCGGCATAGGATGCACGATCATCCGCTCGTCCCCGGTGGCCACCGCCCGATGACCAAAAAGCGCGACGTTTCCAAGCGACCCTCCGACCGCCGACCGGCCTTGGCCGGCAACCTCGTCTGGTCGCTGATCGCCGCCGGCGTGGCGGGGCTCTTCGCCATGAGCCTGATCAGTGCGACGCCCGAACTCGATCTCTCCTACAGCGACCTGGAACGGCTGGTCGCAGCATCCCGGCAGGAAGGGGATGCCCGGTGGATCGACCTGCAGCGGACCGGCGACGATATCCGGCCGGCGGCCCGTTACGGCGACATCAAGGACGTGGTCATCGGCGCCTTCCAGGTGGGGGGCACGGTACGCGAACAGCCGGTGAAGCCGCTGTCGCCGGAGGCCAAGCCCGCCGGACTCCCGGGGCTCCAGCGGCCGGCGGCGGACGACAAGGGCACGCTGCGGCGGTTCCGGGCCGCCAAGCTGCCGAGCGAAAACGCCGAATCGGAACTGATGAAACTGCTCAAGGAGCACGGCATCTCGTTTCGCTACGAGGAGGCGCCGAGCCCCTGGCGGAACTGGCTTCCGATGCTCGTGTTGACCGGTCTCTTCGGCCTCATCTTCTACCTCATGATGCGCCGCCTCGGAGGCGCCGGCAGCCCGATGGCATTCGGCCGCAGCCGCGGAAAGATGTACGCGCAGGAGGATCTGGGGATCACCTTCGACGACGTGGCCGGCATCGACGAGGCGGTCGAGGAGTTGCGGGAGGTGGTGGAATTCCTGCGCAGCCCGGAGAAATACCAGGTGCTCGGGGGCCACATTCCCAAGGGCGTCCTGCTCGTCGGCCCGCCGGGCACGGGCAAGACGCTCCTCGCCAAGGCGATCGCCGGTGAGGCGGGCGTGCCGTTTTTCAGCCTCTCGGGGAGCGACTTCGTCGAGATGTTCGTCGGCGTGGGGGCGGCCCGCGTTCGCGACATGTTCCAGCAGGCGGCCGCGAAGGCGCCCTGCATCATCTTCATCGACGAGCTCGACGCCCTGGGCAAGACCCGGGGCACGAGCGTGGTCGGCGGCCACGACGAGCGCGAGCAGACGCTCAACGCCCTCCTCGTGGAGATGGACGGCTTCGGCAGCAACAGCGGCGTGATCGTTTTGGCCGCCACGAACCGCCCCGAGACACTCGACCCGGCCCTCCTCCGGCCGGGCCGATTCGACCGGCACGTGCTCGTCGATCGGCCCGACGTGCGCGGCCGCGAGGCGATCCTCCGGGTGCACGTCGCCAACGTGAAGCTCGACCCGGCGGTCAATCTCGAGCAGATCGCGCGGATCACCTCCGGGTTCGTCGGCGCCGATCTCGCGAACCTCGTGAACGAGGCGGCGCTCCTCGCGGCCCGCAACAACAAGTCCTCCGTCGGCATGGACGAATTCAACGAGGGCGTCGAGCGGGTGACGGCGGGGCTGGAGAAGAAGAAGCGGGTCATCCACGAGGACGAAAAGAAGCGGGTCGCCTACCACGAGGCGGCCCACGCGCTCGTCGCCTACTCGCTCCCCAACACCGATCCGGTGCACAAGGTGTCGATCATCCCGCGCGGCCTCGCGGCCCTCGGCTACACGATGCAGCGGCCGGAGGACGACCGCTACCTCCTCACCCAGAGCGAGCTGGAGAGCCGCATCCAGGTGCTGCTCGCCGGCACCATCGCCGAGGAGATGGTCTACGCCGATGTCTCCACCGGAGCCCAGAACGACCTGGAGCGGGCCAGCGAGATCGCCCGGGCGATGGTGATGGACTACGGAATGAGCCGGCTGGGCCGCGTGAACTATCGGGAAAGCCCCCGCTCGCCGTTTCTGGCCGGCTCCGGGGCCGATCTGTCGGGCGGCCGCAGCCACAGCGAGCAGACGGCCCGCGAGATCGACGAGGAGGTGCGACGGATCGTCGATGCGGCGATGGA
Source organism: Planctomycetaceae bacterium (assembly GCA_040376455.1). Classification (GTDB taxonomy): domain Bacteria; phylum Planctomycetota; class Planctomycetia; order Pirellulales; family UBA1268; genus QWPN01. The sequence continues at coordinate 17,011 of JBEIQP010000029.1, read as the reverse complement.
GCGGGTGCGACGGATTCTCGACCGCAGGCGGGCGGCCCTGGAGGCCGTCACCGGCCGGCTGATGGAGTGCGAGGTCATCGACGGCGATGAACTTCGGTCGATCGTCGAGGCGGTGACCGACGCGCCCCAGCTCGTTCCCGGCACCGACGCCGAACGTCGTCCGTCCCGCCAGTCGGCCGATCCCGCCGAGGGCGGGCACGGTGCGGCGGAGGCCTGATGCCCGGGGCGGCGCGATCCGGCAGGGCTGGTGCCTCCCGATAACCGCCTCGACCGTCACGGCCTGCCCCTCCCGAGCGGCCGCTCCAGTTTCCCGGCGGACGGTCCGATGCATGGAACGGGCAGGCAACGCACCCGATGCCCGGCCTCGAAACGTTCACGCGGCGGCAACCGCCGGACACGCAACGATGTGGAAAAGCTTCTGTCTCGCCTCCGGCATCTTCTCGTGCATCCTGGGAGCCGAGCTGCTGCTGATCGACTCGGCCGTGATCATGCCCGTGCAGGGGGGCGGCGGACCGCAGACCGTCACGGCCCCGGACTGGGCGCCCTGGGCCCTGCTGTCGGCGGGGGCCGTCACGATCCTCCACTTCTGCACGCTGCCCACGAAGGGCGCGGGGCTTCCGCCGCCGTCGTTCCGCGGGCTCGGCCACTGAGCCGCCGGCGGTCGTGGCCGCCGGGGAGCCGCCGCAGGCACGTTACGGCCGGCCGGTGCGTGCGGTTCTCCTGAGTGAGAGCGGCGGTGGAGCAACCGAGAGGTGCGCAGGTGATCGAAACCAAGGTCCGTCCGGATCGGGACACGGTGCTGTACGACGGGCAGTGCCGCTTTTGCCGAAGCCAGATCGCGATCCTGCGACGCGTCGATCCGTTCGGCCGCCTGCGATTCACCTCCCTGCACGATCCGTCGGTGGCACGCGACTTCCCCGAACTCTCCACCGAGGCGCTCGTGGAGCAGATGCACGTCGTCGATTCCCGCGGACACGTCCGGGCGGGAGCCGAAGCGGTCCGCTACCTGTCGCGGCGGCTCGTGCTCCTCTGGCCCGTGGCGCTGATCCTCCACATCCCCGGCACGCTTCCCCTGTGGAGCCGCCTCTACGGCTTCGTGGCCCGGCACCGCTACGCCATTGCCGGTCGCTGCGACGAGGGAACGTGCCGCATCGGCTGACACGGTCGCGAGACGAGGGGCTGCGGGCCTATTCGTCCGACGCGTCGGCGCTGGCGTCGCCGATTTCCCGGAGCAACCGGGTCATCGTGTTGGCGTGCACTCCCAGCAGCTTCGCCGCCTTGGCCTTGTGGCCGCGGGTCAACTCGAGCGCCTCTTTGATCGCCTGCTCGCGCAACTTCACCAGATCGAGGCACGGCAGCCGGCCGGCGGCATTGCTGCCGGACGACCGCGAGCGAATCGGGAGCATGGGGTCCGTCTGGAGGACGTAGGCCTGCTCGATGACGTGTTCGAGTTGCCGGACGTTGCCCGGCCAGTCGAAGGCACAGAACTCGGCAAGCACCTCGGCCGACGGCTGCCAGACGGGGAGTCGGTAGCGGTCGGCAAAACGCCGCGAGAAAAATTCGATGAACGAGGGGATGTCTTCGGTCCGCTCGCGGAGCGACGGCACCCGCAGCTCGATCATGTTGAGTCGGTAGTAGAGGTCCTCGCGGAACTTCCCCTTCTCGACTTCCTCTTCCAAGTTGCGGTTGGTGGCCGCCACGATCTGCACGTCGATCGGCACTGGCTCGGTCGCGCCCACGGGGAACACTTCCCGTTGCTGCAATACCCGCAGCAGCTTCGGCTGCAGTTCCTCCGGCATCTCGCCGATCTCGTCGAGGAAGACCACGCCGCCTTGGGCGGCACGGAAGATGCCGAGCGAACGGCCGTTGGCACCGGTGAACGCGCCCTTCTCATGGCCGAACAGTTGGCTTTCGGCCAGCGAGGGCGTGAGGGCGGCGCAGTTGACCGGAATGAAGGCCTTGTTGCGACGCGGACCACTGCGGTGCAGCAGGCGAGCCCAGAGCTCCTTGCCGGTGCCGGTCTCGCCGCACACGAGCACGGTGCACTCCACCTCGGCGGCCCGCTCGATCGACTTCGCAATCCGCCTGACGGCGGCATTGCCACCGAGCACCCAATTGGTCGGCGTGGGCGACGCCTCGACGACCACCTCACGGCCCGCGTCCTCGCAGATGACTGCGGGATCAAGCGAACCACCGCGCGGATCGCGCGATGCGGCATCGGCACCGCGAAAACTCAGAGGTAGAATAGCCATGGGAGTACCTGCCCAGCGCGAAGGATCTGCCCGCTCTGATCGCGAGCGGTCCCGAACCTGCCTTGCCGAAGGGCCAGTATGACTGTCCGGGAACCCCATTGCAAGGTTTTCCCACGCGACCCCGGCCAGAATCAGGCGGCCCCGGACAACCGGCAAAACCGGCGGATCTACGGGTTTGGCAGGGGTTTTCCCGGCAGGGCGACCCCCATGAAGAGGAGGTGCTGCCAGGGCAGGCGGTCGAATTCCCGGACCGTCTGGAAGCCGGCGGGGGCCAGTTCCGCCCGAATCTGCGCCTTGGTCATCTTGTGAACGGGCTGGATCGGCACGGCCGGATCCTCGCCGCGAAACTCGGCCAGCACCAGCGTGCCCCGCTCGGCCAGGCTCGCGCGGATCCGGGCGAGCATCTCCTCGGGATGCGAGAACTCGTGGTAGACGTCGACGCATAGCACGACGTCCACCGCCTTGGCCGGCAGGCGGGGATCGATCGGGGTGCCGAGAACCGGCTTGATGTTCGTCAAGCCCTCGGCGCGGGCGCGGCGAACGAGCATCCGCAGCATCTCCGGCTGGATGTCCACGGCGTAGACGCGTCCCTGCGGCCCGACCATCCGGGCCAACTCCAGCGTGTAGAAGCCGTTCCCACAGCCCAGGTCGCAGACGGTCTGGCCCGGCCGGATGCCGAGCGCGGCGAGCAGCATCCGGCAGTCTTCTTCGCGCTGCCGGCTCTCGCGGACGAGCCACGGCGCGCCCGTGAAGTGCATCGTCTGCGCGATTTCGCGGCCCATGTAGTGCGTCTTCGCCGGCGGCATGGCCGGGGCGAGATCGACATCCATGTCGATCGCCGCTGGCGGTTCCGCCCGCGGCGGCGGGCAGGGGATCGCGAGGCAGAGAATGGCTGCGAGGAAGCGACGCATGGCGGCCTCGAGTATACGGCCGCGGCGCGGGCCGCTCAGGCGGCGGCGGTGCCGCTCAGGGCCGGAAGCCCGGCCGCATCGCAGAAACTGGCGATCGTGATGCCGTGGTGGTCGGCGAAGGCGAGCAGGGCATCGCGATCGACGAGAATGGTTCGGCCCGCTTCGATCGCGAGCACCGCCGCGCCCGCCGCCCGCAGCGATTCGAGCGTGCCGATGCCGATCGTCGGCATGTCGAACCGCAGGTCCTGCTGCGGCTTGGCCACTTTCACCACCACCATCCCGCCCGGGGGACAGAGGCCGCCGGCACGACGGATGCACGCATCGGTGCCCTCGATCGCCTCGAGCGCCAAAGGCGCGCGGTTTTTCACCACCACCGTCTGGCCGATGTCGAGCCGGCCGAGTTCCTTGGCCAACTGCCATCCGAAGTGGACGTCGGCCTGCTGCCGTGGTGTGAGCGGCCGGCCTGCCAGCACGCCGTCTCCGGCGAGTAGTTCCGGTGCGAAGTCGGTGGCGGGGCAGATCCGCACCCCGCGGGTGTCGAACGCCCCGGCGATCGCCGTCAGGAGCGAGTCGTCGCGGTTGTCCTGCCGCCGGCTCACGAAGTGGGGCCAGAAGGTCCGGAGGCCGACCCAGTCGGGCAGGTGCCGGAGCCAGGCGTGCCGCGCGAAGAGCTTCGTCTTGTGGATCTTGCCGGCCATCGTGGCGCGGACGGCGCCGTGCCGCCGGAAGAAATCGACCGCGCCGCCGATCTCCGCCACGCCCACTTCGCCGAAGGTGTCGGCCAGCGGTTGCAGGGCCGCGTCGGCGTGGTCCCGGATGGCGAGGATGGCCGTCCGCCCGCCGCGGCGCCGGACCGCCTCCGCGACGGCGACGGGAAAGCGGCCCCAGCCGGCGAGGATGCCGATGGTCTCACCCGCGAGCGACGTCGATTCGGAGGGCGTGGTCTGGTTCATGGCCGTGACGGCGGCGAGCGCTCAGGCCGCCTCGGAGGCTTTGCCGGTCGTGCCCGGGCGGCCGTGCTCCAAGGCCTCGAGCCGCGCCGCCACCTGCTTCAGTTCCTTGCGCATCTCGGGCAGTTTGCTGATCGTCGCCAACTGGAGCTTCCGGTCGCGGAGGTCGATCGCCGGCTCGCCCAGCACCGTCCTCCCCGCCTCGATGTCGGAGGACACCCCGGAGCGGGCGCCGAGCACCGCCTTGTCGCCGATGTGCACGTGGTCGCGGACTCCGACCTGGCCCGCCATCACCACCCAGTCGCCGGTGGTCGTGCTGCCCGCCACGCCCACCTGCGAGCAGATCATGTTGTGCCGCCCGAGCCGGCAGTTGTGGGCGATCATGACGAGATTGTCGAGCTTCGTGCCGGCGCCGATGACCGTGGGCCCGTAGGTGCCGCGGTCGATCGTCGTGCCCGCGCCGACCTCCACGTCGTCGGCCAACTCAACCCAGCCGAGTTGGGCGGAGAGCGCATAGGCCCCGCCCGACACCTTGTAGCCGAAGCCGTATGCGCCGAGCACGGCATTGGCATGGACGATGCACCGGGCGCCCACCTGCGTGTTTTCGTAGAGCACCGCATTGGGGAAGATCTCGCTGTCGGCGCCGATCCGGCACCCGTCCATGATCCGCGCGCCGGCGTGGATCGTGGCCCCGGCGGCGATCTCGCAGTCGGCCCCGATCGTGGCGAACGGATGGACATCGACGCCCGCGGCGATCCGCGCCGAAGGATGGACGGCGGCCTGCGGGCTCACCCCCGTGCGCTGCCTGGGCCGCGGCGGTCGGAAGCGGGTGATCGCCGCGGCGAACGCCGCGTGCACGTCGGCGACCTCGATCGTCGGCCGGTCGAGCGGGCCGGTGCCCCGTGGCACGAGCGCCGCGCCGGCACGGCTCTTGGCAAGGAGGTGGATCTTGTCGGCCGAGTCGACGAGCGAAATCTCGTCGGGGCCGGCTGTTTCGAGGGTGGCCGCGCCGGCCAGGATCGTCGTGGCGTCAGCGCCCACGAGGGTGCCTTGCACTGCGGCGGCCAAGTCTCCCAGTGTGATCGACATCGGCAGAGTCTCCCTGATGGCAGCCCGGCGGGCGGGGCGGGGGCGGGAGGATAGGGAACGCCCCCTGCGGGCCGCAAGGCCGGGTTCACCGGCGGGCATGGCGGAAGACGCGGGGCAGGCCGGCCCGGAGGTCGGCCGCGGGGAGCGCAGGGCCGCCGGGAGCGACCGTGGAGCCGCTCAGGTGCCGATCGGGGCGAGGACCTCGACGGGATTGCCGGAGGGATCGGCGACGTAGCAGCTGCGGGTGCCGTCGCGGTGCGGCTTGAGCGGGCCGAAGGCCTCGGCCTGCGGATGGATGAAGCCGATGTGGGGCGGATGCTGCTCGGGGATGACCAGGGCCAGCCGCGTGTTGCCGAATTCGAGCAGCGCCCAGGTCGCGTCCTGATAACCGATCTCGCAGCGGAAGTGCTTGCGGTACCAGTTCACCGCCTCGGCCACGTCGCGGACGGAGATCGCGATGTGGTGGATCTCGTCGAGCGGTGCGGCGGGATCGGCGACGGGAAACTCGCGGGCGGCGGACGTTGTCATGGATGGCTCCTCGGGGGTTGCCTCCATTGTATGCCATCCGGGCGACCCGAACCGGCTGCGGCCGCGCCGACCGCCCCTCACGCGACGATCTGCGGCTCCGTCTCCAGATCGTCCGCTGCCTGCGACGCCGTCGCCAGCGACCGCGGCGGCCAGAACCCGATCGCCAGCAGGACCGCGGCCACGAGGGCCATCCCCGCGGGGACCAGGAACAACTGCCGGTAGTCGGTGACCCCGTCGGCCGTCAGCCGCTCCTGCAGCGGGATGAACAGCCACTTCGCGGCGAGGTCGCCCAGCCCCAGCACCAGCAGGTTGAACAGGCTTTGGGCGCTGGACCGCACGTCCTTCGGGAAGGCGGCGTCGATGAAGATGTAGAGCGTCGCGAAAAAGAAGGCGTAGCAGATGCCGTGCAGGACCTGCACGAGAATGATCATCGCCTGGTTCTGCGGCAGGAATGCGAAGACGGCGAACCGGGCGGCGTGTCCCAGGATGCCGAGAATCATCGTGGTCTTCCAGCCGAACCGGGCGAGCACCGTCCCCAGGACGGCCATCGTGGCGATCTCCGCCACCTGCCCGATGCTCATGACGGGCATGATCCACTTCTGCGGGATCGCGGCGGCCCTGGCATCGCCGAGGAAATTTCCGGCGAGCAGGAAGTAGCCGTTGTGGATCACCGAGTCGATGAACGTGACCGCGAAAAGCACGAGCAGAAACGGCTTCGACAGATCCTTCGCCGCCTTCAGCCACGCCAGCCCTCCGTCACCGGCGGCCCCCCGCTTCGGCGGCGTGTGCGGCAGCGTGAGGCTGTAGGCGGCCAGGATCAGTGAGGCGATGCCGGCGACCAGGAAGATGTTGGCCTTCGCCGCCGTCGCCGCGACGCCGGTCTTTCCCTCGAGCAGAAAGAAGAGCGGCCAGGCGGCGAGGATCCAGCCGATCGTGCCTCCCATGCGCACGAGGCCGAACTCCTTCTCCGCGTTTTTCATGTGCGTGAACGCGATCGAGTTGGAGACCGAGATCGTGGGCACGTAGAGCAGGGAATGGACGAGCATCAGGCCGAAGAACGTGGGGAAATCCTTCGCCCAGTACATGCCGAGGATCGCCAGCCCGCCGACGAAGTGGCTGGCGGCCATGAACTTCTCCGCGGCGAACGTCCGGTCGGCGAACTGCCCGGAGAAGAAGATGCCCACGATCGAGGCGATCGCGAAGGCGCTGCCGACCCACGCGATTTGGCGTCCGGTGAACCCGAGGCCGCCGTCCGCCACCGCCGCGCCCATGTAGCCCCAGATGAGAGGCAGCCAGGCGCCCCAGATCACGAACTCGAGGACCATCATCAGCCAGAGGCGGAACGTGGGCGCGGACGAAGGGGTGGTTTTCATGCGGGGCAGGATACCACTTCGTGCCGCACCGAACGAGTCCGGCTCACGGTGCGTCCGCCCCGATGCCCGCCGCTTCCCCGCGGCCCCGGCGCAACGGGCGTCAGCGACTGCGGATGTCGGCCAGGCCGCCGTCGATGCCGAGCACTTGCCCGGTGATCCAGCCTTGGGCCGGATCGAGCAGGAACACGATCGCCCGGGCCACCTCCTCGGGCTCGCCGAGCCGGCCCAGCGGGTGCATCGCGATGGAAGCCTTTTCGGCCGGTTCGCTCGAGATGAGCCCCTTGGAGAGCGGCGTTCGCACGAGGCCGGGCGCCACGGCGTTGAAGCGGATTCGCTGCCGGGCATAGGTCGCCGCGGCCGACAGGACGAGCCCGATGATGCCCGCCTTGGCGGCCGCGATCGCCTCGTGGTTGGCCAGGCCGACCCGCGCCGCCGCGCTCGAGACCAGAACGACCGATCCGCCGTCGGCCCGCAGCAGCCGGCCGGCCGCGCGGACGCAGCCGAACGCGCTCGTCAGGTTTGCGGCCAGCGTCGCCTGCCAGTCGGCAGTCGTCGTCAGGTGCGCCGGCTTGAGGAGCAGCGACCCGGCGCAGTTGACGATCCCGTCGAGGCCGCCGAGGGCTGCCGCCGCGGCATCGGCGCAGGCATCCACCGCATCGGGATCGGTGGCCTCGGTGGTGGCGAAGGGCATTCCCAGTTCGGTTCCCAAAACCGAGAGCCGCTCGGCATCGCGGGCGGCAAGAAAAACGCTCCCGCCTCCTGCGACGATGAGCCGCGCCACCGCCGAGCCGATTCCTCCCGTGCCGCCGATGACGAGCACACGCATCGGAGGCACCATCAGAGCCAGTCGCCGACCGTCTGCTCCAACCTGGCCTCGGCGGCCATCGCGCGGAGCTTTTCCATCGCCCGGGACTGAATCTGCCGGATCCGCTCCTTGCACACCCCCATCTGGCTGCCGAGCTCGCGGAAGGTTCGCGGCGCCTTGCCGTCGAAGCCGAACCGGGCCACCACGATCTGCCGCTCCCGCGGCTCGAGGTCGCCGAGGAACCCGGCGAACAGTTCCTTGAGCATCCCGATCTGCTCGGTGGAGCAGTACTCGGCGTTCGGCGCGTCCTCGGCACGATCACGCAGCGCCTCGTCGTCGGCCACGAACCGCTTGCGGAACTGCCGACCGCGGTGCGAGAGCCGGAAGAAGTGCCGCTGGATCGCGTAGGTCGCGTAGGTGCTGAACCGGTTGCCGAGGGCGAAGCTGAACTTCTCCACGGCCCGCATGAGCGCCACGTTGCCTTCGCTGACGAGTTCGTCGAACGAATACGACGCATCGATGAACTTCTTGGCGATCGACACCACGAGTCGGAGGTTGGACGTGATCAGGATCGCCTTGACCGTCTCGGCCTCCGTCAACCAGCCCTCGATCTGGTCGATCTGCTTGAGCGTGGCCCGCCGCCGGTCGAGACGGCCCCGGGCGGTGGCGGCGCGGAACTTGAGCCAGTTCATGCGCCGGAAATAAAACTGCTCCTCGTTCCTGGTGAGCAGCCGGGTCTGATAGAGGCTCGCGAGATAGGGAGACAGGCCCTTGGCGTCGGCGGGCGGGCCGTCGAACTTCTCCAGGGGCACGGCCGCTTCGGCTGGCGGCGTGCAGGCCAATTCCTCGGCGCGGGCCCGAAGAAAATCGCGGCACGGGATGTAGTCGATGTCGCGCGAGAACAGGCTCTCGCGACGGGCCTTGAGGGCGGCGCGGCGGGCCGCCGCTTCCGCATCGGTCCGCTTGGGCGTGGATTCGATGCGGCGGCGGTCCCGCCCCGGCAGACCCTTGGAGTTCCGACGACCCAGCCCCGGAATCCGGGGAGCCTTTTTGGCGCGAGCGATCACGGCAGCCCTCCTGCATGGCACCGGCCCGGTTTCGGCAGGCACCCGGGAGAAGAACCGCAGCGACGCAGCCGGCGTAACCGGCCCGGTCGAAAAAACCTCCGCGGCCTGTTTTTTACGCCGGGAGCCGCGGCCGGAGCCGACGCCGCAGGGCGGCCCCCGCCAGTCCGACCACCCCCAGCCCGGCCAACGCGAGGCTCGACGGCTCCGGGACCACCTGGGCGGAGTAGTAGTCGATGCCCGCGTCGTGGACGGTCTCGCTCATGCCGACGTTGTAGACGAAGTAGAGGGGATCAGAGGCCAGCAGCCCGGATCCCGGGACGGAAAGCGTCGCGCCGAAGGCGTAGAGGCCGTCTGCGGCCCCCTCGGTCGCAAACGACGCCCCGCTGCCGCCGGAACCGATCAAGGAGCTGATGTGCTTGTGGATCCTGCCCGAGGCGATGGAGCCGATGCTGAGCGAACCGGAGGTGGTCGCTCCGCCGATCCGTAGAAACGGCGTGCCCGAATCGAGCATGATCTCGGTTCCATCGGTCACCGGAGCGAACGCGGCGCTGCCGACACCATCCCAGTAGTGAAGCGATCCGTACGGACCGCCGAGTACGGACAGCGTGAGCGTGCCGGTCGTCGGCAGCAAGCCGTTGTTGGCAAATCCGTTGGCGTTCGTGGCGAACGCGGAGCTGTTGTTGAAACCGGGGTCGCCGATGTTCCACGGAGAGAATTCGTCCTCGCCGAAATCGTAGCCGAACACCACTTGGACGACCGACGTGGTGTCGCCCAAGTCGTTGTGACCGCCCGTCAGCAGCCGGGTGAGATCGCTGTAGGGAACCACATCGTCGTGTTGCGCCCGTGCCGTGCCGGCTCCGAGGATCGCCAGCCCGGTCAGCGTGGCCGCAACGCCACGGAGGATACGCCCCAGGATCCAATCGCCGCATGCCGTCATGATGTCCACTCCTCCCTCAACGGGGTCTCGAGAATTCCGGCGTCTGCCACGGCGGCTGACACCACTGCGCAATCCGGTCGGAGCCGATCGCCTCGACATGGCCATCGGCATAGAGGTAGTGCGCCGCGGCCGCATGGCGATCGACGGCCACTTCATTCGCCACGCCCTCGAAGACCTTGCCCGCGTTCTTGCGGGAGGTCTTGAACCAGTCGAACGAGTGCACGTGGTCGGCGTAGGGATCGTCGGTCCCCTTCTTCTCGGAGAGTTCGAAGGCCAGGATCGACTTGGACAGAGCGGTGATCGTGCGCAGCCGGGCGAACGAAGGCCGGGCCTCGCTCGAGAGCCAGCCGTTGAGCGTGTAGCTCGTGAGCCGGTTGCGCAGGCGGTCGGCGGCGAGCGGGTCGTCCGGGCAGATGCGGATGGCATCCACGCTCTCGATGAACGGAGCGACGGTGTAGATCCAGGCCCGTAAAAACTGGCCGGTGACCGGGTCGGGCTCCGTCGTGTGCGTCGTATCGGGCCAGCGGCCCTGATGCGTGTCCGCGAACATCAGCACGCCGATCCCCACCTGCCGCATGTTGCTCGCGCACTGGGTGCGACGGGCCGCGGCCCGGGCGGACTGCACGGCGGGCATCAGCAGGGCCACCAAGACGGCGATGATCGCGATCACGACCAACAGCTCCACGAGCGTGAAGCCGCCCGGGCCGGTCCCGCCGCACGGCACCGCAGAACCCCGCTTCCGAATCATGTCGCGACGCCTTTTCACTTGCATAACAGTTGCAAGTGTAAATACGGCGCGGAAAGGCCGTCAAGGGGGCTCTGGGGCGCAGGCGAGCAGGGGCGTCAGCCACGGCCGTCCGCCGGGTGGCGGCGCGGGGCGATCCGGCCGTGGGACCGCTGCGGGAGCGGGAAGGCGACGCGGGCCCCCGGCGCGGCGGGGGCGGATTCGCCTACGGCGCGGCCGCCGCCTCGCCGCCGGCCCGCGTGCAGAGGGCGCGGAAGACGTCGCCGTCGAGCGATTCGCTCAGAAAATGAACCGACGCATCGCAGAACACGAAATGCACGCCGGCCTGATGGCCGCTGGAAAAGTCGTCGAAGTGGCCGGCGGGTGCATTCGGCACATGATCGCCCACGCCGACCACGCGGGCCCGCAGGGCCTCGGCTCCGGCGACCACGCCCGGCCAGGCGCTGCCCCCGAGCCGCGAGCTTCGCTCGCCCAGCAGGATCGTCTTGGTCGTCCCGTCGGTCAGATGCTTGAACCCGATCCGACTGTTGCGGAAGAAGACCCCGTCGCCCGCGTCGGGCGCCTCGTCCAGCCCCCGTTGCCAGCCGAAGGAGCCGACGTAATTGGTCTTGCCGATCTCGCAGAGCACGCCCAACGGATCGCCGTCCACCGGATGGTAGTCGTGCTCCTCCTCGCCGTGCTCGTGCCCGGCTTCCTCCTCTGCGCCGTGTTCGTGCTCCTCGTGTTCGTCGTGCTCCTCGAGCCCGTCGTCCTGTCCCATGCCGAAAACGCCGAGGGTCGTTTCCGTCGGCCCGCGGCCGTCGGAGGGACAGAGAAACGTGGGCACAACCGCCACGCGAACCGCGGCGTGCAGATCGGGGTTGCCGGGATCGTAAATCGGCTTCCGGAAATCGATCTGGTCGTGCAACGCGTCCGCTTCGATCTGAGGCAGCACGCGGGCCGCCCAGCCCCAGCCCGGCAACTCGTCCTCGGGCTCCGCTGCCGCATGCCCCTGGACCACGCCGTTCCAGCCAGCGGGGAACCTCGAGTGATGATCGTGGAGATGATGGATCGCCAGGCCGATCTGCCGGATGTTGTTGCCGCACGCCGTGCGCCGGGCGGCCTCGCGGGCCGCCTGGACGGCCGGCAGCAGGAGCCCGATCAGCACCGCGATGATCGCCACGACGACGAGCAATTCCACGAGGGTCATGCCGTTGCGGCGAGCCAGCGTCGACGATTCCTGTCGGGCGTCCACGATCGAGTTCCTCGAGAGGCGGGCGGCGGTCTTGCAAGGATGTTGCAGGAGGCAAGTAGCCTAAACCGCCGCGGAAGGGCGGTCAACGCAGCGTCATTCGCGGAACAGGGCCCGGCCCGCCGGCCCGCGTGGGGCGGGGCCCGCATCGCTGCCGGGCACTCACATCCCCGCTCCGAGCATCTCGATCATGGCCTCCACGGCCGGCGCCGTGACCGTCTCGGTCCGCCGCGTCGCCGGCACGACGCAGGTGGCCTGCAGCGTGCGGGTGTCGATGGCCGCGAGGCCGCGGAACCGGCGGGCGACGCCGCCGCCCTGAGCCGCGCACCGCGCCGCCATCGCTTGCAACTCCGCCTCGGAGCCGGCGTGTCGCGGTGACGCCTCGCCCGCGACGCGGATCTCCCCCCAGGGCGGCCGCACGACCTCGATCCGGCCGGCGTCGAGCAGGGGCCGCATCCAGCGGTGGAAGAACATCAGCATCAGGACGCCGCAGTGGATGCCGTCGGCATCCGGATCCATGAGCAGCAGGATGCGGTCGTAGCGCAGGCCGGCGGCATCGAAGCGGCTGTCGAACCCGGTGCCGAGCGCGTCGATGAGCGCCGCGAACAGGCTGTGCGACTGCACCTTCGCGGCGCCGGCCCGCAGGGCGTTGAGCGGCTTGCCCTGCATCGGCAGGACCGCCTGAAACGCCGGATCGCGCACTCCGCTGACCGCCGCCGCCGCCGAGTCCCCCTCCACGACGAACAGTTCGGCGCCGGAACCGGGGCCGTGCCGCCGGCAGTCGTCGAGTTTTGCGCGGCCGTGGGGCAGGGGCATCGGCGACAGGCTCTTCCTCGGTGTCGTGCTCGACACGGCCGCCGCCTGCACGATCAGGCGCGGGCGATGGCCCGGGCGGCCCGACGGGCCTGCCGCACATGGCGGGGTGGCACCACGTTCCAGGCCAGCCCGAGGGCGGCGAGCAGTTGGATGAAGTAGTAGGTGATGTCGATCTCCCACCACCGGTGCTGCACGCTGGCGCTGGCCGGATCGTGGTGGTGGTTGTTGTGCCAGCCCTCGCCGGCCGCGATCAGGGCCACGAACCAGTTGTTGCGGCTGTTTTCGCCGGTGGCGTAATTGCGGTAGCCGAAGAGGTGCGACAGCGAGTTGACGCTCCAGGTCATGTGCCACACGAGCACGGTACGGACGACGCCCCCCCACACCAGCCAACTCGCGGCCACACGCACCGCCTCGGGCATCCCGCCCCAGCAGAATCCCATCACGAGGCCGGCCAGTCCGAATAGGACCAGGTGCACGAGGTAGATGCCGAACGCCGAGAGCGGCCGCTTCTCCAAGTACATATAGAAGGGGTCGGCCAGCAGGTCGCGGGCGTAGCGGTCATAGAAGGCGAAGGTCTGGCGGTCGGTCGGGTCGCGGAAGATCCAGCCGATGTGGGCCCACGTCACGCCATCGCGCGGCGAATGCGGGTCGGGCGGCTCGTCGGAATGCACGTGGTGCAGGCGGTGGGTCGAGACCCAGCGAACCGGCGTGTCCTGCAGGGAGCAGAGCGCGATCGTGGAGAAGAGCCGTTCCAGCCACTTCGGCACCGCGAGGCTGCGATGGGTGAGGAGGCGGTGGTAGCCGATGTTGATGCCGAGCATGCCGAAGAGATGCGTGCCCACGAGGCAGATCGCGAGCCCCGACCAGGTGAACAGCCAGGGCACCACCGCCAGCGCGGCGGCCAGGTGCATCAGCAGGATCGGAATCATGTACCACGGATTCCACCGGGCCGCCGAGGAATCCGCCGTGCCGGACGAGACAAGAACCGCGCTCATGAAACATTCCGATCGGTTGCCAGATCACCGAACCCACGCCGCGCAAGAGCCACTTGCTTCCACGGCTGCCCGCGCCGACTCGCACCGCCATCCGTCGCGCGACGTTGGTTCGTTCTAACAGGAAACCGGTTCGCGTGGTGGAGATTTCGCGGCCGCGGCCGCGCACGTGGCGGCCGGTTGGCGCGGTCGGGCTGACCTTACGGGCGGCGACGTGCAAAAAGGTCGGGAGGACTCTTCCACGGGCACTAGGATGGTGGCGTGGCGGGCGCGCGGGACAGGCTCGCGCGACCGCCGGGATATTCAGGGAGTGCCGCCGATGCCGCGTCATCTCGTGATCGTGCTCGGCGACCAGTTGGATCGGCGTGGCGCCGCATTCGACGGCTTCGATCCGGCGGTCGATCGCGTCTGGATGGCCGAGGTGGCGGAGGAATCGACGCACGTCTGGACGCACAAGGCGCGGATTGCGGTGTTTCTCGCCGCGATGCGGCACTTCCGCGACGCGCTTCGCGCGGATCGGATCGAGGTGGACTACACGTCGCTGACCGCGGAGCCCCGGCCGGCCGAGCCGCGCACGCTCGCCGCGGCCCTCGCGGCGAGCCTGTCCGCCTGCCGGCGGGAGGGGGGATCGCCGGCGAAGCTGGTGGTCGTCGAGCCGGGAGAGTGGCGGGTGCGCGAGGCGCTCGCCGCCGCCGCCCGCGAGGCGGGCGTGCCCCTCGAGATTCGCACCGATCGCCACTTCTTCTCCTCGGTCGAGGAGTTCGCGGAGCACGCGCGGGGCCGCAAGCAGCTGCGGCTGGAATATTTCTACCGGCCGCTGCGGCGGAAGTTCGGCGTGCTGATGGACGACGATCAGCCCGCCGGCGGCCAGTGGAACTTCGACGCGGAGAATCGCGGGGCGTTTCCCGCGAGCGGCCCGGGGGCGCTGCCGGCGCCCCGGCGGTTTCCGCCCGATGCCACCACGCGGGAGGTGATCGAACTGGTGACCGCGCGGTTCGCGACGCATCCCGGCAGCCTCGCGGCCTTCGACTGGCCGGTGACCCCCGACGACGCCCGGGCGGCGCTCGACGATTTCCTCGCCCACCGGCTCGCGCACTTCGGCCGCTACCAGGATGCGATCTGGACCGCCGAGCCGTGGCTGTATCACTCGCGGCTCTCGCAGGCGCTCAACATGAAACTGCTCGACCCGCGGGACGTCGTGGCCGGCGCCGAGCGGGCCTGGCGCGCGGGCCACGCGCCCCTCGAGGCGACCGAGGGCTTCATCCGGCAGGTGCTGGGCTGGCGGGAGTACGTGCGGGGCATCTACTGGCACTTCATGCCGGACTATGAGCGGCGCAACGCCCTCGGGGCCGATCGTCCGCTGCCGAGCATCTATTGGACGGCCGACACCGACATGAATTGCCTGCGGGACGCCCTCGGCCAGACGTTGCGTCACGGCTACGCGCACCACATCCAACGGCTGATGGTCACGGGCCTGTTCGCGATGCTGGCCGGCGTGAAGCCGGAGGAGGTGCACCGCTGGTACCTCGCGGTCTACGTCGATGCCGTCGAATGGGTGGAGCTCCCCAACACGCTCGGCATGAGCCAGTTCGCCGAC
This sequence comes from Planctomycetaceae bacterium, assembly GCA_040376455.1. Taxonomy (GTDB): domain Bacteria; phylum Planctomycetota; class Planctomycetia; order Pirellulales; family UBA1268; genus QWPN01. The sequence goes on along the minus strand of JBEIQP010000029.1, from coordinate 1,718 downwards.
GGCGGCCTGATGGCCTCGAAGCCCTACTGTGCGACCGGCGCCTACATCGACCGGATGAGCAACGCCTGCCGGGGCTGCCGCTACGATCCCAAACGGGCGACCGGAGCCGACGCCTGTCCGTTCACGACGCTCTACTGGGATTTTCTCGCCCGGCACGCGCAGCTGCTCGCGCGCAACCAGCGGATGACGATGCAGGTGAAGAACCTCGGCCGAAAGGATCCCGCCGAGCTGCGCGCCATCCGCCGGCAGGCCGAGGACTTCCGCGACGGGCTCGGTTGACGATCCACGACGGCGCCTGGCGGGCATTTTTCCACGCGGGCCGACCGGCCGCCGCGGCCGCGCCAGGCGGCGGATCACCGTCCCGTCCGGAATTGTCGCGATCCGGCGGTTGCCCTACAGTACGGGCATTCAACCGTCCGTGTCGCGTTTCCGCGAGTGCCATGTCCTCCTACAACCTCACCCACCTCCGCCAGCTCGAAGCCGAGAGCATCCACATCATCCGCGAGGTGGCGGCCGAGTTCGAAAACCCGGTGATGCTCTATTCGATCGGCAAGGACTCGGCGGTCATGGTGCGCCTGGCCGAGAAGGCGTTCTACCCCGCCAAGGCGCCCTTCCCGCTGCTCCACGTCGATACGACCTGGAAGTTTCGGGACATGTACGACCTGCGCGACAACTACGTCGCGAAGCAGCTCGGATTCAAGCTCCTGGTGCACGTCAACGAGGAGGGCGTGAAGCAGGGCATCAACCCGATCACGCACGGCAGCAAGGTCCACACGGACATCATGAAGACGCAGTCGCTCAAGCAGGCGCTCGATAAGTACCGCTTCGACGCGGCCTTCGGCGGGGCCCGGCGCGACGAGGAGAAATCCCGGGCCAAGGAGCGGGTGTTTTCCTTCCGCGACGAGTTTCACCGCTGGGATCCCAAGAACCAGCGTCCGGAACTCTGGAACCTCTACAACACGAAGGTCCGGAAGGGGGAGAGCATCCGTGTGTTTCCCCTCTCCAACTGGACCGAGCTCGACGTCTGGCAGTACATCCATCTCGAGAAGATCCCGATCGTGCCGCTCTACTTCGCGAAGGAGCGGCCGATCGTCTGGCGGGACGGAACCATGATCATGGTGGACGACGACCGGCTGCCCCTGAAGCCGGGGGAGAAGCCGGAAATGCGCCGCGTGCGGTTTCGCACGCTCGGCTGCTATCCGCTGTCGGGCGCGGTCGATTCCAATGCCACCACGCTCCCCGAAATCATCCAGGAGATGCTGCTCACGACGTTCTCGGAGCGGCAGGGCCGGCTCATCGACTCCGACGAGGCGGGGTCGATGGAGCGTAAGAAGAAAGAGGGTTATTTCTAGCCCATGTCCCATCAGTCATCGCTCATCGCCACCGACATCGACGAATACCTCGCGCAGCACGAGCGCAAGGAGCTGCTGCGGTTCATCACCTGCGGCAGCGTGGACGACGGCAAGAGCACGCTCATCGGGCGGCTCTTCTACGAGTCGAAGATGATCTACGAGGACCAGTTGGCCGCGATCCGCAAGGACACGTCGCGGTATGGCACGACCGGCGAGGAGGTGGACCTCGCCCTCTTCACCGACGGCCTCGAGGACGAGCGGCAGCAGGGGATCACGATCGACGTCGCCTACCGGTACTTCTCGACCGACAAGCGAAAGTTCATCATCGCCGACACCCCCGGCCACGAGCAGTACACCCGCAACATG
>JBEIQP010000157.1:0-5261 GCA_040376455.1 Planctomycetaceae bacterium | reverse complement strand
GGGTCAGGCTTCAAGCCGACCGGCCGCGGCCGGGCCGCCAGGGGCTTATTCCGGCCGCTCGAAATCGGCACGGACGTCGAGCATCGTCTGGTCGTAGTCGTCGAGGCGAATCAGTCCGTAGCGGGGCATCTCCAGGTCGTAGGTCACCCAGATCGTGACCGACGTGACGGCGGCGAATACGGCCATGTGCAGCCAGTTGAACCGCTTCGTGCCTGACATGTCGTGGCCGGCGAGTAACGCCGCGAAGATGGAGACGAAGAGCAACAGGATGAGGATCTCCGTCGGCGTGTGGGCCTTGGAGGCGGCCTGGTGCCGGGTGCCGGCATCGAACATCTCATTGATCGCCGAGAGCAAGATTGCGGCCGTCTGGTCGCTTTCACACCGCGGCACGGCCGCGACCGACTGCCGCCAGATCGCATCCCGCTGATCCTTCAATCGATCGGAGAGTTCGGCCTGCGACTCGGCAGGGGAGGCGGCCGGCCGCTGCGCGAGCCGGGTGTCGAGGTAACCACGAAACAGGTCGCGGACCGACGCACGGGTATCTTCGGGCAGAATCGACAGCCGTAACCAGGCGGTGCCGATGGCGTTGGCCTCTTCCACGATCAGGCTCCGCCGCATGTCGAGCCGCGTGCCTGCCGAACTGAACCAGAACGCGATCAACAGCCCCAGCAGGCCGAGCACCGCGGCATCGACGGCGCTCGTGCCCACCGCATCCGCATCGTCGGACCGCAGCCAGCGAAGCCGCCCCAGGCGGCGGCCAACCTCCGCGGCCACGACCATGGCCACGAAGAGCAGCACCGGCAGGGCGATCATCGGCAGTTGCACGCCGGTCATGGCTGGGGTCTCGCAGGGGCAGGAGCGGGCGCCGACGGCTGGCCGAACACCGCCTCCAGGCCGCGGCCGATGCCGTCCTTGAGCACCGCCTCGGCGGTATTCTCCACAATCCGGCTGAGGATCGATTCCATGGCGGCTGCGTCGAACTGCGGCTTCTCGACCGTTCCCTTGAGCGGCACCACGAGTGGCGTGCGAAAGAGTGTGCCAAGAACCGGCGTCTGGCCGACAAGGTCGCCCCGCAGGGCCACTTCAAGCCGCATATCGAGCGAACCGTCCTGGCCGACACTCCCCTGCGACTTCACTACGAGCTGGCCCGAGTCCATCACGAGCCCTTCGTGCGCAATCCGCCGTCCGGCGAGTCGCACGCGGACCGGATCGGGCCGCACCCGCAGGAGCACCGCTTTGTCGCCGAACGCAAACCGCGGATCGACCACGCTCTGGAGCTTCACGAGCAGGTTCACCAGCGGCTGCACGCCGGGGGAGGGCTTGAGTTCGAGGTTCTCGAACGTCAGCTGGCCGGCGAGTTCGCCGCCAAACGCATCACCGAACGGTAGCCTCGCCCCCGCGAGGTCCACACTCACCACACCGGCGGCATGGGTGGCATGACCGAGCACCGGCGAGAGCCATAGCGCGATCTGCCGGCAGGTCTGCTCCGAGAGGGCCACACGCTCCGCCAGGCGGCCCGGCGGAATGACGAGCTCACCCGGCGCAGGCACCAGCCGCACCCACGGAGCGCCGCGAACCCGGCCTCCCGCAACCGGAATGTCGAACGGCCCGAAGGCGAGCTGTCCCTCGAGTAGCCGCACAGCCACCTCGCCCGCCGCCAGCGGAAACCCCGCGACGTCGCCGCCAAGCCACGAGGCGGTGGTGTCGATCGCCAGCGACTTGAGCCGGTCGTCGTTGGGCCGGACCGACGCGCTCGCCGGCCGCGTAACCCGCATCGCAAGGTTGGGCTCCGCCTCGGTGCCGCGGGTCGCCGCGAGCCAGTCGGCTGGGAGCGGCACCGTCGCCGACGGGGAGCCTCCGCCCGCCGCCGTCACTTCGACTGGGCCTCCGGCCGCAAGCGGCACCCGCAGCGCGAAGGGGCGTCCTTCGGAGCCTACGAGCGTGATGCGGCCTCCCGTCCACGGGGAGAGCAGCCGAGAGACCTGCTGCCAGTCGTAGGCCGCGGTGCCGTCGAGCGTGACGACCCGCCGCGCACTCCAGTCGTCGAGCCGACCTGTTGCAGCCACCGCGAGCGTGGACGACTCGACCGAGAGTCTGTCGATCCGCAGCTGGTCGGCGAGCGTGCCCGACGCACCGCGCGGACGAGTGATCTCCAGCGCCCCGGCGACCCGCGGCTCGGTCCACACCGGCCGCGCCGCCTGTCCTTCACGGCCACCAGACGAGAGCACGAGCTGGCTGCCGGTTGCCTCGACGAGCAGGTTTACGCCCGCCTGAGTGTCGATGATCTCGATCGTGCCCCAGCCGCGGCCCCCAGCAGGCCACGACTTCGCGACGGCGGCCGGCACGAGCCACGGCTCGACGCGACCGATGTCGGCCTGCCACTGCATGCGACCCCGGAGCCGCTCGACGGGCCACTCAGCGGTGGTCGCCGGCAGCCAGGTAAGCCCGCCGGTGCGGAGCGAAAGGCTCGTTGAGAGGAGTTCGCCCGACGAGATGTCGATCTTGCCCGACACCGCATCGACGCGGCCGGCCGACGTGATCACGACCCGCGGCTCGACGATCTCGCGGCCTTCGTGCCGCATGACGAGTTTCTCGATCTCGCATCCGGCCCGCGTCCACTGCCACACGTCGCCCTGCGGCGTCACCTCGGCACCCGCCTTGACCGTGCCGGCGAGCTCGAGGCCGGCGGTCGCGAACGGAGGAACGATCGCCGCCAGCCGCGGCTGCCACCGTGCAAGGTCGCCGATGAGCGAGCCGACGGCCTTGGTGGCGGTTGAGTTGGCCGCAGGTCGGATCCAGGCAACGGTGGCGTCGGCCGGAAACCCGACGACCGCTCCCAGGTCAACGACCGCGCCGCCTTCGAGCGACGCCTCCAGCCGATCGTCGCCCGATGCAACCACGAGCCGGCCGCGGTCGATCGCGGCGCCACCCGACACCACGCTGCCCTCGGCCTCGGCCTCGACAGAAAGCTGCGCGTCGCGCCAGGTCGGCCTGCCCGGCACGGCCACTTCGACATCCGTAAGGCTCGCGGCGAGCGTGAGCGAACCCGGCCCGCTGCCCGAGCCGGCCGCCGCCACGTCGAGCCGCCCGCGGCACGTGCCGGTGGCAGTCGCTGTTCCAAGATCGAGCACTTCGGCGAGTTCGCCCACCACGGCTTCGAGATCGGCCTGCCATTGGACCGCGAAGGCGGCAGGCGAGCCCGACGCCGTCGCCTCGACGGCCTGTGAGACCAGCTTCGCCTCTTCGATCCGCAGCCGCTCGCCGCGGCCGGGACCGCGACGCCCCCGCACCCAGGCGGTGAATGGCTCCGGCCACGAGAGCTGCCGCGTGGCCGGCTCGCCCTTGGCCTCCGCATCCGGCTGCTCCCGAACCGCGGTGAGATTCCGCGCCTTTGCCCGCAGTTCCAGCACACGATCGCCGCCATCGGCCCGCGCCGATGCCGCCACGCGAAGGAAGCCCCCGGTGACGCGGACATCGGGCCGCAGGCAGAGCCCACCGGGCAGAGCAGTCGATGCCGACGCCAGATCGACGTCCACCGACGCCGTGAAATCATCCGCCACGATCCGCTCGGCCCAGTCGGGGTCGTGAACGGTCGGCATCCGGATGCTGCCTGTCGCCTGGGCTTTGAGCACGTCCGACGCCGCCTCGAGCCGCCGCACCACGATCCGCTCACCGTCGAGCGACAGGTCAAACGGCACGCTGCAGTGATCCACGGCCAGCTGCTCCGCCAGGGTCACCGCATCGCAGAGGGCAAACCGTTCGAGCGTGGCCTCACCCGCCACATGCCGGCCGGTCGCGTCGAGCGACACGTCGAGCCGCAGGTCGGCGATTCCGTCGACGAGATAGGGCAGGCCAAACCGCGAGGCGACCACGGTCGAGGCACCGAGCGGCAGTCGGTTGGTGGCGAGTGTGATCGTCCGCCCACCATCGGCAGCAGCGGGCGGAGACGAGAGCGACCAGCCGCCATCGCGGACGAGAACCGCGGCCGCAGCCGCCGGAATCGTCGCCCGGTCAAGCCGCACGGGCTCACCCGGCGGCGGCGCCGCGCTCGGTGTTCCTACGACCGCCGCTCCATCAGAGTGCCGCAGCCGGCCGGCGGCCGTCCAGCCGGCGAGCGATCCGTCGGCCTGCAGCGAACCCGCCGCGATCACGTCGGAGAGCCGCCAGGCAACGCGATGCACCGCATCGACGAGTTCGACCGTGCCGTTGACGACCTCGAGTTCGATCGCCACCGGTCGCATGGTTCCCGCGAGCCATGGAGCGATGATGTCTTCGAGTGAACTGCCGTCGCCCCGCGCCTCGACGAGCACCTCGGGATCGACCAGCCGCACCGTGCCGAGCGACTGCGGCTCGACCGCCAGCCGCAGGAGGCCGCGGTCGAAGGCAAGCCGCGGCACAAACACGGCCGCGCGGCCCGACCGGTCGCGGAGCACGACGTCGCGATACTCCACGCCGCCGATCCAACGCCACGAGGCGGCGGTGCTCGTGATGCTGCCGTCGATGCCGGCGAAGGCCAGCGCGAGGGGCCGATCGCGGAGGGGCGTGTGGACGAGTACCGCCGGCGCGACGGCGACGATGGCCGAGGCTGTGGCGGCCATGATGACGAACCACCGCGCCCAGCGGCGCCGAGGCCTCGATCCCGCGCCATGACCGGAGTGTCGCCTCGCCATGCGGCGGAGTATAGGAGTGGCCGTCAGGGCCAAGAAGGCGGGATTCCCCGGGATTCCAGCCGCGCAAGGTCGGCGGGCGTGTCGATGTCGAGAAACGAGTCGAGTTCGGGGTCGATCGCCATCATCTCCTCTGGCGTCACGAACCGCACGGCATCTGGCTGCCGCGCGACGAGGTCGTCGAGGACGGCCCGGGGTCCACGGCCGGCGGCGGCGAGCGCGGCGATCGACGGCGCGAGGTCGCAGGCCAGCACCGCCGCAAGCACCTGCGGGTGGCCATTCACGAGCGGCACGACGAACCTCGCCGCCGACGCCCGAGCCGTGTCGACGAGCAGCCGCACCACCGCGGGCACAAGCAGCGGCACGTCGCACGACGCCACGAACGCCCACCGCGGCGGCGGCACGTGGCTCATGCCGTGCGCGAGGCCGTCGCGAATCCCGGCCAGCGGCCCCGCGTGTGGCGTCGTGTCGCGGATGATCTCCACGTGGCTGTCGAGCAGGGGAACTGGCTGACCAGCCGCCGCCACCACGATCACTCGGGGCACGACGGCCGCGACCGCACCGCAGACGCGACCGAGGCACGGCTCACCGCCG
>JBEIQP010000045.1:0-21955 GCA_040376455.1 Planctomycetaceae bacterium | reverse complement strand
GCTACGGCGGCGGCGGCGATCGCTACTAGTCTTCGATGACTCGTTCGCTGATGCGTCTCGACGCGTCAGCGACATTCGCACGCGTCACGGGAGCCGGAGCCTCCTCAGGCCCGGCTCCCGTGAACATGCGACGGCAAGGTGACACGCAGGTTTCTCTCCCTCCATCAGGCATGTGCCGGAAGGCTCTTGCAGCAAGAAGAAAGTTCCGATGAGTTTCGCAGGCCCCAAGTCGAAGTTTGCCAAGACCGCCCGCAAGAAGGCGAAGCCCCGTCCCAAGGTCAAGCGGCGCGACCCGATCTTCATCGATGGCGCCCGGCCGCGTCCGATGTACGTTGACTACAAAGACCTGGAACTGCTCGGCAAGCTGGTCAACCGTCAGGCCAAGATCATCGGCAGGCGGAAGAGCGGCTGCACCGCCGCCAGCCAGCACGCCGTCACCCGGGCGATCAAGCGGGCCCGGTTCATGGCGCTGTTGCCCTACGTGGGCGAGTAGCACCACGCGGGGTTGGTTTCTCCCGGTTCTGATCCCTGTGTGATGCCGATGGGTTCGTTCACGACCCGCCGCCGCGTCGAGTTTCGCGACACCGACGCCGCGGGCATCGTGCATTTTTCGGCCTTCTTCTTCTGGATGGAGTCGGCCGAGCACGAACTGCTCCGCGCAGCGGGCGTGCGGGTGATCGATCGCGGCGCGGATGGCGTCGATGCGAGTTGGCCGCGGGTCTCCGTGGCCTGCGACTACACCGCCGCCGTGCGGTTTGGCGACGAGGTCGATATCGCCGTCACGGTCGAGGAGATCGGTCGCTCGAGCGTGACGTATGCGTTTGCCTTCACGAAGGCCGGGGTGCCGGTGGCACGTGGCCGCGTGGTGGCGGTGCGGTGCCTGATGCACCCGGGCCGCAAGCCGGAGGCGGTGCCGATCCCCGAGGACATCCTCGCGCAGCTGCGCGGTTTTGCGCCGTAACGTCCGGGGGGCATGTGCTCGAGGTCGATCGCATCGCGAAATCCTTTCCGACGCCGTCCGGCCCGCTGGCGGTGCTCGCCGAGGTGTCGTTCGTCGTCGAGGCCGGAGGCCGGATGGCGATCATGGGGCCGAGCGGCTCGGGCAAGAGCACGCTGCTCGCGATCGTGGGCGCGCTCGAGCCGCCGACCGCGGGGGCCGTGCGGCTCGACGGCGTCGATCCCTTCGCGACCGGAGCCGCCGACCGCGCGGCGTTTCGAAACCGCCGGATCGGCTTCGTCTTCCAGGAGCATCACCTGCTCGCCGGCTGCACGGCGCTCGACAACGTGGTCTTGCCGGCGCTGGCCGCGGGCAGCGTGTCGGTGGAAGTGGTGGCGCGGGCGGAGCGGCTGCTCGATCGCGTGGGGCTCGGTGGTCGCCTGCAGCACCTGCCGGCGGAGCTCTCCGGCGGCGAACGGCAGCGGGTGGCGGTGGCCCGAGCGCTCGTGCTCGCGCCGCGACTCATCCTCGCCGACGAGCCGACGGGGCAACTCGACGGCCACACCGCCGCCGGCGTGACCGAGCTGCTCGTCGAACTGTGCGCGGAGGCGGGCGGGATGCTCGTGGTGGCGACCCATGCCGATGCGGTCGCCGGCCGCGTGGGCAACGTGCGGCAGCTCGTCGATGGGCGGCTCACGACATGACGACCCGCGCCCGCCCGCCGCGATCGCGGTCTTCGGTCCGCTCGCTGCCGGGCCTGGCGGGAGCGCTCGTCCGGCAGTGGTGGCCGCAGGTGGCGGCGCTGGCCGCCGCCAGCGGCGTGGTGGCGGCCACGATCGTCGGCGCGATCGGCGTGGGCGACGGCCTGCGGCAGGGCCTCCGCGGGCTCGCGCTCGCGCGGCTCGGTGGCATCGAGGCGGCCGTGCTGGCCGACGACTGGTTCGGCGCCGGGCTGGTGGACGCGCTCGAGGATGAATCGGCCCCCGGACGACTCGTGCCGGCGATCGTGACGGAGGTGGCGGTCGATGCCGGCGCCGGCCGGGCGACGTCGCGGGCGACACTGTTGGGCTGCGACGATCCGGCGGGGTTGGGATTCGTGCCCGCGCCGCCGCCCCTCGCCGCCGACGCCGTGCTGCTCAACGGGCCGTTGGCATCGGCACTGGCCGCGGGGCCGGGCGATGCGATCGTGATGCGGGTGCCGCGCCGATCGAACGTGCCGGCCGACAGCCCGCTGGGCCGGCGGACCGCCGCGTCGAACGGCAGGCGGCTGCGGGTCGAGGCCGTGCTTCCCGCGGCGGGGCTCGGCCAGTTCGCGCTGCGGCCCGCGCAGGTCACCGGGCCGCTGATCGTGACGTCGCTGGAGGTCGCTCGGGCGATCCTCGGACAGCCCGACGCCACCAACACCGCCTTTGCGGTCGCTTCCCCGGCGGGGGCCGCCGGGCCAGATCCTGCCGGGGCCGGCGCGGCAACTGCGAACCGGCTCGGCCGCCGGCTGCGGCCGCGGCTCGCGGACTACGGGCTCGCGCTCGACCCGGCGACCGACGCCTCCGCCGCGGTGCGGCTCACCAGTCGGCGGCTCCTGCTTCCGGCCGAAGTGGATCGGGCCGCGGAGGAAGTGCTCAGGCCCCTCGGCGGTCGTCCCTCGCTCGCCTTTCTCGCCACCGCGCTGACGCCTCTCGACGCGTCCGGGACCGCGTCTCGTGCGACGATCCCCTACTCCACGGTGCTGGGCATCGAGAGCACGTCGTTGCCCGTGGGCGATCTCGTGGACGACGAGGGCCGACCGCTTCCGTCCCCCGGGCCGGACGAGATCCTGGTCGATCGCTGGATGGCCGCCGATCTCGCCGCGCAGGGCAGGCCCGTGACGGTCGGCGACCGGTTGGAGCTCCGGTTCTTCCAGCCGGAGACACTTCACGGACGGGTCGAGGAGACCACAGCCACGCTGCGCATCGCGGGAATCGCCGCCATGCGCGGGGCTGCCGTCGCCCGCGAGCTCGTGCCGGATGTCGAGGGCGTCACCGACGAGAAGTCGATCGCCGATTGGGATCCCCCCTTCCCCTTCGAGCCTGCGCGGGTGCGCACCACCCCGCCCGACGACCAGGACGATCGCTACTGGAGCGACTACGGCCCCACGCCGAAAGCCTTCGTGTCCCTCGCCACTGCCCGGCGGCTGGCCGGCAGCCGGTTCGGGAACACGACCGCCTGGCACCTGCCGCGAACGGTCGAGGCCGGCGCCGTGGGCGAGCGGCTGGCGGCGGCGCTGCGGCCCGAGGCGTTGGGGCTGCGCGTCGTGCCGCTGCGGGCGGATGCGGTCGCCGCAGCCCGAGGCTCGACCCCCTTCGGCGGTCTCTTTCTCGCGCTGTCGAGCTTCGTCGTGGCGGCGGGGCTCGTGCTCGAGTGGCTGCTCTTCAGGCTGCTCGTCGCGGCACGGCGGCGGGAGGTGGGCATCCTCGCCGCGATCGGCTGGTCTCCGGCGCGGCTGACGCGGCTGTTGTTGGCCGTCGGCGGCCTCGCGGCGGTCGCGGGCACGGTCGTCGGCGCGGCGATCGGCCCGCTCTGGACGCGGGCGCTGCTCGCCGCCCTCGGACGTTCCTGGAATCGGGCCGTGTCGGAGGGGTCCGCGCCGGTGTTTATCGCCGCGGCGCCCGCCTGGTCTGCCGTCTGGCCGGGGGCCGTCGCCGCGCTGGCCGTGTCGCTCGCGGCCCTGCTCTGGGCCGCCCGGCACGCGGCGTCGCTGCCGCCGCTCGAGCTGATTCGGGGCCTCGACGCGTCGGGCCGCATCGACCGGCTCGGCCGTCGGCCCGGACTGCTCGTCGGCGTGTGCCTGCTCGGGGTGCTGCTGGCTGCGGCGGCCGCCGCGGCGGGCCGCGGAGCCGGCGGCCAGGTCGCCGTGGGCCTCTTCTTCGCGGCCGGATTCGCCGCGCTCGTCGGCCTGCTGGCCGCGGTGCGGCTCTGGCTGGGAACGGGCCGGTCGTCGCGGGTGATCCGTTCGCTGCCGGGCCTGGCACGCCGCAGCCTCGCGCACCAGGCATCGCGCGCGTTTGCGGTCGCGGCGACGGTGGCGCTGGCGCAGTTTCTGATCGTGGCCGTGTCGGGGTTTGCCCTGCGGCCCCCCGACGACCCGGCCGACCGGCGGTCGCCCACGGGCGGTTGGACGACGATCGCGACGTTTGGAGAGCCCACGTCGGTCGATCCGACGGACGCCGCCACGCGCGCAACGCTCGGGCTTTCCACGGCCCAGGAGCAGGCGCTGGCGGGGTGCACGATTGCGAGGCTGCGATCGAGCGGCGGCGACGACGCCAGTTGCGTCAACCTCTACGCGGCAGGCCGCCCCGCGGTCCTCGGCGTCGGGCCGACGTTCATCGAGCGGGGCGGCTTCTCCTTCGTGGCGCACGCGAAGAGCGACGCCGCGGGGCCTGCCGGCGCGAATCCGTGGACGCTCCTGGCCGACGCGGTCGCGACTCCCGCCGACCGACCGATTCCCGCGATCCTCGACCAGGCCACGGCCCAGTGGGCCCTCAAGCTCGGCGGCGTGGGCGCGCGGTTCACGCTGCCGGACGAGGCCGGCCGGCCCGTCGCGCTCGTGATCGCAGGGCTCCTCGAACCGGGAATCCTGCAGGGATTCGTCATCGTCGGCGAGGCCGACTTCGTGCGGATCTACCCGTCGCGATCCGGATACGGGATGGCGCTGGTGGATGCGTCGGGCGTGGCCGGCGACCGGCGACCGGTGGTGCGGGATGCGCTCGCCACCGCCTGGGCCGACGCGGGCGTGTCGCAGGCGGCCGCCGTGGACCGCCTGCGGAGTCTGCAGGCCGTCCAAAACACCTTTCTCGGGGCTTTTCAGGCGCTGGGCACGCTCGGGCTTTTGCTCGGCACGGCCGGAGTCGCGGCGGTGCAGCTGCAGGGGGTGGCCGAGCGGATCGGGCTGCTCGGCCTGCTTCGCGCGATCGGGTTTTCGGTGGCCCGCGTCCGCGCGCTGCTCGTGCTGGAGACGCTCCTGACCGTCGGCGCGGGCCTGCTGGCCGGGACGGCCGCGGGCTGCCTCGCCGTCGCGCCCTCGTTCGCCGCCGAATCCGCGCGGATCCCGGTCGCCTGGATCGCGGCCACCGGCGGCCTCACGCTGGCCGCCGCGCTCCTCGCCGGATGGCTCGCGGCGACGCGGACCACGATTCCCGAGCGGCCGGCGGCCTAGGCCGCCGGCCGAGGCTGCGGCGCGGTCACTTCGCCGCGGCCGGAGCCGTTTCTTGGGCCGCCTCCGCGGGCTTGTCCTGGGCGGCGTCGGCGGCGTCGCCGGCGGGGATCTGCCCGACGAGCTTCTGCACCTCGGCGGCGGGCACCAGGGCGAGCGACTGACCCTGCGTCTTGCTCAGTCGGATGGCGCCGATGCCGAGCAGTTTGCCGTCGAGCCCAAACGTCGGGCAGCCGCGCACGACGTTGCCTCCCAGATAGAACGGCCGGGGCCGCTCGATCACGGCCGACAGTTGCCCCGGCAGCATGGCCGGCGAGTTGTTGAAGAGTTCCTCCAGCCGCGTCACCGACACGGTGTAGTCGGCGACCTGGGCGGTGCCCGCCTCGCCGAGCGTCACCGGCTTGAACGTCACGCCCTTGGCCTCCGGAGCGTCGGCCTTCGGTCGCACGAAGGCGAGATCGAGGTCGGCGTCCTTGAAGACCATGGTGGCGGGGATCTCCGTGCCGTCGCCGAGGATGATCTCCAGTTCCTTGATGGTCGCCGAGGCGTCCACCTTGATCGGGCCGGCGGGCGTGTTGCCCTCGCGGCCGTCGATCAGCCGGGAGGGATCGACGGCGCTCAGCGAGAGCACGACGAGCCCGTTCGCATCGACGAGCATGCCGTCGGCGCGGACCTTGTCCTCACGCTCCGGGAGGGTGATGCCGGGGCGGCCCGAGGCCACCAGCCGGATCGTCGCCACCCCCGTCACCTTCACGATCGCATCCTTGTTGGCGTCGAAGATCCGGCGGGAGATCGCGGGAATCGATTCCTCCGCGCCGGCCCTCGGGGCGGCGACTGCCGCGCCGCAGCACGCGGCGGCGAGAACGAGGGCACGCGCTGGCTTGATCGCGCAGAACAACGACACCATGGCTGATTCCCCCTTGGACGGGGCTCCCCGAAAAGGTTCGAACTCGGTCGGGAGGCGGCGGTCGCACGAACGACCGTCTACCACCTCGGCTCCACTTCGGCGAAGGCGGTGCCCACGCCCCGGCGGATGAAGAACACGACCTGGCCGGGCTTCGACTCCCGGCAGGCTTTGAGCAGCTTCTCCACCTCGGCGACGGTCTTCACGACCCGGCCGTCGATCGATTCGATGATATCGCCCGGGATGATCCCCGCCAGCGCGGTCCACCCGTTGGGCTGCACCGCGCTCACGCGCACGCCGGGGGCATCGACCGGCAACTGCTCCGCGATCCGTTCGGCGAGCGGCAGATCCCGGACGGTGAACTCGAAGGTGTCGTCCTTGAAGCTGTCGAGGTCGCCCGTGGCCGCGGGCGTGGGGGTGAGTTCGGCCTTCAGCGCCACCGGCTGGCCGCCGCGAAACGCCTCGAACTCGACCGTGCTGCCCACCGGATACGCCCGGATCAGGTTTTCGAAGACGTCGGTGTCGGTCGGGCTGCCGGCGGGAATCACCTGGCCGTCGAGCTTGAGGAGCAGATCGCCCACGTGCATGCCCGCCTTCGCGGCCGGCGAGTCGGCGACGATGTTCGTCACCCGCACGCCCTTGCGGGCCCCGATGCCGAGCGCCTCCCCGATCTCGCGGGTCAGCACCTGGGTCTGGGCGCCGAGCCAGGGGCGGACGGGCTTGCCGACCCGATCCTCCTCCGAGGGCGGCCCGATGCGCACCACCGTCACCAGTTCGTCGGCGTCGCGGACGAACGTGACGAGCGTCGGCACGGGCTCCGACACGCGCTCGCTGATGGCCGTGACCGCCGCGCTGAGGTCGGCCGTGCGCGCGATCGCCGTGTCGCCCACCTTCGTGATGATGTCGCCGCCCCGCAGCGCGGGCTTCGCCTCGGCGGCCCCGCCCCCGTTGCGCACGCCGAACACGAGCGCCCCGTCGGTGTTGGGCCGCTTCCGCTCCAGGGCCGCGAGCTTCGTGAGGTCGCGGGCGGTCAGCCCCATCGCCTGCACCTCGACCTCCTTCGGCAGCGACGGCTCGCGGATCGCGGTCGTGATCGTCCACTCCATCGGCTGCCCGTCGCGGAGGCCCTTCACCGGCACGGCCGATCCGACCGGGAGGCCGAAGACCATGCGATTGAAGGCGGGGATGTCTTCGCTGGCCCGCGCCGCGGGGATCGCCGTTCCGTTGAACGAGGTGATCAGGTCGCCCGGCTTCAGTCCCGCCCGTTCCGCGGGCCCGCCCGAGAGCACGGAGCCCACGACGAGCCCCGCCTCGGCGGTGATCGACTTCATCAGCGGCTGCACGCCCATGCCCACCCAACTGCGGGCCACGCGGCCCGTGGCGATGATCTCGTCCGCCACGGCCTTGGCGATGTTGCCCGGGATCGCGCCGCCGAGGCTCCCCACGCCGATCTCGTTCACGCCGATGATGTCGCCGTCGAGGTTCACGAGCGGACCGCCGCTGTTGCCGGGGAAGATCACGGCATCGTGGCCGATCCAGCGGATCAGTTCGCCCACGCTCTCCCCCTCGATCTGAAACGCGCCGCCGGGCGGAATCAGGGCGAGGTTCGAGACGATGCCCTGCGTCACCGACTGCGACAGGCCCGCGGGGCTGCCCATGGCGAGCACCACGTCGCCCACGCGGAGCAGGTCGGAGTCGCCGAACCGCGCGTGCGGCAGCGGGGCGGCGGGGTCGCGCCGCGCGGCCGGATCGATCTTGAGGATGGTGAGATCGGAGAGCGCGTCGGTGCCGATGAGCGTGGCGGGGAGTTCCTCGCGGTTGGTCATCCGCACCGTGATCCGGCTGCCGCGGCCGGCGACGTGGTGGTTGGTGATGATGTAGCCGTCGGGGGAGATGATGGCGCCCGAGCCCGTGCCGCGGGCCTTCTGCATCCGGCCGCTGCCGCCGGCCTCCGTCACCACGTCGATCCGCACGAGCGTCGGATAGACGCGATCCACGGCCCGCTGGATCCGCTCGCGGAGGAGCAGGTCCGCCTGGAATTCCGCCGCCCGAGCGGGTGGTTCGTCGGCGCGGGCGAGGCCTGCCCAGAGGCCCGCCACCGCCAGCGTCAGGAGGGCCAAGGTCGGGCCCGCGGGAAGACGCGAGGGGCGGCGGGCGGTGGGGTGGCAAGCGGGACGGATCATGGCTGGGTCACGCGTGGGGTGAGAGGGAATCGAGCCCCTCGAGTGTACCCCAATCCGGCCCCGCTGGGTCCCCCACGCCGCGCCGGCCGGCCTTCAGGCCACGTCGCGGGCGGCGATGCCCGCGAGGTGCGGCGCCGACAGATCCGCGATCGAATCGACGATGATGTCGGGCCGGTAGGCGAATGCCTCCAGGTCCTTGCGGCTCGTGCCGCCCGACAGCACCAGGATCGTGCGGTAGCCCAGTTGCACGCCGCCGAGGATGTCGGTGTCCATCGTGTCGCCGATCATCGTGGTCCGCGACGCGTCGAGGCCGAGCTCCTTGCGGGCCGTCCGCATCATCACCGGGCTGGGCTTGCCCACGCTGAACGCCTTCCGGCCCGTCGCCGTCTCCAGCATCGCCACGATCGCGCCGCAGCCGGGCCGCAGGCCGGCGTGCGTCGGGCAGTTGGGATCGAGATTGGTCGCGATCAGCTTGGCGCCGCGCATCACCATCCGCACCGCCATCTCCACCATCTCGTAGGTGACCGCGCGGCCTTCGCCCACGACGACGTAATCGGGATCGTGATCGACGATCGAATAGCCGTTCTGATGCAGCGCGTGCAGGAGGCCGCCCTCGCCGATGACGTAGGCCGTGCCGCCGGGCTTCTGGGCGGCGAGGAAGCGGGCCGTCGCCATGGCGCAGGTGAAGATGTGCGACTCGTCCACCCGGATGCCGAGCCGGTGGAGTTTCGTCATCACGTCCCGCCGGGTGCGCTGGCTGTTGTTGGTGAGAAACAGGAAGGGCAGGTTCAGTTCGAGCAGCTCGCCGATGAACCGCTCGGCGCCCGGGATCAATTCGCTGCCGCGGTAGATCACCCCATCCATGTCGATGAGGAAGCCGTGCGGGGCCTGGGAAGGCAGGAACACGGAATCGGGGCAGGAGGCGTGGGGAGAGGACATGGTGCGGCTCCAGGGAGAGGTGGGGCGAACGGTTGCATGGGAACCGTCCGGCACGGAGCCGCCTACCACGTGCAGGACGATCTTCGCACGCCGGACGCGTTTTGCCAAGCCGATTCCCCCGGCCGCGATTGGCTTTGCCGACGCGGCGGTGCAGACGCTACCGTGTGGCCGCATGAATATCGCCGTCATTCTTCCGCGATGGGTGGGCGACGCCTGCATGGCCACGCCCTTGCTCCGCGGACTACGGGCACACTGGGGCGGCGCGGCGCGGATCACCGGCGTGATGCGGCCGCTCCTGAACGATCTGTTCGCGGGCACCGACTGGCTCGACGCCGCGATCCCCTACGATCGTCACGCGTCGAATCCGGCCGTCGGCTTTCGGGCGGCGGCGCGGGCGCTGCGGGCGCTGCGGGCGGACGTCGCCCTGGTGCTGCCCGGCTCGCTCTCCGCCGCAACGCTCGCCTGGCTCGGCGGCGCCCGGCGCCGCGTGGGCTTCGCCGGCACCGGCCACGGCATGCTGCTCACCGACCGGCTCGCCCTGCCGCGGTCGCACGGTCGCGTGGAGCTCCTGCCCCCCCCCGCCGCGTACGTCGCGATCGGCGGGGTGATCGGCCTGCCGCCCCAGCCGCTCGATCTGGAACTCGCCACGACCCCCGCCGACGAAGCGGCGGCCGATGCCGCGCTGGAACGGCTCTACCCCGGCCCCGCGGGCCGCGCCGGCCCGCTCATCGTGCTCAACGACAACAGCTCCAACGGCACGGCCCGCGCCTGGGGCGTGGGCAACCATGCCGCGCTCGCCCGCTGGTTCGTCGAGCGCGTGCCCGCCGCCCGCGTGCTCGTGCACTGCGGGCCGGCCGACCGTGAACTCGCCCGCGCGATCGTGACGGAGGCGGCCAGCCCCGCCGTGCGCGGGCTCGCCGACATCGACGACCTGCCGCTCGGCCTTTCGAAGGCGATCTATCGGCGGGCCGACCTCGCGGTCTCGTCGGACAGCGGCCCGCGGCACCTCGGAGCGGCGTTCCGGGTGCCGACCGTCGCGTTGCTGGGGCCGATCGATCCGCGGCTCGGACGGTCGGACGAGCGCGGGTGCGTCGAGATCCGCCTCGATCTCCCCTGCTCTCCCTGTGGTGCGGCGGTCTGCCCGCTCGTGCATCACGACTGCATGCGGCTGATCACCGTGGGGCAGGTGGGCCGCGCGGCCCTCGACCTGCTGGCGGGCCGATCGGCCGCACGCGGGCCGGGGGCGGCGGGGTGAGCGGCGGCGGCACGGCGGATTATGATGCGGTGTCACCCCGTTCCCGGAGAATGAGTCCCATGCTGCAGTTCATCGGAATGCTCGCTGCGATCGCCCTGACGGCCGTCTGCTGGGGCGCGTACGGACCGGTGCTGCACTTCGGCCGCGACGCGATGCACTCGAGCCTGCGGCCCTTCATGTGCGTGGGGGCGGCCTACTTCCTGATCGCGGTGCTCGTGCCCGCGCTCCTGCTGGCCCGCTGGGGCGAACGGGGCGGGTGGACCTCGAAGGGCGTGCTCTGGAGCCTGCTGGCCGGGGCCGCCGGCGCGCTCGGGGCGCTCGGCGTGATCCTCGCGCTCGGCTTCGGCGGCAAACCGATCTACGTGATGCCGCTCGTCTTCGGCGGTGCGCCGGTGGTCAACACGCTCCTCTCCGCGGCCATGAACCGGGCGTTCGGCCAGCTCAAGGCGCCGTTCCTGGCGGGCCTCCTCCTCGTGGTCACGGGAGCCGTGACCGTGCTCGTGTTCAAGCCGCACGCGGCGCCCCACCCTGCCGCGGCCGCCGATCATGCGGCGCAGGCCGGCGCGACGCCGGCCGCGGAGGAGGATGGTCCCGACGCCGAGCCGATCGTGGCACCGCCGCGGACGGCGGCCAAGAAGACGGAGCGGTTCTTCGAGGTGCTCGTGGCGACGGCCCTCGCGCTCTTCTGCTGGGGCGCCTACGGGCCGGTGCTGCATCGCGGCCAGGCGGCGATGGGGGGCAGCAGGCTGCGGCCGCTGCTCTGCATCGGCGGGGCGTATTTTCTGATCGCGGTGCTGGTGCCGCTCGCGCTCCTCGGGCCGCTCGGCGACGCCGGAACCTGGGATCTGCGCGGCAGCCTCTGGAGCGTCGCGGCGGGATCGCTCGGGGCGCTCGGCGCGCTTGGCACGATCCTCGCCTTCGCCTGCGGCGGCAAGCCGTTTACGGTGATGCCGGTCGTGTTCGGCTGCGCCCCGGTGATCAACACGCTGACGACGCTCGCGCTGACGCACACCTCCCTGAGCGCGGTCAGCCCGTTCTTCCTCGCCGGGATGCTCGTGGTGGCGGTGGGGGCCGCGACGGTCCTGGTCTTCGGGCCCCGGGGGCACGCCCCGGCACGAGCCTGAGCCGCGGGCTCCCCTCGCCGAAGGGCCCTGCTCAGGTGCCCCGCGTGTGGCCGAACCAGGCGATGTGGTGCCGCGGCGCGAACCGAAACCCCGCCCGTTGGCAGGCCTCCTCGAGCCACGCGGCGGTGGCCGCCAGTTCCGCGTCGCTGCGGCCCTGCGGCATCAGGAACACGTCGCCCGGATCGACGCAGCCGAGGGCGGTCAGCCAGTCGTGGGTCTCGGCGAGATCGGCCGGCGAGTCGATGACGAATTTCAGCTGGTGCGGCGCCGCGGCCAGGGCGCGGATCACGTCGTCGCGGCGGCGCGCGGCCTCGTGCCTCGCGGCCCAGTTTCCCGGCGTGTCGGGGGCCGGGCCGCTCGACGCCAGCTTGGGGCTGATCGACATCAGATCGGCGATCGCGGCGGGATCGGCGTCGGGCGCCACCGTGCCCGCCGTCTCGATCGTCACGTGAAGCCCGTCGCGGCGCAGCCGCCCGCAGAGGTCCGCGGTCTCCGGAAAGAGGAGCGGCTCGCCGCCGGTCACGACCACGTGCCCGACGCCGCACGCCGCCACCGCCGCCTGCACGTCCTCCACGCTCCGTTCCGCGCCGGTGGGCTCCCACGAGGTGAACGGCGTGTCGCACCACCGGCACCGCAGGTTGCAGCCGCTGGTGCGCACCAGCGCCGACGGGGTGCCGGCGAGCCGGCCCTCCCCCTGCAGCGACACGTAGATCTCGGCGATCCGCACGCGGGCGTCCTTCCGCTCGTCAGGACCAGCGGGCGGCGTCGCACCGCGGGTCGGCGACGCCGACCGCCGCGAAGCCGGCGGCGCGGAGCAGGCACGAATCGCAGGCTCCGCACGGCCGGCCGCCGCCGGTGGGGTCGTAGCAGCTGGTGGTCAGCCCGTAGTCCACGCCCAGCGACAATCCGAGCCGGATGATCTCGGCCTTCGTGAGCGCCACCAGCGGCGCCTCGATCGCGAGCGGCCGCCCCTCGACGCCGGCTTTCGTGGCCAGTCGCGCCAGCGCGGCGAAGGCCGCGATGAACGCCGGCCTGCAGTCGGGGTAGCCGCTGTAGTCGATCGCGTTGACGCCGAGCACGATCGCATCGGCGGCCCGCGTCTCGGCCATCGCCAGCGCCAGCGACAGGAAGACGGTGTTCCGCGCGGGCACGTAGGTGACGGGAATGCCGTGCGCGATCTCGGCGTCCGGACGGCCCTTGGGCACGGGCGTCGCCGCATCGACCAGCGCGCTTCCGCCGAACGCCGCCAGGTTGACCGGCATGACCACGTGATCGACGATCCCGAGGGCGGCGGCCGTCTCCCGCGCCGCCTCGAGCTCCACGCGGTGCCGCTGCCCGTAGTCGATCGAGAGGGCGGAGAGCCCGTATCCCGCGGCCCGGGCCCACGCGGCCGCCGTGGCCGAATCGAGGCCGCCGGAGAGGAGGATGACGGCACGGCGGCCGGCCCCCTGCCCGTCCGGGGCCGACCCGTCTATCGTGCGTTCGGATTTCATGGCACACTTTCCCGCATCATGACCACACCCACCACCGCTCCATCCCGCGACCAGCTCGAGACGTTCGCGAACCAGTTTCCCGGCCGCGACTACACCATCGAGATCATCTGCCCCGAGTTCACGTCGGTCTGTCCGAAGACCGGGCAGCCCGATTTCGGCACGCTCACGTTCCGCTACGTCCCGGACCGACTCTGCGTGGAACTGAAGAGCCTCAAATTGTACCTGCAGGCGTTTCGCAACGAAGGCATCTTCTACGAGAACGTCACCAACCGCATCCTCGACGACCTCGTGGCCGTGCTGCAGCCGCGGCGCATGACGCTCGTGGCCCATTTCACGCCCCGCGGCGGCATCAGTTCGCGGATCGCCGTCTCGCACCCGGCGGGCGATCACCTCGGCTCGTTCTGACCATCCGGCCGCGGGGGCGACCATGGCTGACGCACTTCGCTTCTCGGACCGCGAATCGCCGCCGACGCCGGCGCTCGTGCTCGACGCGGCGAAGGTCCGCGCGAACGTCGCCCGGCTGGCCGCCTTCGCCGCCGGCCACGGCATCGCCGTCCGGCCGCACACGAAGACGCACAAGAGCGTCGAGGTCGCCCGGCTGCAGCTGGCCGCGGGCGCCCGCGGCCTGACGTTCGCCAAGGTGGGCGAGGCGGAGGCGCTCCTGCCGGCCTTTTCCGGCGCCGAGCCCGATCTGCTCGTGGCCTATCCGGCCGTCGATCCCGCGCGGACCTCGCGGCTGGCGCAGCTGGCCCGCGGGGCCACGGTGCGGGTGGCGATCGACACGCCGGCGGGCATCGACGCGCTCGCCGCCGCGGCCCGCGCGGCGGGCACGACGATCGGCCTGCTCGTCGATCTCGACGTCGGCATGGGGCGGACGGGCGTGGCCACCGTCGCCGACCTCGTGGGGCTCGCGGAACGGGTCGAGCGGGCGGGCGGCGTCCGCCTCGACGGCATCTTCTGCTATCCCGGCCACATCTGGGCGCGGCCCGCGGAGCAGGCGGCGCCGCTGGCGGCCGTGGCGGCGAAGCTCCAGGAGGCGCTCGACGCCTTCGACCGCCTCGGCCTCTGCCGCGGGATCGTCTCGGGAGGATCCACCCCCACGGCCTACCGGTCGGAGCTCGTGCCGCAGGTCACGGAGATCCGTCCCGGCACCTATCCCTACAACGACATGAACACCGTCCGCGGCGGCTTCTGCGGGCTCGACGACTGCGCGGCGACGATCGTCTGCACCGTCGTGAGCGACGCGGTGCCGGGGCAGGTGATTCTCGACGGCGGCACGAAGACGTTCACCAGCGACCGGTGCGTGCCGGCGCCCGACAGCGGCCACGGGCACGTCGTCGAGCATCCGGAGGCGGTGATCGCGAAACTGTCCGAGGAGCACGCGCAGGTCGACGTGTCGCGGTGCGCGAATCGTCCGCGCGTGGGCGACCGCGTGACCGTGATCCCCAACCACGTCTGTCCGTGCGTGAACCTCCGCGACGCGGCCTGGTGGCGCGAGGAGGACGGCGGCCTGCGGCCGCTCGCGATCGAGGCCCGGGGAAGGCTCTCGTGACGATCCGTCCCGGGGCGGCCGGGGCCGTGACTATCTTTCACCGGTTCCGCAGTCCACACTAGAGCCTCGTTCCCCGCGTTCCCGGAGCCCCGCCCCATGCCACAGCCCCGCGTCCTGCTCTCCGCCCTCGCCGACGAGGCCGCGTTTCACCTCACGGCCGTCGAGCAGTTCACGGCGCTGGCCGCGATCGGCCTCGAGTACTACAGCCTGCGGAACATCGACGTCGGCAAGGGGATCAAGAACGTCATGAAGCTCACGATGCCGGAGATCCAGAAGATCCGGCATCTGGAGGACGAGTACGGCCTCAACGTGGCCTCGATCGCCTCGCCGATCGGCAAGGTGAAGCTCCTCGACAAGGCCGATGGCACGAAGAACGCCTACGTGCCCTTCAAGAGCTACCTCGCCAAGGACGTCGCCAAGGCCTGCGAACTGGCCCACGCGTTCGAGACGAAGCTGATCCGCGGCTTCTCCTTCTATCCGCCGAAGGACGCCCGCCCCGAGGACCACCTCGAGCAGGCGGTGGACCAGATCGGCAAGATCGCCGAGGCCTGTCACCGCTCCGATCTCACGTTCGGCCTGGAGGTGGAGGCCAACCTCGTCGGCCGCACGGGCCAGCTGCTCGCCGAGATCCACCGGCGCGTGAACCATCCCGGCCTCGTGCTCGTGTTCGATGCGGCCAACCTGATCGTGCAGGGCTTTTCGGCCGCCGAGGTCTGGAAGCAGTGGGAGGCGATGAAGCCGGGGCTCGGCTGGGTGCACGTCAAGGATTACCGGCGCGTGAAGACCGCCGGTCGGGGCGGCCACGTCGAGGAGGACAAGCTCGCCAACTTCGTGCCGGCCGACCAGGGCGCGGCCGGTCACGAGAAGATCCTGGCCGATCTCCGCGGCATGCTTCCCGCGCTCTCGAAGAAACTCGAGCGGCGCGGCATCCCGGGCGTGTTCCTCGACCTGGAGCCGCACGTCCGCGGCGGCGGCCAGTTTGGCGGTACGAGCGGCCCCGACGGCATGGGCATCGCCCTCCGGGGGCTGTGTCGCGTGCTCGACAAGGCGAAGGTGGCCTATCACCTTCGCGACTTCGACGACCTGCTCGCCGCCCGCGGGCTGTGAGCCATTTCAGCGATGACTGCCGCGACCGAACCGGGAAGCTACTTCGTCGCGAACTACCCGCCGTTTTCCCGGTGGACCGCGGAGGCGGTGCCCGCGGTGCGGGCCGCGTTCGACGCGGAGCCGACGGCCGAGCCGCTGGGGCTCTATCTCCACATCCCCTTCTGTCGGAAGCGGTGCAAGTTCTGCTACTTCCGCGTCTACACCGACGTGGCCGCGGCCGACGTGGAGCGGTATTCGCAGGCCCTCGCCCGTGAGGCCGCGGTCGCGGCGGGCATGCGGGCCGTCGCCGGGCGGCCCGTGCGCTACGTCTATTTCGGCGGCGGCACGCCCTCGTTCCTCGGCGTCAAGCAGTTGGAACGGCTGGTGGCGGGGCTGCACGCGAGCTTCGGCTGGGACGACGCCGAGGAGGTGACGTTCGAGTGCGAGCCGGGCACGCTCTCCGAGCCGAAGGTGCGGGCGCTCAAGGCGCTCGGCATGACGCGGATCTCGCTCGGCGTCGAGAATTTCGCCGACGCCATCCTGGAGGCCAACGGCCGCGCCCACCTCTCCGCCGAGATCCTCCGCGCCTGGGACTGGATCCAGGCCGCCGGTTTCCCCGACACCAACGTCGATCTGATCGCCGGCATGGTGGGGGAGACGTTCGAGTCGTGGCAGCGGACGGTGGAGCAGACGCTCGCGCTCGGGGCCGACAGCGTCACGATCTACCAGATGGAGCTCCCCTTCAACACGGTGTTCGTGAAGGATGCGAAGGACGGCGGAGGCGAGGTTCCGGTCGCCGACTGGCCGACGAAGCGGGCCTGGGTGGACTGGGCGTTCGACCGGTTTCTCGCCGCCGGCTACTCGATCTCCAGCGGCTACACGCTCGTGCGCGATCCCGAGCGGGTGCGGTTCCGCTACCGCGACATGCTCTGGGAGGGGAGCGACCTGCTGGCCCTCGGCGTCTCCAGTTTCGGCCACCTCTCGGGGCTGCACTATCAAAATGCCACGCACTGGGACGACTACCTCGCGGCCGTCGAGGCGGGCCGGCTGCCGATCCACCGCGGACTCGTGCCGACCGGCCGCGACCTGCTGATCCGCGAAGTGGTGCTCGGGCTCAAGCGGGGCTGGCTCGATGTCGCGCGGCTGCGGGGGAAGTTCGGCGTCGATCCTCTGGCCGAGTGGGCCGATGTGTGGCGCGGCCTCGAGGCCGAGGGGGATCTCGACGCCATCCGTCCCGAGCCGGTCCTCTCCCGGCGTGGTCTCCTGCGGATCGATTCCCTGCTGCCCCGCTTCTTCGACCCCGCCGGCGCGGCCTGACGGGTGGGCCCGACGCCCCAAGCGCGGCTGCTCGAGGCGGCGGGAGCGGGTGATGCTTCCGGGGGCCTTTGTCCGCATTCATCCGGCGGCTGAGCAGTCGTGGCCCCGGCGGGGCGCGAGCCCCAGTCTACCCATCTTGACAGGGGGTGTTATCCAGCAAATAAACTGGATATCCGGCTGGTGGCGATGGCGGGTTGTGTCCGTAACCCCTTGCCGTTCCTGGGCTTCCCACCAGAAGACAAAATCGCCGTTGGAACGTTATCAAGCGACCTCCGACGATTACACGGAACCGCAGAAATACTAGTTCGGCAACGGGAAGCCCAGAGCCAGGGTCTAGCAACGCCCAGGCCTGTTGGCGTGCCGTTGCTGGGGATGTCTCAGAAGCACGATGCTGCCTACCAGTTCCTCATGCTTCCTCACTCCGCGCTGCAGCAGAGCCATGCAATGAACGTCAACGTTGACCTATGCATAGCAACTTGCTTTGCCATTGCTATCGTTGTCGGCTTTGTTGTGTTTTTATGGCGGATGAGTCACGGTGTAGTCCCGCAGAATAGAGGCGGGGGCTGCCTCCTTTTTCTCGGAAGCGCGTTAGCCGTGCTTCTCACGATCCCCTACGGCATTTCACCCAGCCCCATCGCGCATCGGTACCAAGGCTTCTACTTCGCCGTCGCGGTGATCCTGTGTCTCACCGGTGTGATTTCGGGTCTACTGGCCAAGCAGCGGCAGCGTTCCGAACCGAAACGCGACCGTGACCCAAGCGGACTCGTAAAATAGGCACTCCGAGTGTGACGGCAAGGCATGCCGAACCAGGCGATGGAGCAGAATCGCGGCAGCGTCCTGCGGAGTTGAGAATCCATAGCCGCGATCTGCTCATCGCGGCCGTTCGGACGAGGAGTCGTATGGGACTTGATGTGTACGTAATGCCGCTGTGGCGTTTCAAGGCAGGGGACTTCATATCGCCCATTGAAGTGACGCTTGGGGTGAAGCCCACCACCATCGCGCCCGGATGCCACCCCAAAGAGCGTCTGGCCCCGTGGTACCTCCGTCTGCTTGCGAGGCTTGGCATCATCGAAATCCTCCCGGTATCTGACGAGCCGTCGCCGGAGGAACGTCGTGCGCTCGCAGTGCAGCAGGTCCAATCGCTGAAGACGCGTTTGACCGAGATGACGGGCACGCCTGTGGACTGGCCCGACGACGGGAAAGTCTGTTACAGCGAGCAATTTAATAATTCGAGCATACTCAAGGCCTTTGCCGCTTGGTGCGACCACCGTGAAGAGCTGCCGGATTTTCTGGCCACGTCGGAGCGGCATTATTACAGCCACCCCGTATGGGGTTTGCCCGAGCCGAGCGTGAGGCGATTCCCAACCATCTCTCAGCACAGTCTTTTTGCTGGGTATCTAGTTCCTGTGGAGTTTGCCGGAATTCACCTGGTCGAGCCATTCAGGTCCTGGGGAGACCGAGAGTTCTTTCGCGATGTCGCCTCAAGTCAAATCATGCTGAAAGAAACGGATGAGTTGCTGAGGTTTATGGAAACGCTTTCACCTCACCAAGAAGACGAGCATGATTCTAGTCCCGTTGCCGTTGCTCGCCGGTATGCTAAACAGCTTCAGGAAATGTGCCGCCTAAGCATCGCACATCGACTGCCCGTCATCTTTTATGGATAGGCGTCGGGTGCGTCCGGATTCCGAACCACCCGATGCAAAGGCCTCGCGGGCATCGTCATGCGTGGTGGCGAGCCCGTTGGTCTCGAGCGTTTGATCAGGGCCGTTCGGCAACAGGAAGCCCAGAGCCAGAGCAGTGCTTTACCACCTAGGCATCCGCAATGTCCAATGAAGGCGAAGACGATCAACTACATCATCTCCCCAACGTTCCCGTACTGTCTCGATCGCTGCCCGGACACGCAGAATTACAGTGATGGTTCGCAGCGCGTAGCCTCCACAAAGAACGAGCCACAGAATTACTCCGTTCCTGTCCCGAAGAAAGGCGACCGACAGCAGGGCGATCACCACCAGCCTCACGTTCACCCATCTTCGATACTCTGCCATCCACAGCGGCGCGATCTCCGCTAATGCGACTCGTTGCTCATCAAGTGACAGATGTCCGAACTGACTATCGAAGTCCGCAAGTACTTGACCAGGGCCGTGCAGAATGATCGTCTTGGGTGGATTCGCTCGCTCATATCCCCAGAGTGCCCCGTAGACAGCGCCGAGAGGAGCCGCCAACAGGATCAAAAAAGGAAATACAGTGCCGCCGCCCTGGCGCATGTTCTGTGGATCCTGCCACGACATGAATGCGAAGAGGGCGAGTGGCCCCAGGATTCCCAGTGCAAAACCTGCCGTCGCTCCAGCAACAATGTGAAACAGCACGCGCATAACTTGCCGACTCCGTCTTCGCGTAGATCGTCAGTGTTCTTCCGCTGCTTGCGTCCGATGCTGGCGCATGGGAGCCGAAGAGGGGCGGTGGCATGATATATCGCGTTGCGAGGATTGTGCCACGCTGCAACCTTCCTCGATCAGCAGAAATGCCGAACCAGGCGTTGGAGCAGCCTCGCGATAGCGTCCTGCGGTATGGTGAGTCTGTTAGCTGCGAGCTGCTCAACTTGTTCGTTCTGCCATGTGAGCACTTCCTGTCGTTCGTTAGCGCAAGATCTCTCGCCCACACCAATGGGCGTAGATCCAAGTAGCAAAAGTACGCAGACGATGCCGCTCAACCTCACGCTAATTTCCTCGGTGTACGGCATCGTCTCAGTGATTGGCCTGATTCCGCTTGCGGGCGCGCGCGGACGTGAATGGACTGTTCCCGTATGGACGTTTCTGGCGCTACCTTGCCTCGTCTGCTCTGCAGCGTCGCTTCCTGCCCTTTTGGGTTTTGGATTCATAGGACACGCCGCCCACCAGCCCGCCGTGGGCGGATTCGCCGGTCTGGAAGCACTTGTTTTTGTGATCGGCCTCGTCTTCTTTGACATTATCGCCGTGATCGTCGCATTGATGGCCCCGCCTCCGCAAGCGTGGACATCGCGATCAGCAACTGGCGGATTCATCGCTGCGGTCGTCTCCGCCACGTGGTGCCTCGTCATGAGTACCTTGGATTCCGATGCCGTCGCTTGGACCAGCCACGACACAGGCACAATCCTGATCGTTAGCCTGGTCGCGTGGCTCGTAGGCATGCTTGTGGGCTGCGTCTTCTCGGCATGGAAGTTTTTTGGAAGGATTCGGCAGAACCAAGCGATGGAGCAGAATCGCGATAGGGTCCTGCGGAGTTGAGAATCCAGAGTCGCGAGCTGCTCAACGCGGTCGTTCTCCCGTGGGGCCGCGATGCCCTGTGTGGTATTCTGGAGCGGTGGCCGATTGTCTTTCTCAGTCCCGCAACTGGAGCCTTGAATGACTGCAACTCCTTACACAGCCGTTATTCGGCGCGACGGTCGGTGGTGGATCGGCTGGGTTGAGGAAGTGCCTGGCGTGAATTCGCAAGGCGAGACGCGCGAGGAGCTTCTTTCGAACTTGCGCGAAGCCCTGGCCGAGGCCATCGAGATGAATCGTGAAGATGCACGAAAGGCAGCGGGCGAGCAATTCGAAGAAGTGGCGCTTCAGCCGTGAAGCGGCGAGATGTTGTTCGCCACATGGTTGATCATGGTTGCGACTTGGTTCGCGAAGGTGGCAACCATTCGTGGTGGGGAAATCCGGCGATCAATCAAAGGTCCGCCGTGCCGCGACATCGTGAGATTCCCGACAACCTCGTGAAGAAAATCTGCCGAGACCTTGGGATTCCGGCTCCGGGTGAGTCCGAAGAAAAGGGAGAACAAGGCAATGCAGCGGACTCGCAATAAAATCGCGCGGCGTGGTTCGCGTATGGTCGCGAGCCGCTGATTGCCCACTTTCTGCCGCAGTATCCCGACCTTAGTTAAGCCATGGCCGAGCAAGTCCGCACTGCCGCCGCTCGTTGTCGCAAGCGACTGCTAGCACTCTGCGCTGCGTTTCCCGCTGCCGTCATCGCTGGAGTAGTAACCGTTGTTGTACTGGATGGGATCCTTCCGCACGGCAAAGACTCGCAACTCCCGGTGATCTTTCCGAGTGCATTTGTTGTTGGTGGCGGGACCGGCGTTCAGTGCATGCGAAGGATCACAGGAGAGCCTTCCGAGCCAAATCGGATAAAAACGCAACCGCTGGACGATTCCTGCTGTCACTGACCACTAGCCATGCCGTTCGAATCCTCGCTGCCGCTGGTCGTAGTCTGCCTGCTCGGGGCCGTCGGACTCTTACTCCTCTGGCTACGGATGCAGTCACGAGGGCTGCTCGCAGTGGCCGCCCTTCTGGGCATCGCGGGCTTCAGTGCCCTCGTGGCAGACTACCTCGTAGAGACCGACCGCGAGCATCTGCAGGCGTTGTTTCCTCGGTTGGCCCGCGCGGCAGAGAAGCAGGACGTGGAGACAATCGGGGCCGCCCTCGATCCAGACCTTCGTCCGCTGCGTGCAGAAGCCGAGAAGGTCCTCGAGCAGGTGCGGCCGACCGAAGTAGTAATCACACGCGTTGATGTCGTTGTGGAGCCCGCAAGAAAGACGGCAAGTGGCTCGTGAAAGATGCAGAGGGCGAGCAGGTCAGGCCGGGGCAGCGCGAGTGAGGAAGTCCCGCTGGAGGCAGATCGCCAGCCGCTCACGTGACCGTGATTAGGAGCGGGGCAGAACCAGGCATTGGAGCAGACTCGCGGTAGCGTGCTGCGGCGGAGGGTCGTGTGAAAGAGTTGCCAAAGACCGACAACACGTTGCTGCTGCGGACCGACTTCTCCGACGATGCCGCGTGGGCTTCGCTGTGCGAAGCCGTTCAGCAGCCGAGCGAGGAAGGCTTCAAGGCGTTGGTGGACTGCATGAGCGATCCTGCCTACCCAGGGGCGGTCGGAGCGTTCGTCAGTGCAGCC
This sequence comes from Planctomycetaceae bacterium, assembly GCA_040376455.1. Classification (GTDB taxonomy): domain Bacteria; phylum Planctomycetota; class Planctomycetia; order Pirellulales; family UBA1268; genus QWPN01. Next base: position 65 of record JBEIQP010000045.1, on the reverse strand, counting down.
GCATGCCCGGCAGGGCCCCGGAATCGGGCGAAAGCAGATAGACACCCGGGCTGCCGGCGCCGCTG
>JBEIQP010000141.1:0-6315 GCA_040376455.1 Planctomycetaceae bacterium | reverse complement strand
TCGAGGCCGAGGAGTTTGGCGGCGGCCGTGCGGTTACCGCCGGTGTGGGCGAGTGCCTCGCGAAGAAGCGTGGCCTCGACGAGCCGCACGGTGCGGTTGTGGAGGTCGGGTTCGGGCAGTCGGCCAAAGGCGGCGCGGGCCGTCGCGGCCCAGTCTTTGATGGCGGCGTCTAGGTGGTGGCTGACGGCACCGAGCGGCCCGGCGGTGTCGGCGACGACGTTGGTCGGCGGGAGGTGCTCGGGCCGCAGCGCCCCGCCGCGGGCGACCACGGCGGCGTGCTCGACGGCTGCCCGAAGTCCGCGGACGTGCTCCGCCCAGTCGCGGTCCGCGAGCGCTGCGAGAAACTCGGGCGACAGAGCGGGCACGACCGCTGCCCGCGTGGCGGCGGCATGACGGGCGAGAAATGACCGCGCGAGTGGCTCGATGTCGTCGCGGCGGTCGGCGAGCGACGGCAGCGCGATCGCGGCCGATTCGAGGTCCGATACCAGGCCGGCGTCGAGAACGAGCATCTCGGGGCCCAGCCGGCTCGAGAGGATCAGCCTGACATCGAGCGGCCGGGGGGAACCGCCACGCCGCGGTGCCCCAATCGCAAACGCCTGCGCGATCCGGGCCTGAACTTCTCGCGGCGCTACCTCAATCTCCTCGATCAAGAGCGTGCCTGTGTCGGCGAGCGTGAGCAGCCCGTCGCCGTCGCCACCCCCAAAGAGTTCGTCGCCGATCGCGGTGGCCGCAAGGGCCGCGAGGCTCGTGGCCACGAACGGGCCGCCAGACCTGGGGCCATGGGCGTGCACGGTGCGAGCCACGAGTTCCTTGCCGCTGCCCGCGGGGCCCGTGATCAACAGCGGCCGCTCGTCCGCGGCGGCGGCTGCGATTCGCTTGTAGACCTCCTGCATCACGGCGGAAGATCCGATGAGTGGTTGTGGCGGTGCCTCGGGCTCGGTGGATGAGTCTCCGCCAGGCCGCGCCGCGAGTGCCCTGGCGACCACGGCCGAGACGTGCTCGAGGTTGAACGGTTTGACGAGGTAGTCGAAGGCCCCGGCGCGGACGGCGCGGACGGCCGTATCGAGGTCGCCAAACGCCGTCATCACCACGATCGGGGTGGCGGCCGCCGTGTCCCGCAGATCGGGAATCGCTTCGATCCCGTCGCGGCCGGGGAGGCGGACGTCGAGGAGGATGGCGTCGGGCCGTGAACGGGCCGCAGCGGCGAGGGCCTCGGTGACATTCGCCGCCACATCGACGGCATGCCCCTCGTCGGTGAGAAGCTCGCGCAGGCTCCAGCCGATGGCTGGCTCGTCGTCGACGACCAGGATACGGCTCATGCGACGGGCTCCGCAGTTCCGCGGGAAGTGGCGGTCGTCGCCACGGGCAGCGCGATCGTAAACCGCGTGAGGCCGTCGGCCCTTCGCCAGGCGAGCACGCCGCCGTGCTGTTCCGCCACCGCCCGTGCCACCGACAGCCCAAGGCCAACACCCTCCTGCTTGCCGGTCACGAACGGCTCGGCCAGTGCTGCGCCAAGCTCAGGCGGTGGTCCGGGCCCGTCGTCCACGACGATGAGCGTGATCCGGCCGGTGGCAACCTCGGTGGCAATCGTCACGTGGCCGCCCCCTCCGGTGGCGTCGATCGCGTTGAGGGCAAGGTTCACGAGCGCCGCCCGCAGTGCCTCGCGACGGCCCATCAGGCTCGCGCCGCACGCCGGACCAGCGGCGAGTTTGACACCGGCGTGCGCACAGCGTGGTCCCACGAGGTCGAGAACCTCGGCCACGAGCGCGTCGACGTCCACTGCTGTTGGCTCCGTGGCTGGCGGCTTACCGAGGGCGAGCAGGCCGCGGACTTCCTCCTCGACAATGTCGAGCTGCCGGCAGGCGACGGCGAGGCTGTCATCGATACGGCAGCCTGGGTCGGCCCCGGGGCAGCGCCGGCGGTGGAGATCGATCGCAAGCCTGGCGCCGGTGATCGCGTTGCGGAGTTCGTGGGCGAATCCCGCCGCAAGCTGGCCGAGGAGCCGCTGTCGTTCACCGGCGATGAGACGCGACCGGAGCGACTCCAGTTCGCCGCTCATCCGCTCGACGCCCGCGGCGAGGCGGCCCACCTCGTCATTGTCGGTCTCGGCGGCCGCGGCCCCGAACTCGCCCGCTGAGATCCGTTCCACCCGCCGTTCGATCGCGCCGATTCGCCGCGCGATCCGGCCGGTCGTCGCCAGACCCAGTGGCACAAGCACCGCGAGCGTTGTGGCGGCGACGGCGAGCACCGGCCAGGCTGCCGACCAGGTCGTCATCGCGAGGCTCTTCAGCGGGGTGAGCACGAACGCCCGCTCGGGTCGTACTCCTGCGGCGCGAATCACGGCGACCGCATACCGCGTGCGACCGAGGCCGATCGTGTCGCCGTCGCGTGCCGTTCGCAGGGAGTCTTTTACCTCCTTGAGCTTCTCCGGCGCGAGCGTGGCGGCCCCCGGCGCATCGGTATCGTCGTCCCAGACGATCAGTTCACTCCCGGTGAGGTCGCCGAGCGCGTCGAGGACCGCCGGCACCAGCGCGATCCGCGAGCGGTCGAGGGCGGCCACGATCCGTTCGCGGCCAGTGCGGGCGGCGACGACTGCACTGCGTGTCGCCAACCAGGCAGCAAAGGCGACGTTGGCCAGCACCGCGATCAGCACCAGGCCCACGACGGGCCAGACGAGCTGGGCGGAGAGCGTGCGACCCGGAAGCGGCATGGACGACTCGATTCGGATGTCAGGCGGCCGCCATCCATCGTACCGGTCGAACGGCCGTATCATGGGGGCATGAATCCCCGCGTTGTGATCGCCTGCCTGCTCGCCCTGGTCGCGGCAACGGCGCGCGGTGAGGCCGCGGTTCCCCGAGAGCTCGTCACGTTTGGGCCGCCGTCAGCCGGCCCGCTGTTTGCTGGTGGCGGAGTGGATGCCTGGGACCGCGACCTGAGGGAACGGGGCTGGATCCTGCGGTACGGGGGCTGCTGGCATCTCTGGTACACGGGTTCGAACCCCAACCGTGATCCCGTGCGGCGGCTCGGCCATGCGACGAGTGGCGACGGCCTCAACTGGACGCGGTCCACCGGCCCACTCCTGCCAGGCCGCTGGGTCGAGGATGTCTGCGTGGCGAGAGCGAGCGGATCCGTTGGGGAAAGTTTCCTCATGGTCGCCGAAGGCGAGCATGACATTGCCCATCTGCTTGCGTCGCGAGACCTCGTGTCGTGGCGGCCCTGCGGCCCGCTTGATATCCGCCTTGCGTCGGGCGCGGCGATTCCCGACGGCCCGCGCGGCACACCCACGCTCTGGTTCGACGGCGGACTCTGGCACCTCTACTACGAGCGGCGAGACGATGGCGTGTGGCTGGCCACGTCGCGGGACTGCCGCACGTTCACCAACGTCAGCGACGAACCCGTGCTGGCCTGCGGCCCGGAGGATTTCGACCGGCATGGGATTGCGATCGATCAGATCGTGCGGTTCGACGGCCGATGGTATGCCTACTACCACGCCAGTCCGGATCCTATGCGGCAGACGTGGCAGACCTGCATTGCCGCGAGCGACGACCTCGTCCATTGGGAGAAGTGGGAGGGCAATCCCGTCTTGCCGGTTGATTCAGCACATCCGAAGCGGTCGAGCGCGACCGTCATCCACGACGGCGAGCGTCTGCGGCTCTACACCACGCACCCCGACGTCCGTGTGCGGTTCTCGATCGATCCTGTCGCGGCCAGCCGGCTCAGGCGCTGACCGGGTCGATGAACATCGCCCGGGCGTTGTCGTGGGAGACGCCGGCGACCACGGCGTCGAGCCAGTCGCGGCGGTCGGGGAGCCGGCCGCTGGCGACGTCGCTGCCGAGCAGGTCGCAGAGAATCCGGCGAAAGTATTCGTGTCGCGGATAGGAGAGGAACGACCGCGAGTCGGTCACCATCCCTACGAATCGCGCGAGCAGGCCGAGGTCGGAGAGCATGTTCATCTGGTCCCGCATGCCCCGCTCCTGGTCCATGAACCACCAGCCGCTGCCCCACTGCATCTTGCCGGGGATGACGCCATCCTGGAACGAGCCCGGCATCGCGGCGAAGACGGCGTTATCGGCAGGGTTGATGTTGTAGAGGATCGTGCGGCCGAGGGTGTTTTCTCCGGACAGCCGGCCGAGGAGGCGGATGAGCCCGGGGCCCTGTGGCAGGTCGCCGATCGTGTCGCAGCCGGCGTCGGCGCCGAGCCGCTTCGCGAGCAGCAGGTTGGGATCGCGGAAGGCGCCGAGGTGCAACTGCGTGACGAAGCCCCGGGCGTGGTTGAGTCGGGCGACGTGGAGCACGATGGAGGTTGCGAAGCGGTCGGCCTCCTCGGGCGTGGCGGCCGTGCCGGCCATGGCTCGCTGCCAGATCGAGGCGGCCTCCGCGTCGGTGCAGTGCGTGGCGGCGAGCACGTCGAGCCCGTGGTCGCTTGCGCGGCAGCCGGCGGCGGCGAAGTCGGCGTGCCGCTTGGCGAGCGCCGCGAGCAGGCCGGCGTGGGTGTCGGTGTCGATCCCGGAGATGTCGGCGAGCTTCTTGGCCCAGGCCTTCACCTTCTCGGGCTGGTGTACCTTGCCGGCCACATCGGGGCGGAAGGTGGGTACGACCTTCACGGGGAAGCCCGAGGCGGTGATTCGCGCGTGCCAGTCCAGCGGATCGACCGGGTCATCGGTCGTGCCGACGAGCGCCACGTTCATCTTCGTGAGGATGCCCCGGGCGGTGAGCGGGCCGCTGGTGAGCTGGCGGTTGGCCTCCGTCCAGACCCTCTCGGCGGTGGTGCCGTCGAGCAGGTCGTCGATCCCGAAGTGGCGGCGGAGTTCGAGGTGGGTCCAGTGAAAGAGTGGGTTTCGCAGCGTGTGCGGGACCGTCTCCGCCCAAGCCTGGAACTTCTCCCGCGGCGTGGCGGAGCCGGTGATCCGCTCCTCGTTCACCCCGTCGGCCCGCATCGCCCGCCACTTGTAATGGTCTCCCTCCAGCCAGGCGGCGTGGAGGGTTTCGAACCGCCGGTCCTCGGCGATGTCCTTTGGGCTCAGGTGGCAGTGGTAGTCGACGATCGGCTGCGTCACCGCCACCCGGTGGTAGAGGTCTGCCGCCACCGGGGTGGTGAGCAGAAAGGCGTCGTCGCAGAATCCCATGATCTGCCTACCGCTTCGCGAGGGCGTCGCGGATCTCGCGGAGCAGCACCACGTCTTCCGGCGGCGGTGGCGGGGCCGCGGTGACGGCTGTGTCGAACTTCGCCTTGGCGGAGTTGAGCGCCTTGATGACGAGGAAGATCGCCCCGGCCACGAGCAGGAAGTCGACCACCGACTGGATGAAGGGGCCGTAGTTGAGGATCGGATAGGCCTGGTCCATCATCACCGGCTTCCCGTCCTCCATCACCATCGTGCCGTCGGCGTTGAGCTTCGGGGCCTCGGTCTGGATCTTGTAGGCGAGGTCGGTGAAGTTCACGCCGAACTTGCTCGTCAGCAGGTTCAGGGGGGGCATGATGATGTTGGCGACCAGTGAGCTGATGATCTTGCCGAACGCGCTGCCGATCACCACGCCCACGGCGAGGTCGATCACGTTGCCGCGCATCGCGAAGTCACGAAACTCTTTGAGCAGGCCCATGGTGCGGTGTTTCCGGGGTGGAGGGGATGGGGGTGACAGTATGCCGCGGCGCCGGCCGCCGCTTCAACAGTCGCCGGTGGGGGGCAGGGGCGGGTAGATTGGCCCGAGTCCCCGTCCCACCCGGTGCCGCCCTGCATGTCGACGATCGGCCTCGCCCTCTCCGGCGGTGGATTCCGCGCCACCCTCTACCACCTCGGCGTGATCCGCTATCTCCGGGACAGCGAGACGCTGCCCCTCGTGGGCGACATCGCGGCGGTCTCCGGCGGCAGCATCCTGGCCGCCCACCTCGTCCTCAACTGGGACCGCTACACCGGCACCGACGCCGAGTTTGCGGAGGCGGCCGGCGAGGTGATCCGGTTTGTGCAGCACGACGTCCGCAACCGGATTGTCCGCCGCCTGCCGCTGCTGTTCCCGATCAGGCTCTTTGGGAAGCTCACCGGCTGGTCGGCCGCGAACTTCACGCCCAACGCGCTCCTCGAGAAGTACTACCGCACGTTTCTCTACGGTGACCGCCGGCTCTTCGAGCTCCCCGAGCAGCCGGCGCTGCACATGCTCGCCACGAACGTCAGTGACGGCGTGATGGCTGTTTTCAACCGCGAGGGCCTGCACATCCAGAAGCGGGAGCAGGGGGAGACCGATCCCTTCCGGCACGTGGCCGGGCAGACGGCGACGATTGCCAAGGTGGTGAGCGCCTCTTCGGCCTTCCCGGGTTTCTTC
>JBEIQP010000048.1:0-20963 GCA_040376455.1 Planctomycetaceae bacterium | reverse complement strand
GTACTGCGGCGCCGGCGGCTCGGCGACCAGGCCGAGCACGAACGTCATCACGGCCTCCCGCTGCTCCTGATCAAACGGGAACTGCGGCATGCGGTACCGCTCGTTGTACGACTTGTTTTCGGCCTTCTTGTAGTCGTAACTCCGTGGGGCGCGGAGCTTCTGCCAGAGGAAGCCCTCCCGCTCGTGGCCGAGGAGTTTCTGGAAGAAGTAGCCAGTATTGGGATCGAGCGACTCGGGATCGAGGTGCGCCTCGTCGTGGGTCGTCTTGTAGGCGAGATCGGGTGCCAGCGTCCCGTCCTCCTTTTCGGGCAAGCCGCCGCCGTGCTGTCCGTGATCGCCGGGGGCATGGTGCCCGTGGCCGTGGCCGCCCGCCAACTGGTGCGTCACGAAGTGCGACACCTGCTCGAACGCAATCCGCGAGGGATCCTTGCGGCCCCAGTCGGCGAGCGCGGCACCTGCCGGCTTGCCGTCCTCGAATCCGGGGATGTCGTGGCACGAGTAGCAGGCGAGTTTGTTGATCGTCTTCTTACCCACGTAGCTGAGGAGGCGGCGGTCGCGATCCGCCCCGTCGAGGCCCACGAGCATCCGCTCGTCGCCCTGGATGCCGGCGGCATTGCCGACACCTGCGGCGAGCACCTGTTCGGCACGGACCACCGTGAACCGCTCCTTGAGGTACATCAGCGCGAGTTCGTCGAGGGCCTTGCGTTCCTCGGCCGACATCGGCCCTGCCGATGCCATCGGGAACGACGCCTCGCCGTCGAGCGTCTCCACCTTCCAGTCGGCGGCCGGCTTCCAGTCGCGGCCCGACCCCATCAGGTATTCGGTCGCGTCGGCGGCGGGATCGCTCACCGTGCCGTCGGCGAGCGTTACCGGCTCGAGCAGAACGTTCGGCATGATCGTCTTCGGGTGGTACCGCGAAGGCTCGCGGAGCCAGCTGTAAAGCCACTGCCTGCCCTGCGGCAGCGAGCCCGCCTTGCCGCCAATCCGCGATAGGTTGGGGCCGTGCGTGCTCGTCGCCTCGGGGAAGTCCTCGTGCTGGTGGCAGGCGAGGCAGCCACGGAGCTGGACGACCTTCCGCCCCCGGGCGGCGTCGGCCTTCGCCGTGATGCCGTCGAACGGCTTCACGTAGTCGAACGGAGCGCTCGACTCGGTGAGGTAGTGCACCATGGAGCGGATCTCGAGCGGCTCATACCGCTGCGACTCCTCAAGCTGATCGCCGCTGAGGTGACTCCAGAGGCCGAAGAACCGCGGCATCTTTGTCGACGGGCGGAACTCCTGCGGGTTTCGGAGCCACGAGTAGAGCCAGTCAAACCCAACCTTGCTGGCGACGTGCCGCAGGCTCGGGCCGACCTTCGGCAGCGTGCCGGGCGTCTCGGGATCCTTGAGAACAGCGGCGAGCTGGTGCGAGCGGCCGGAGAGCTTGGCATCGGCACCAGCAGCCGCGTCACGGTCGAGCGCGTCGCGGAGCCGCACGCGTGATTCATGGCTGTCGGGCCCCGAGCGGACGTCGGTCACCCAGCGGGTGAAGGTCTCGCCCATGTCCTTGAGGCCGGGATCCGAGGCGATGGCCTCGGCCACCTCGTGGTACGTCGGCTCGACCCGCATGTCGGGCCCGATCCGCTTTTCCGGTCCGGCCCAACCGTTGATCTCGTGGCAGCCGTAGCAGCCGTACTGCCGGATCAGGTGGTAGCCCTCGACCAGCTTCGGCGCCGGGGGTTCGGGGAACCGTTCGCTCGACTCGAGTTCGACGACCTGATGGTGGCACTTCAGGCAGCTCGATTCCTCGAACCGCTGGGGCAGCATCGGGAGGATCCAGTGGTGGTTGTTGAACCAGCCGTGCTCGTCGTGCCACTCATGCGCCTGCTTCGGGCTGTTTGGCGTGTGCGAGGCCCACTTGAAGCTGGTGGCGCTCCCCTGCCCCTGATGGCAGACGGTGCAGCCGAATGACTTCATGGGATGCGGGCTCGAATCCCCCACGAACAAGTCGAGCCGCGGATGGGTCGAATAGGGCTGCGGCACGCCGCGGCGGACGACCACTTCCAGCGGCTTGCCCCACAGCGGCGTCTCGATCAGCGACGTGAGCGCGACGCGGCGGGCGAGCGTCCGGCCCCCGGCGATGTCCTCGAGCACGTCTCCCACCATCAGCCCCGCCTCGGCGGCGGGCGATTCGGGCACCACGACGCTGACCGTCGGATCGTCGGCGTTGAACAGGCCGCGGGCCGCCAGACGGAAGCCGTAGAGCCGCTCCAACTGGTCGTTGCCGTCGCCCGTCACGACCGTCTGCTCGGGCGCGGCGGCGGGCGTGGGCAGCGCGAGCGTGATCGCTTCCGCCTGCCGGTAGGCGGGATCGGTGGGCGCGCCCGGCGCCGACTTGTCCATGCCCCGATGGCACGTCGTGCAGCGGTCGAAACGGGCCACCTCGCGGAAGTTGTTGTTGAGCGTCAACTCGGGCAGCCAGATCTGGTCCACCCGCAACGGGCCGTTGAAGGCGTCGAGGACGGGCAGCTCCAGCACCGACTTGCCGGCGTTCGGCTTCCGCTGATCGAGTGTCTTCTGCAATTGGGCGAGCTTGGACCGGTGATCGGCGACCGCCTTCGCGGCCACGTCCTCCGCCGCCGTCAACTTCTGCAGCGCGGCCTCGAGCGCCTTGCGGTGCGTGTTGGCGGCCTGGAAGCCGGCCGTGGCCGCGGCCACCTCGGCACGCTTCGCGTCGGCGATGGCGAGCAGCTCGTTCTGCCTCGCCTGCGCCGCCTCCTCGGCCACCGCCAGTTCGTAGTCGGCGCGGGCCTTGTCGAGCTCGGCCTTGCGGAGCTTCAACGCGCCGGCGTCTTGGTCCTCGCGAAACTTCGACCGCTTGACGATGTCGCGGAGCCGGGCGAGCAGGTCGCCGCGGAGCACGAGCCGCTCCGCGGGATCGGCCTGCCCCTTGAGCCGATCGATGTCGAGCTGCGCCAGATCGGCGGCCTCCGCGTCGGCCGGCACCGACCGCACCTGCGCGACGAACGCCGCCGCCAGCCGCGGATCGACGTCGGCCCGGCGTGTCTCGGCGAGCGCGTCGTCGAGTTCCTTCGCGCGGGCCTCGTAGGCCTTCGAGTCCTGCTCTTCCACGCGCGCCGCCGCCGACCAGGTCTCCAGGTCGCGGAACCCGCGGGCGTACTGCTTCCAGGGCCGGTTGTGGTCGGCCGCCAGCAGCAGCACCGTCGCCACCAGCAGCAGGATCGCCGCCACGGCGAAGACGACGTGCAGGATCTTGAGGTTGCGCCAGGTTTGTTCTGTTGCAGGCATGGCTCGGAGGGGGTTTCAGGGGAGCGCGAGGGCAACGCGCGCCGCTAGAAATTGAGGGAGAATTCCGGAATGCTCACGATGTATTTCAGGTTCAGCGTCCAGCGCAGGATCATCTTCAGCGGCAGCGACAGCATGAGCAGCATCAGGTTCGCCATGATCATGTAGCGCACGAACCCCATCTTGGCGAAGTAGCCGCGAAACACCGTGACCGCCAGGAGCGGAGGCAGCAGGAGCAGGTAGGCCCCCAACGCGATCAGGCCCGGCGCCTCGCGCAGCAGGACGTAGCCGATCTGGGCCAGCGTGCCCGCGCCCTGCGGGGCCCGCGGCAGCGGCTGGTTGAGGAGGTTCACCCAGAACATCTGGTTGAGGTCGAAGTTGTTGAGCACTTCGACCTTGTAGGGCGTCCAGTACTCGAACGGCCCGAAGAAGTTCCAGTTCGGGCCGCGCAGGAACGTGCCCAGGATGATGAGCGTGATCCAGAGTTCCAGGAAGCCGAACTGGAACGTCAGGTAGCTGAACTTCCGCTCCTCGATCGAGTAGTAGCCGTTGCCCTTCTTGTTGAAGTCGAGGTAGGGCATCGCCATCAGGCCGAAGATGACGAGGCTCGGCAACACGACGCCGGCATACCAGGGATCGAAGTAGACGAGCATCTCCTGGAGGCCGAGGAAGTACCACGGGGCCTTCGACGGATTCGGCGTCTTCACGCTGCTGGCCGGCTCCTCGAGGGGGGCCGGCAGGAAGATCGCCCAGAGCAGGAGAAACGCCGCCACGCCCACCATGCAGATGAGCTCCGTGTAGACGAGGTCGGGCCAGACCAGCACCTTCTCGTCGTCGAGCTTTTCCATCGGCGGCAGCCCCTGCGCGATGCGGTCGTCGTTGACCACCGCCTGCTTCGTCGCCACCCAGGTGAAGAAGGCCAGCAGGAAGATGAGGCCGACGATCGGCACGTTGTCGGGCTTCATCACGATCGAGGCGAAGTTCTCGTCCGCCATCGAGAGCCCCATCAGCACGAGCGCCGCATTGAACATCGACCAGGCCACCATCGGCTTGACGAAGAACCGCCGAAACACGAAGAGCGTGACCAGCAGCGCCGTCGTACCGAGGGTGTAGAACACCGGCCCCGAGAGCTTGTTGACGAGGGTGCGAACCGAGAGCGGCAGCGACGGCACCAGCGACTCGGAGCCCGACAGCGCCAGGCTGGCGAGGACCATCATCGCTCCGGCGAACACCGCCCAGATCAGCGCCCAGCCCGTCTGGCCCTTCTTCCGCCAGAGGATCAGGGCGGCGATCCCGTTCATGATCGCCACGAACGTGTAATACCCGCCGAGAAAACCGGCGACGTCCTTGAGAAAAAAGCCGTTGGAGTGCATGGGGTTTGGTTCAGAGCGGCCCGCTGATGCCGCCGTCCTTTCGCACGCGCCAGAAGTGGATCGCCAGCAGCAGCGCCACGGCCAGCGGGATGGCGATGCAATGGAGCACGTAGAACCGGTTGAGGGTCTCCTTGCCCACGAAGCGGGCTCCAAGCAGACCGAACCGCGCGTCGGAGGCGTCGGTGATCATGTCGATGCCGCCGATCGTGAGGAGCTGCTGGCCCGGCCCCTCGTAGCCCAGCACGGGCGTGGCCCGAGCCATGTTGGAGCCGACCGTGATCGCCCAGATCGCCAGCTGATCCCAGGGCAGCAGGTAGCCGGTGAAGGAGAGGAGCAGCGTGAGCAACAGCAGGATCACGCCGATCACCCAGTTGAACTCGCGCGGCGGCTTGTAACTGCCGGTCAAAAACACGCGGTACATGTGGAGCCAGGTCGTGATCACCATCGCGTGGGCCCCCCAGCGATGCAACTCGCGGAGGATGCCGAGGCTGGTCACGTCGCGCAGGGCGAGGATGTCGTTGTAGGCCCACTCGAGCGTCGGCCGGTAATAGAACATCAGCAGCACGCCGGTGACCGTTTCCACCAGGAAGAGGAAAAACGTCACGCCGCCCATGCACCAGGTGAACGAGAGGGCGATGCCCTGCTTCTTGATCGACACCGGATGGAGGTGGAGGAAGAAGTTCGTGAGCATGACCACGATCCGATTGCGCCGATCGAGCGGCATCGGATGGCGGAAGATGCTCTTCCAGATCTGGGAGTTGCGGATGGTTTCGCCGATGGCCATGGTCTGAGAACGGTCCCTTCCTCACGAAGACGATCTAGACGGTCACGAACGACTCAGGATCGGCCCACTGGCCGAGTTCCTCCTGAAACGCCCTGCTCTTGTCGATTTCCAACTGGCCGTCGTCGGCGGTCCGGATCGCGTACCGCTCCAGCGGTCGTGGCGCCGGCCCCTCGAAGTTGACGCCGTCCTTGTAGAACCCGCTGCCGTGGCAGGGGCACTTGAACTTCTGCTCCGCCTCGAGCCAGCTCGGCGTGCAGCCCAGGTGGGTGCAGACGGTCTTGAGGGCGTAGATCTGCTGCTGCCCCTGAAACTCGCTGTTGACGACCCACACCCCGTATTGGGCGACGAACTTCGTCTCGACCTTGCCCGAGGGGAATCCGTCCTTGAAGCCGACCTTGAACTTGCTGGGCGGCTCGGCCAGCACGTTGGGAAACAGGTAGCGGGCCAGGCCGAGGGTGAACAGCCCGCCCGTCACCGACAAGGCCGTGAAGCCCATCGCCATGAACGATCCGAGGGCGATCTGGAGGAAGCCGCGGCGATCCTCCTCCTCGCCCGCCTTCTTCGCCTTCGGCTCCGGCTTCACGGGGCGGACGGGCGTCGGGGCCGCGACGGCGGCAGCCTTCTCGACCACCGGCTTCGGCCTCGGCGCCGGACGCGGCGGAGCCTCGGCCTTGCTCACAGGGCCGGGTTTGGCGCCGGCCCGTGCCGCCGCCAGGATGCTCGCGGTGTCGCGCTGCACGCCGGTCTTCGGGCCGTCCTTGACCGCCGCCGGCTTGGCCGCAGCCGCCGCCGGCTTGGCTGCGGGAGCGGCCTTCGGGGCAGCCGGCTTCGCGGCCGCCGGCGCTTCCGCCACCTTCTTCGCGCGGGCCATGGCCATGATCTCGGCGACGCTCGGCCGGCCTCCGGCCGCTGCCGGCTTGGCCGCCGCCGGTGCGGGCTTGGCCGCCGGCTCACCCGCGTCAGGCTCGGCGACGGGAACCGCCGGAGCCTCGGCCGCTGGGGCGGGTTCCGCGGCACCTCCCTTGCCGTCGGCCGAACGGGCCGCCGCCAGAATCTCCGCAACCGACATCTTCTTTTTTTCTGCCATCGAACGCCTCATCGGATTCAACGCCTTGTTTCCGCACCGAAGATCCGGGGCGGAATGGCGGAATCCCGAGTAAAAAGCAGGTTTCGACCGCGATTTTCGGAGTTCGTGATTTTTTTCACGAACTCCCTCTAACTTTATCGGCACCGCTGGTACTGTCAACGTCGGCTCGGCGCCGCATCCGGCACAAACGGCCGTTTTTGGCCTGTTCGCCACAAAGCAGTTGGTAAAACGTGTCGTCGTCCCGGCCCCGCGAGCCGGTTTCCCGACCATCCATCCCCACCGAGGAGTTGCCCCGTGATTTCGTCCCGCCGCGTTCTGGTCGTCGGCAGTGGCGGACGAGAACACGCGATCGCGTGGAAGCTCGCGCGGGATGGCGCGGAGGTGCTGGTGGCGCCCGGCAACGCGGGCACGGCGGCGATCGCGGAGAACGTCGCCGTGAGCGCGACCGACGTGACCGGCCTCGTCGAACTCGCCCGCAGTCGCGCGGTGGACCTCACGGTCGTCGGCCCCGAGGCGCCGCTGGTGGCAGGCATCGTCGATGCGTTTCAGGCCGCGGGCCTGCGCATCTTCGGCCCCACCGCGAAGGCGGCACAGATCGAGGGGAGCAAGATCTTCTGCAAGCAGATCCTCCACCGCGGCGACGTGCCGACGGCGATGTTTCGCGAGTTCCGCTCGGCGGCCCGCGCCCGCGAGTACCTCGAAGCCCGCGAGGACATGCCCGTCGTCGTGAAGGCCGACGGGCTCGCCGCGGGCAAGGGCGTGTTCGTCTGCGGCGATCGCACCGAGGCGCTCGCCGCCGTGGCGTCGCTGGCGGGCGATCCGCAGTTCGCCACGGCCTCGTCGGGCATCCTCGTCGAGGAGCGGCTCGACGGCGTCGAGGTGAGCGTGATGGCGATCACCGACGGACGCACGATCGTGACGCTGCCGCCGCTGCAGGATCACAAGGCTGCCCACGACGGCGACGAGGGGCCGAATACCGGCGGCATGGGCGCCTACGGCCCGGCGCCGTTCGTCGATGGCGAGATGCTCGCGGAGATCGAGGCGCGGATCCTCGTGCCCACCGTCCACGCGATGCGGCGGGCCAAGGTGCCCTTTCAGGGCGTCCTCTTCGCGGGGCTGATGCTCACCGCCCAGGGGCCGAAGGTGCTCGAGTTCAACGCCCGCTTCGGCGATCCGGAGTGCGAGGCGCTGATGATCCGCCTGGAGTCGAGCCTCCTCGCTCTCCTCGACGCCGCCGTCGATCGCCGGCTGGAGGACGTGGAGCCGCCCACCTGGCGCGACGGCGCGAGCGTGACGGTGGTCATGGCGTCGGAGGGCTACCCCGGCCCCATCGAGAAGGGCCGCCCGATCCGCGGGCTCGAGCAGGCGGCACGCGTGCCGGGCGTGGAGGTGTTTCACGCCGCCACACGGCTCCACGAGGGCGCGATCGTCAGCGACGGCGGCCGCGTGCTGGCCGTGACCGCGGCCGCCCCGACGCTGGCCCGGGCCAAGCTGCAGGCCTACACCGCCGTGAAGGAGATCCGCTGGCAGGGCGCCTGGTGCCGCAAGGACATCGCCGACAAGGGGCTGCTCCGCGAGCGGGAACTGCTGGCCGAGGCCGACCACGAGACGCCGACCGCCCCGGTTGCCGCCGAGACCGGAGGCGGCGCATGAAGGTGCGGGTCGGCATCGTCGGGCTGGGCAGCCAATGGGAGTCGCGGTACCTGCCGGCGCTCCGCACGCTGGCCGACCGGTTCGAGGTGCGCGGCATCTGCGAACAGGTGGCGCACCGGGCCGAACGGGCCGCGGCGGAACTGGGCGCGGCGCCGGTCGATGGCTTCCGGGCGCTCGCCGCCCGGGACGACGTCGATGCCCTGCTCTACCTCGCCGACCAGTGGTATGGAGCGACGCCGATCCTCGCCGCCTGCGACCACGGCAAGGCCGTCTACTCGGCGATCTCGCTCCCCTTCGATCCCGCCGAGGCGCAACTGCTGCGGCGGCGGGTCGAGGAATCGGGGATCGCCTTCGTGGCGGACCTGCCTCGCCGGCATGCCCCCGCGACCGTGCGGCTCAAGGAACTGATCGCGACCCGGCTCGGGAAGCCGCGGATGCTCTTCTGCCATCGGCGCGTGCCGCTCTCGACGACGGCCGCCGCCCCGCCGCGGGACCGCGCCACCGAGGCCCGCGACCTGATGGAACTGGCCGACTGGTGCCGCTACGTCGTGGGCCTCGATCCGACGAGCGTGGTGGCGGTGCGGCACGCCGAGACTCCCGGCGGCGAGACCGACGACTACCAGATGATGAGCCTCGATTTCACCCCGCACGGGCCGCCCGGCGACGGAGCGATCGCCCAGATCAGCTGCGGCTACTACATGCCCCGGTGCTGGGAGGAGGCGGTGACGTTCCGGCCGCCGGCCGCGCTGCAGGTGGCCTGCGAGAACGGCATCGCCTTCATCGACCTGCCGACGAGCCTCGTCTGGTTCGACACCGCCGGCCGCCACCAGGAGTCGCTGGAGAGCGAGCGGCCCGTGGGCGAGCACATGCTCCTGCAGTTTCACCGCAAGGTGACGAGCCTGGTCCGCCACATGAGCGGGCTCGACGACGCCCTGAAGGCGATGCAGGTGGTGCAGGCCGCGGCGACCAGCCAGACGGAAGGCCGCCGCGTCAGGCTGGAAGCCTGAGCACGGTCACGTGCCCAGCGCCGCCACCACGAGATCGCCCACTTCGCGCGTGCCGTAGCCCATCTTTCCGGCGGCTTGGCTCTTCATCTTCGTGCCGGTGACGTGGGCCACGGCCCTGTCGATCCGGGCGCCCGCGGCGGGATGGCCGCTGTGCTCGAGCAGCATCGCCATCGCATTGATCGCCGCGATCGGGTTGATCACGTTCTGCCCCGTGTACTTGGGCGCGCTGCCTCCCATCGGCTCGAACATGCTCACGCCGCGCTTCCCGTTCGCCTGCACGTCGGGATTCAGGTTGGCCCCGGCCGCGACCCCCATGCCGCCCTGGAGGATGCCGCCGAGGTCCGTGATGATGTCGCCGAACATGTTGGTGGTCACGATGACGTCGTAGGCGTCGGGGTTCTTCACCATCCACATGCAGCAGGCATCGACGTGGTTGTAGTCGGTCTTCACGTCGGGGTAGTCCTTGGCCACCTCCTGGAAGGTCCGCCACCACAGGTCGTGGCCGAAGGTGAGCACGTTGGTCTTGGCGACGAGCGTGAGCGTCTTCTTCGGGCTGTTGCGCTTCCGGGTGTAGTCAAAGGCCCAGCGGATGCACCGCTCGCAGCCCTTGCGCGTGTAGACCGCCTGCTGGACCGCCACCTCGTCGGGCGTGCCCTTCTTCAGATAGCCGCCCACGCCGCAGTAGAGGTCTTCGGTGTTTTCGCGGACGACGACGAAGTCGATGTCCTTGGGCCCGCGGCCGGCCAGCGGCGTTTCCACGCCCGGCAGCAGCTTGACGGGCCGGAGGTTGATGTATTGATCGAGCTTGAACCGGAGGTCGAGCAGCAGGCCCTTTTCCAGGATGCCGGGGGCGACCTGGGGATGGCCGATCGCGCCGAGGAAGATCGCGTCCTTGCTCTTGAGCAGTTCGAGACCGCCCTCGGGGATGATCTCGCCGGTCTTCAGATACCGGTCACCGCCCCAGTCGAGCGTCTCGACGTTGTAGGAGAAGCCCTCCAGCGCGGCGACCGCGGCGAGCACCTTCAGCGCCTCGGCGGTGACCTCGGGCCCGGTGCCATCTCCGGGAAGAGCTGCGATTTCAAGCGTGCGACCGGCCATGCAGACACTCTGCTCCTTGCCTGAGAACCCAAGACGGATGAATCAGTGACGGCCCGCAACGGGCATCCCCAAAAATACCCGCGGCCGGCGGAACTGGAAGGTTGCCGCGAACCGCGGCCCGCAAACCGCCAAAACGGCGCTCCGCACGGCGGCCCGATGCGAGCACGCGCCATGGTCCGGGACGGCGCCGGACGGCGACCGCGGAGCCCGTGCGCGGGGTCAGTTGTTGCTGAAGTCGAGCTGCTTGCCCGTCTTCATGCCGAGGGGGTTCTTCACGAACCGTTGCCGACACGCGTCGCAGAGGTCAAACCGCATCGACCGGGTCGCGTCGTCGATCACCGAGGCACCGTCGGCCTCGTCGAGCCGCTCCAACAAATCCTGCATCTCCTCCAGGTGATCGGCGTCGTCGGCCACCCCTTCCACGCCCGCACAGTCGCACGGCGGGCACTCTTCGATCGCCGGAAACACCTCGATTTTCACGACATGACGCACGTCCGAGTTGGCGTCGATCGGACGTTTGCACAGGTCGCACGAGTAGTGCAGCATCGCGTTCTCCCGAGTAAGGCCGTTGGGCAACGGGTCGTTCCCCTGCCCTGAGTGTGACCGCAATCGTCACCCCAAGCAAGGGTTTTCCGCACCGCTCGACCGCGTTTGGCAGGAGACCGGCAGGGCGGGTAAACTCGGAGCCCAGGTCGATCCCCGCGGAACCCCATGGGACCACTGGGCATGTCGGGTCTTGCGATCTCTGCTCCGTCGTGCGGCGCGCTGGGCTTGAGCGTGCTGGTGCTCAATCGCTCGTTCGTCGCCGTGCACATCACCAACGTGCGGCGGGCGATCACGCTCCTGTTTCGCCATCTGGCCGAGGTGGTGCACATCGAGGAGGGGCAATTCGCCGCCTACTCCATCGACTCCTGGCGGGAACTGTCCGCGATGCAGGCCGCGCTCCGCAGCCCCGATCAGGACTGGGTGCGGGCCGTGGGCTACGAACTGCAGGCCCCGCGGGTGATCCGGCTCGTCTCGTGCGACCGCAGCCCCCGCCAGCGGCTGCGATTCAACCGCCGAAACGTCTTCGCCCGGGACGAGAACCTCTGCCAGTATTGCGGCCGGCACTTTCCCACCAGCGAGCTGTCGCTCGACCACGTCGTGCCCCGCAGCCGCGGTGGGATCACCAGCTGGGAAAACATCGTCTGCGCCTGCGTGGCCTGCAACGTCCGCAAGGGAGGCCGCACGCCTCACGAGGCCCACATGCACCTGATCCGCCAGCCTGTGAAACCGAAGCGGAGCCCGCTGCTCTCGATCAAGCTCGGCAACCCGAAGTACGCGAGCTGGAAGAGCTTCGTGGACAACGCCTACTGGCTCGTGGACCTGAAATAGTCAGGACGAGGCCGGCGGCGTGTTTCCGGACGAGCCCGCGGAGACTCGCTCCCCTTAGCAGAGCGGATCCTTCTTCTCCGTGATCACGGGAAGCTGGGGCGACATCTCGGCGTTGAGTTCCTTGAAGTCCTTCCACTCGGCCGGCAGGTTGTCCTCGTGGAAAATCGCCTCGACCGGGCACTCCGGCACGCAGGCCTCACAGTCGATGCACTCGTCGGGGTGGATGTAGACCATCTTGTCCCCCTCGTAGAAGCATTCCACGGGACAGACCACGACGCAGTCGGTGTACTTGCAGGCAAAACACGGCTCGGCGACGACGTGCGTCATGGTTTGAGAGACTCCTGGAAGATGGGGCTGCGGCGATCCTGGGGGCGGACGTTCCACCGACCGCTTGCGCGGCATCGTAGGTGCATCCGAACAGCCTGTCAACGAATTTGGAATCGGCCGTCCGGGCCATTTTCGTGAGCCTCTTTTGCACGGCGGCAACGACTGCCGTTGGAGGCCCCCGCCCCGCCCTCCTATGATTGCGTGGGCCCGGGCCTTTCCTCCGCGGGACAGCCCGCGGGTTCCAGGCACTGGCCCGGCGTCCGTTCCCCCACTCGAGGGCGTGCCGTGTCCGCGTCCGCTCACCCCCAGCCAGCCGGCCAGCCGACCCTCGTGGCGGCCGAGGACGAGCAACTCGTGCGGGACTGCCTGGCGGCCTCGCCCGGAGCCTGGGACGCGTTCGTCAACCGATTCGGCGGCCTCTTCGCCTACGTGGCCGATCGGACCATCGTCCAGCGGCAGATGCCGCTCGCGGCCGCCGACCGCGACGACCTGCTGGCTGAAATCCTCCTCGAGTGTCTGCGCAACGACGCCGCCGTGCTGCGGGCGTTCGCCGGCCGCTCGAGCCTCCCGACCTACCTCACGGTGATCGCCCGCCGCGTCGCCGTCCGCACGCTCGTCCGCAGCCTCGAGACCGGGCGACTCGACGGCGGCCTGCCCGACGCCGCCGGCCGCATCGACGAGATGGCGCGGGTCGCGGATCGGGAGGAAGTCGAGTCCCTGCTCGGCCGGCTCGAGGCGGACGAGGCCCGACTCGTTCGCCTGCACCACCTCGAAGCCCGCAGCTACGGGGAGATCAGCCGCATCACCGGCATGCCGCTCGGTTCCATCGGGCCGGCGCTGTCGCGGGCCCGCGACAAGATGCGGGCGGACCCGACATCGGAGGCCGTGGACCACGCCCCGTGAGCCGGCTGCAACGGTCGTGAAGCACCACCGCTCGAGGGCGGCCCGGGGCTTGTCGCGTCGGGCCGCGGCGGGTCATTGCCGCTGCGGCGGACCGATCGTGATCGAGGGATCGGCCAGGTCGATCGGCTCGTAGCCGGGGTACGAGGGCATCTGCCAGAGCTGGCCCGGATCGCCGGTCGGCACGTTGGTCGTGATCGCGGTCAGTTCCAGCGAAAACTCCACCTCCGAGTCGGGCCACGACACCTCGACGAGGTGCGGCAGCGCGGCGCCCGACGGTGGATCGACGCGGTGTCGCGTCGTGCGGACGCTCGCCATCCGCTGTCCGGCCGCCGTGAACAGATGCTGTTCGATGACCAGCCCCGTGATCCCGTCGAGAATGGTGGACTTGAGCAGTTCGCCGTCCGGCTGCCCCGCGCTTCCCGCCGGCTGCGCCGCGATGCGGCTGCGGATCTCAATCCGGCCGTCGGGCAGCGGAAACGGCCCCTCGTGCCGGTCCTCGGGGCGAAAGTTCACCAGGCCGAGCAGTTCCGGCATCCAGTCGGCGCGGATCGGGAGGAGCCGCCGCGCGGAGGATTGGTCGTATTGGTCGTGGCGGCAGAAGAGCATCACGGGCGGCTGGTGGCGGCGAATCCAGAGCCAGAACAGGTCGTCGTTGCTGCCGATGTCGAGTTCGTCGCCGGTGACGGCCGTGCGGGCCTGGAGGCGAAATCGCCGGGGCGGCTCGCAGGCGACGCGGGCCGAAAGCCGCGGCACGCCCGGCACCACGAGCACGGCCTGCGGCGCCATGTAGCTGCGCACCCGCTGGGTGTTGTCGTGCACGGCGGCGATGATCTGGTCGAGCGTGGGCTGGGCGGGAAGCGTCCGCGGCAGCGGCATCGTGCCGATCTGATAGCCGCGGAGCACCCCGGGGCACGAGGCGCCGCTCGACGCCAGGCAGGCGACCGCCAGGGCCAACGCGAGGCCGTGGGAGACCGCGCGGCCCGGCCGGGCCGGCGGCTGCAACGGAGGCGGAGGCGCACGCATCATGCCGCGTCTCCCGACCAGAGCAGTGCGTTGAGCCGGGCCTCGACGCCCGCGGCGACGGCCTCCTGCGGCGACACGATGCGGACGCGGTATTCGCAGTCGCGCTTGCGGCAGGCGAGCAGCAGCGCGTCGGGGCTGGCGGCCGGCGGATCGTCCACGATCTTGACCACCCGGCGGCGGACGAGCTGCAGCGCGAGCAGGTACCGCAACGGCTCGTCGTCGGGCCTGCCGTCGAGCTCTTCCAGCACGTCCAGCAACACCTCGACCGGCGCGAGCGCCGGGCCGGCCGCATCGGGCGCCGGATAGGTCGATCGCCACCAGGCCAGCGTGCCGTCGGGCGGCCCCGTCCAGGCCTCGGGGGCGACATCGATGCGGTCGAGGCTCCCCTTCCCGCGCACGAGCGCCGAATGAAACGGCTCGCCGGCCACGAAGGGCCGGCCGGTCAGGGCACAGGCGCCGTGCGGTCGGTGGAGTTTGAGGTCCATGCGGGTGCCTGCGCGGAGTCTGTGGAGGCGGAACATATACGGATGCCGCGGCGCCGCCACAAGCCGCGTCGCGGTCGGGCACCGACCCGGCAGGCTAGGCAAGTCCGGCAAGCAGCAGGGCGGCGACGTCCTCGATGCCGGTGGCGTCGTGCGTGCCCACCACGTGGTCCGCCGCGGCCTGCACCTCGGGCAGGGCGTTGCCCATCGCGAGCCCCAGCCCGGCCCCCCGGATCATCGGCAGGTCGTTGACGTCGTCACCCACGGCGCAGATTTCGGCAGGCCCGATGCCCCACTGGCCGGCGATGGCGGCGACGCCCGACCACTTCGTGACGCCGGCGGGAGCGATCTCGCACATCCAATCCTGATACCGCGGACTGCGGATCGTGTGCAGCGAGAGACAGCCGGGGAACGACTCGTCGAGCGCCGCCTCGAGGGCGAGCATCGCCGGCCTCGCGCCCATCGCGAACCCGGCGAACACGCCCGCGGGGGGCGCCAGGTGCAGATCGGGCCGCACGTCCGCCAGCCCGCGATTGCGGGCCAGATAGTCGCGCACCCCCCTGCCCGCGGCCGCCGCTCCGGCGCCGCCGCCCTCGAGCGTGCGGCAGTGGAAGTCGTAGCCGGCGGCGAAGCTGTCGGTGTAGAGGATCGGCTCGTGCCCGGACGCCACGACCGCGGCGACCACGCCCTCCAGCACGCCGGCCGCGAACGCCGCCCGATGGAGCGTGACGTGGTCGGGCGGCCGCTTCACAAGCGCCCCCGAGGCCGTCACCAGCGGCGCGTCGAGGCCGAGCCGCTCCGCGATCGGCAGGGCATCGCGATAGCGGCGGCCCGTCGCGAGCATCACGCGAATGCCCGCCTCGCGCACGCGGCCGATCGCCGCGACGGTCGCCGGCGACACCTCGTGGCGGCTGTTTGTGAGGGTGCCGTCCACGTCGAGGACGAGGAGGCGAATCCGGGCGGCGGGAACCGCCGGCGCGTCGGCCTGGAGACTCATGCCCGCTATGATACCGCCGGAGACCGACCGCGATGGCCGACAGCACACCCACCGATCCACACCCCGACGTCCCCTACACGCCAGTGGCCCGCACCGGCGACATTCCCGCCGGCGAGGGCCGCACCTACGAGGTGGCCGGCCGGCTCGTCGCCGTCTTCTTCGACGGCACGGCCTACCACGCGATGGACGACCTCTGCCCGCACATGGGCGCCTCCCTCGGGTCGGGCCCGTTCGTCGATGGCGTCGTCACCTGCCCCTGGCATGCGTGGCGGTTCCGGGCCTGCGACGGCGCCTGGTGCGACAACCCGCGACTGAAGGTCGATGTCTTCGAGGTGCGGGTCGCCGGGGATGCGATCGAGGTGCGCGTGCCGCCCGCCAGGCCCGTCGAACTCCCTACCCGATCGTGACGGCCTCGCCCACGGCGGGTGCCTGCGCCGCGCACCGCCGCGCCGCGCAGACCCGCGCCGCCCACGCCTTCGCATCCTGTTCGATCGGCGGCCAGGTGCCGTAATGGCTGGGGAGGGCGATCCGCGGATCGAGCAGCCGCACCGCCTCCACGGCGTCGTCGGGGCCCATCGTGAACAGGTCGCCGATCGGCAGCACGGCCACGTCGAGCCCCCGGCCGTCCTTCGGCCGACCGATCCGCTCCATGTCGGAGAACAGCGCCGTGTCGCCGGCGACGTAGGCCCGCACGCCGCCCACGTCGAGCAGCCAACCGGCCGGACTCCCGCCGTAACTTCCGTCGGGCAGGCTCGACGAGTGATGGGCGATCTCCATGGTGGCGGTGCCGCCGGGAACGGCGACCCGGCCGCCGAGGTTCATCGGCTGCGTGTTCTCCACCCCCTGCCGACCGAGCCACTGGGCGATCTCCCAATTGCAAAACACCTTCGCCTTCGTCCGCATCGCGATCGCCACGAGGTCGGCGACGTGGTCGAAGTGGCCGTGCGTGACGAGGATCGCGTCGCAGGCCACGTCCTTGGCCTTCATGCAGGCGGTCGGGCATTCGTCGAAGAACGGATCGACGAGCAGCGTGCCCGCGCCGGTGTCGATGAGCCAGGTGGCGTGGCCTGTCCAGGTGAGCGTGATCGGCATGCGTGGGGCTCCGCGCGGAACGAGGGGTGTGCGGCACTATAGCCGACCCGAGCACGACGCTGCACGCCGCCCGCCTCGGCGCCTTTGTCAGCCGACGATCACGGCCGCGTCGAAGAGTTGGCCGCGACGCCGACCGTCCTGCGTGATGTCGATCGCCACGAGCGCGAGCCCCGCGGGCACATCGCCGGCCACCGCGATCGTCAGCGGCAGCCGCTTCGTCTCGCCGGCCTCCACGCGGAGCGCGGCCGTCGCCGGCGCGACCGTGACTCCGGGCGGGCAGACGAGCCGCACCTCGTAGACGGTCGGCACGTCGAGGAAGTTGCGGGCCACGAGCGTCGCTTCCGCCCGGCCGCCCGGCGCGACGGGCACCCGATACGGATGGATGCGGAGCCAGTAGGGGTCGTAGCCGATCCGGTAGTCCTGCTCGCCGATCAGATCGCGCATCGCCTCCAGCAGTTCCTTCATCGAGGCGTTGTACCGCTCGATCAGCGGCGCCGGTTCCGCGATCGCCCAGCAGTGGCCGCCGAGGATCAGGTCGGGGCCGATCGTGTGCAGATACCGGCCGGCCTGGCCGTAGCCCTCGTCCACCAGGCACGAGTTGCGGGCCACCACCGCCTCGTGGCCGTGCTGGGCGGGATCGGAAGGGATGCCGAAGATGTTGTCCCCGGTGAACGCCACCCGCTTCCCGTCGATGACCCCGTGCACGCAGCAGGCGAACTCGGTCTGCCCGGGCATCCAGTCGCAGGCCAGCGTGTGACCGCGCCAGTGGATCACCTCGCCGTCGCGGATCACGCGGTCCACCTTCAGGCTCTGGATGTCGCCGGTCGGCCGCTCGCGGTACGAGGGGATCATCGCGTCGTAGTCGTAGTCGAGCGGCCGCTCGATCAGGTCGACGACCCGCTCGTGGGTCCAGACCTCGGCCCCGCGGGTCTTGCGGACGTGCTCGGTGTCGAGGAAATGATCGCCGTGCATGTGGGTCACGAGCACCGCATCGATCGCCTTGATGCCGAGCCGGTCTCGGGCGCCGTCCAAGATCCGGTCGAGGTGCCGGCGGTCGAACAAGCCGCAGTCGATCAGCAGGGCGTGGCCGTCGTCCGAGACGAGCATGTGGAAGTTCACCCAAAACTCGTGACCGCGCACCTTGTAGAGGTGGGGCGAGATCTGCCAGAGGTGCGGCACGGGCGAGGGCCGCGAGACCCGATCCTGGTCGCAGCCGGCGAAGGTCTGAAACTCCCAGCCGCGCTTCATCACCTTCTCGAGCCGGCGAAGCTTCCGCTGAAACGCGGCGAGCTGCGGCCCGGCATCGCGGATCGGCGGCCCGTGGGAGGGCAGCATCGTCAGCGGCGCGAAGCCCTCGAGGTAGCCGGCGGCCGTGGCGAGCGTGTAGATCCCCTTGCAGAGACCGTAGTCCCACTCGCTGTCGTACCAGGTGTGGAGCACCGCCCCGTCGAGCATCAGGTCGCCGGTGAAGGCCAGCCACCGGTCCCCGTGCCGGAGGAGGTAGCTCATCGAGCCGGGGCTGTTGCCCGCCGTCTCGGCGCACCAGATCTCGCGCCCGCGCAACTGCAGCGTGTCGAACTTCTCGAACCAGCGGTCGGCGGTGATCGGCTGGATCGGCGGCCGCACGTAGCTGGCGCCGTGCACCGTGAACTTGTCCGACAGTTGCGGCCGCGCGGCGCGGAATCCGAGCGGCTTCTCGAAGAGGTCCCGCTCGTTGACCGGAGCGCCCACCTTCGCCTCCCGGCCGGCGAGCCGCGCGTGCCCCTGGCACTGCTCCCGGTGGTGGTGCGTGTAGAGCACCCAGTCCACCTGCGTGACGCCGATCTCGCCGAGGGCGTCGAGCACCGACCCGTCCCCCAGATCGACGAGAATGGCCGCGGCGCCGTCACGCAGGCAGTAGGTGTTGCAGGTGTTGGGCCAGACGAAGATGTCGGGGGCGACTTCGGTGAACGGCATGACACGATCCTCCTGAATCCCGCCCCCCGCAGCAGCTACGGACGGAGGCGGGCCATCATCAGTTTCTTATAGGCCTCGACGCCGGGCTGGCCGTAGGGATTCGTGCCGACGAGCCGCCCCTCGACGACGGTGGCCAGCATCAGCATCTGGAGCAGCTGGCCCACCGTGTGTTCGTCCACCCGCGGCAGGAGGATGTCGGCCGTGGGCCGCTTCGCCTGCGCGTAGGCCTCGTTCGTGCCGGCCGCGGCGGCGGCCAGCATGGCGGGCCAGGTCGTGCCGACGAGGTCGTCGAGCTTGTCCTGGTCGCCGCCATAACCGCCCAGCGGCGGCAGCGCGAGCAGATCGCGCCGCGGCTCGCCGACGATCAGGTTCGTGATCAGCTTGTCCCGACGCCCCTCCTGATGCTGCTGGCCGCGCGAGTGGAGGTCGCGGGTGGTCACGGCCGTCAGCGGCGTCGCGCCGCGATCCGCCTTGCCGAGACTCTCGGAGAGCAACTGGTCGTACCAGAGCCCCAGCGCCTCGAGCCGGTTGCTCCAACTCGACAGCACGCGGATCGTCGCCCCCATCTCCGTCTCGGCGAGGTGCGACACGCCCACGAACTGGAGCACCGGGTTGGAGGCGACGGGCGCCTCGCGGAACCGCCGGTTCATGGCGGCGGCCCCTTCCAGCAGCCGGACCACGTCGATCCCCACGATCGCGGCGGGCAGCAGCCCCACCGCCGTGAACACGGAAAACCGCCCGCCGACGCCGTCGGGAATGTCGAACACGTCGGGGCAGCCGATCGCCGCGGCGAGCTCGGCGAGCCGGCCGGAGCGGCCTGTGATCGGGACGACCCGCTCGGCGAGCCGCGCGGTGTCGCCGTTCACGGCGTCGAGCAGGGCGGCGAGAAAGAGCCGCGTCGCCACGGCCGTCTCCAGCGTGCCGCCGCTCTTGCTGACGACGAGCAGCGCCCAGCGGTCGAGCAGGTCGTCGCTCCGCGGCTTGCCCGCCGGGGCCACGAGGTCGAGCAGCCCCTGCGCGGAGTCGTTGTCCATGTTGAAGCCCTCGAACGAAAGTCGAGGGCGGCCGCCGCGTTCGCCGCGCGGCAGTTCATTGTGAAACGGGTGGCAGCACGACTCGAAGAGCGCCCGCGTGCCCATGTAGGAGCCGCCGATGCCGAGCACCACGACCCGATCGACGGCGTCGCGAATCCGCCGCGCCGTCTGGAGGATCGCGAACAGTTCGCTCTCCGGCCGCTTCGTGCCGTAGTCGGCGAGCAGCCGGTCGGGAAGGTCGATGAAGGCCGGATCGAGGGACTCGCCCGGCTGCGCGCCGCCCGTCCGCCAGCGGTCGATGTCGGCGAGCGTGGCGGCCCGGGCCGCGTCGAGCCGGCCGGAGAGGGCCTCGAGGCTCCCCCGGGCGATGCCTCCGGTGGCGAACACGGCGGCGGGATCGTAGGCGATCGGATCCTCGGGCGGTTTGGGGCGAACGACGCTCATCGACGGGGCCTGCCGGAGTGGTGGTGCGGAGAGGGAAAATCGCCGGGCGCTTGCCGAATCACGGCGGCCGCTTGGCCCCGGGCGAATTCCGGCCAAAACTGTATCCGACGCGGGCGGGCGCGGGCAACGCGCGTCGCGCCCCTCCCCGCCCAGGGTTCCGCGGAGTCGTCCGACCGTGACCGAGCACGAACTGATCCGCGAACTGGCCGAGACGAACGGCACGAAGATCGTCATGCTCGTCGCCGATGGGATCGGCGGCCTCCCGCTCGAGCCGGGCGGCCGCACGGAACTGGAGACCGCCTCGACGCCGAACCTCGACCGGCTGGCGGCACGCGGCACGAGCGGCTCGAGCGTGCCGGTCCTGCCCGGAATCACCCCCGGCTCCGGGCCCGGACACCTCGCTCTCTTCGGCTACGACCCGCTCGCATTCACGATCGGCCGCGGGGCGCTCGAGGCGACCGGCATCGGCTTCGAACTCGGCCCCGACGACGTCGCCGCCCGCGGCAACTTCTGCACGCTCGACGCCGCCGGCGTCGTCTCCGACCGCCGCGCCGGCCGGATTCCATCAGCGGAGAGCTTCGCCCTCGTCGAGAAGCTCCAGGCGGTGCGGATTCCGGGCGTGGAGACGTTCGTGAAGCCGGTCAGGGAGCATCGCTTCGTCGTCGTCTTCCGCGGCAAGGGGCTCGACGGCCGCGTGGCCGACACCGATCCGCAGGCCACCGGGGTGGCCCCGCTCGACCCGCAGCCGACCCACGCCGCGGCCGCGAAGACGGCCGAGATCGCCGCGACGTTCGTGAAGCAGGCCCGCCTGATCCTCGCCGACGAGAAGAAGGCCAACGGCTTGGTGCTCCGTGGCTTCGCGGCCAAGCCGGCGCTGCCGACCTACGAGGAGCTCTTCCGCCTGCGGGCCGCGGCGATCGCCGTCTATCCGATGTACAAGGGCCTCGCCCGGCTCGTGGGCATGGCGGTCGTGGGCACGGCCCAATCGCTCGACGAGCAGATCATCGCGCTGGAGGCGTGCTGGCACGACTACGACTTCTTCTTCCT
>JBEIQP010000140.1:0-6384 GCA_040376455.1 Planctomycetaceae bacterium | reverse complement strand
CGCCCCGGCCCAGCCGGCGGCCGAGACGCCGCTCCCGCCCGAGCCAGCGGCCGCCGCGGCGGAACGCCCGCGCGACCTCGCCATCCAGAATGCCTGCTTCGCGTCCCGCGTGCAGGCCTGGGGAGTGGTCGAGCGGTTCCTCGAAGACCGCTTCGACCGGGGCCAGGAAGTGATCGTCTACTTCGAACTCGACAATCTCTCCGCAGGCACGTCGCCCGCGGGCCACACCACGTGCATCGACACGACGATCGTACTCACCGGCCCCGATGGCGGTCGGGTCCATGACTGGACGTTCGAGCCGATCGCGGAAACCTGCCACGCGCAGCGGCGGGATTATTTCGCCCGGTATGTCGTGCGGATTCCCGAGACGGCGCCCGCCGGGGCGTGTCGCGTGGAATTGGCCGTCACCGACACCCTGACCGGCACCCGTGCGACGGCGACGCTGCCGCTCGACATCGCCGCCCGCTGATCACGGCGGCGGCAGCGGTGCGGGCAGAAGCCCGGGGGCCGCGGCCGGCGCGGCATCACCGCGGCGATCCTCCGCGGGCACCGTGGCGGGCGCGTCGGCGGGCAGCGGAAACGACTCCAGTTGGAGGAGGTCGGCGATCGTGACGGCCGCGTTCCAGCGGTCGGCCTGCGACTCCACGAACGCGAGTTCCGTCTCGGTGAGAATGCGTTGCGCCTGCAGCAGCGAGAGAAACGTCACCTCGCCCCGGGCGTAGAGCTGCTGCGAGATCTGCAGCGTCTCGCGGGCCTTCGGGAGGATGAACTGCTCGTACCACTCGACGAGCCGCTGCGCCGTCCGATAGGCGGCGATCGCCTGCGCGGCCTGCGTGGCCAGGTCGATTTCCGTGCTCCGCAGCGCGGCCCGCGAGGAGGCGATGTCGGCCCGGGCGGCGCGGATGTTGCCTTGGTTGCGATCGAACAGCGGCACCTCCACCATCACCTGCACGAGCCCCTGGTCCTGCGCCGGCCCCACCTGCCGCTGGTAGCCGCCCATCACATTCACGTCGGGAATCGGCTCGACCACGGCGCGTTCGAGCGCCCACTGCGAGCCGGCGATTCCGGCCTCCGCCGCCCGGGGCAGCGCGTTGCGGCGGACCACCTCCTCCTGGAGCGCCTTGAGGTCGAAGTGCGGCAGCCGCTGGAAGAGGTCGGCCTCGACGGTGCCGACGTCGGCCCGCGGCAGGCCGATGGCCGTGGCCAGTTGCCTCCTGCCGGTCTCGATGTAGACGGCCGCGTTGAGGAGTCGCACGTCGGCCCGGTCGCGTTCGATGCTCCAGAAGAGCACGTCGGCCTTGGTCCCTTCCCCGGCCTCCGCGAGCTGGCTGCCGATCTCGTACGACCGCTTCGCGATATCGAGCAGGAGCTTGT
The DNA here is from genome assembly GCA_040376455.1 of Planctomycetaceae bacterium. Lineage (GTDB taxonomy): Bacteria > Planctomycetota > Planctomycetia > Pirellulales > UBA1268 > QWPN01. The sequence goes on along the minus strand of JBEIQP010000140.1, from coordinate 5,010 downwards.
AGATCTCCACGCGCCGTTGGGAAACGAGCAGCGCGTAGAAGCTCTGCCGCACCTCACGGAGCACGTCGAACCGGGCGCGGATCAGTTGATACTCGGCCCGCTGCACGTCCCGCAGGGCCGCCTGCTGCGCGAGCCGCAACTTTCCCGCGGTGACGACGTCCTGCATGACGAAGCCGTTCCACTGGCTCTCCGGGCCGGCGATCTGGGGCGATGAACCGGCAAGCGTCGGATTCGGATAGAGGCGGGCCTGGACCGCCTTGCCGCGGGCGGCCTCGACCGCCGCGAGGGCGGCTCTCATCTTCGGATGGTTGCGTTCGGCAAGGGCGGTGAATTCCGCGAGCGTGCGCGGCGACGGGCCATGCACGTCGCCGATCGGAAGCGGCACGGACGCCTCGTCGCGGACGCTGGCCAACGGCACGCCGGGATCGGGCAGGTGGATCGCCGCGCCGGGGCGGGGCCACTCGTCCGCGCGGGCCTCGACCGACGCGCAGCCTGCCCCCCAGGACAGCGCGACGAGCGCGGTCAGCAAGGAAACGCCGCGGCAATGCGGGGAACGAGGGCGCATGGTTTCGAATTCAGTGGGGCCACGGCCGGCACTCCCCTTTCAATCGTCACTTCTTGCGCAACCGCTCCACCGGATACACCCCCGAACCGTCCGGAAATCCTCCGCCCGCAGCCCGTCGGGGAAGCCGGGGCAACCTGGGGCGAACGGGCGGCCTCGGTCCCGTCCCGGGGCCGACCTCGTGGAAGTGTCCGGCAGGATCGCCGGTCGCGGACATCGCCCGGTGGCGGTTCTCCGCCCCGGTCGTTCGCCGCCGGCCTTGCCGGCACGGATAGTGACTGGTGACGCGTGCAGGACGTGGCGTCTTTTCCCCCTGGTTCCGATGGAGCCCCGGACGGAGAAGCAAAGCCATGCAGACCGAGGCCCAGGTGTCGTTCGACGACCTGCCCGTTGATGAGGACGTGCGCGACGCGGCGCTCGACCACATCGCGCAACTCGAGCGGCTCTCCGACCGGATCACCGGTTGTCACGTCGTCATCGCCCAGCCGCACCGACATCACCGCGAGGGACGGCTCTATTCGGTCCGCGTCGATCTGATCGTGCCCGGCGGCGAGATCGTGGTCAACCGCGACCACCACCTCGATCACGCGCACGAGGACGTCTTCCTGGCGCTCCGCGACGCCTTCCTCGCCGCGCGGCGGCGATTGGAGGATCACATGCGGCGGATGCGCGGCGCCGAGAAGCGGCACGCGCCCCGGGCCCGGGGGCGGATCGCGCAGCTCTTTCCGCTGCATGGCTACGGCTTCATCGAGACCGACGACGGCCGCGAGGTCTACTTCCACCGCAACACCATCTCCGACCACGACTTCCGCATGGCCGACATCGGCAGCCCCGTCTACTACAGCGAGGAGGCGGGAGAGGACGGCCCCCAGGCGACCGCCGTTCAGCTCATGCGGCCCCACAACCACGCGCTCCACCGGGGCGACAGCCGAACGGAGGAGATGCCATGACGCTCGTCAACGCCGTCGAAACCTTCGACATTTCCATCCCCGCGAGCGGCTTGAAAGGTGCGCCGCTCGCGCTTCCCGGCCGGCTCTGCCTGCCCGCTCCCCCGACGGGGCTGGTGCTCTTCGCCCACGGTAGCGGATCGAGCCGCCGCAGCCCCCGCAACGAATTCGTGGCCTCCGTCCTGCACGAGTCGTGGATCGGCACGCTGCTCTTCGACCTGCTCACGGAGCAGGAGGCGACCGACCGGGTGAACGTCTTCGACATTCCGCTGCTCGCCGAGCGGCTCCTGGCCGCGATCCGGTATGTCTCGGAACTGGAGCAGACGCGGCATCTGCCGCTGGGCCTCTTCGGGGCGAGCACGGGGGCCGCGGCGGCGCTCGTGGCGGCCGCGCGGGAGCCGCGGGTCGCGGCGGTGGTGTCGCGGGGCGGCAGGCCCGACCTCGCCGGCCGCAAGCTCCGGGCCGTGCACGTGCCCACCCTGCTGATCGTGGGCGAGGCCGACACGGAGGTGCTCGCCCTCAACGAGCGGGCGCTGGCCATCCTCGACGGCGAGAAGCGGCTGGCCGTCGTGCCCGGCGCCACGCATCTCTTCGAGGAGCCCGGCACGCTCGACGAGGCGGCCCGCCTGGCGGCGGAATGGTTCGCGAAACACCTGCATCTGGAGTGAGGGAGTGCAACGACGATGAACCACCAAGCGTTCAATGACCGCGAGGAGGCCGGCTGGATGCTCGTCGAGCGGCTGCGCGGCGAAACCATGGAGAAGCCGCTCGTGCTGGCGATCCCGCGCGGGGGCGTGGAGGTCGGCGCCATCCTGGCACGGGGATTGGGAGCCGAACTCGACGTGGTACTCTCGCGCAAGCTCCGCGCCCCGCACCAGCCCGAACTGGCCCTGGGCGCGGTCTCCGAGAACGGCGAGGTCTACCTCAACCACTTCGCCAAGGCGATGACCGACGTGGGCGACGCCTACATCGAGGCGGAACGCGGCCGGCAGATGGCGGAAATCAAGCGCCGCCGCGGCTTGGTGCGGGCGGTCCGCCCGCAGGCGGACATCGCCGGACGGACGGTGATCCTCACCGACGACGGGATCGCGACGGGCGCGACGATGATCGCGGCCCTGCACACCGTCCGGGAGGCCGGAGCGAAGGAGATCGTCGTCGCGGTGCCGGTCGGGGCGCCCGAACGGATCGACGCCATCCGGCCCCTGTGCGACCGCGTGGTCTGCCTGCTCGAACCGGACGCGTTCTGGGCCATCGGCCAGTTCTACCGGAATTTTGAGCAGGTCGAGGATGCCCGGGTGATCGAACTGCTCCGCGACTTCGGGTTTCCGGCCACCAAGTGGGAGCGGTCTCCCGCGCACGCCAACTCGGGAACGGCGTGAGCCGGGCGGCCGGCGCATCCTGCTCGGGCAGACTTGTTCGACAGTCTGCTATCCCTTGATCACGCCGAGCGGCCGCAGGCGGGCGACCTTCAGCGACAGGCCCGCGCGGTGGACGATGTCCACGACCACATCGACGTCTTTGTAGGCCAGCGGTTGCTCCTCCGCGAGGCCCTCGCGGCTCCGGCAGCGGGCGACGATGCCGTCGCGGGCCAGTTCGTTCTGGATGTTGCGGTCGCGCGCCGACCTGATGGCGGCCGTGCGGCTCATGCACCGGCCGGCCCCGTGGCAGGTGGTGCCGAACGACCGCTCCATCGACCGCGGACCGCCCACGAGCACCCAACTGGCCCGCCCCATGTCGCCGGGAATGATCACGGGCTGGCCCATGTCGCGGTATCGCTCCGGGATGTCCGGATGGCCCGCGGGAAAGGCCCGCGTGGCCCCCTTGCGGTGCACGCAGACGGGCTTGCGACGGTCGCCCACCAGGTGCTCCTCGATCTTCGCCATGTTGTGGGCGACGTCGTAGAGGAGCGTCATGCCAAGGGATTCCCACGCTCGGCCCAGCACCCGCGCGAAGACCTCGCGAACCTGCCACATGAGCAACTGGCGATTGCAGAAGGCATAGTTGGCCGCGGCCCGCATCGCCCCCAGATAGTGCCTGCCCTCGGGGCTCTCGACGGGGGCGCAGACCAGCTGCCGGTCGGGCAGCGAGAGGCCGTATTTGGCCGGCACGTCCCGCAGGGCACGGAGGGCGTCGTCGCAGACCTGGTAGCCGAGTCCGCGCGACCCCGAGTGGATCAGCACGCAAATCTGCCCCTCGTGCAGCCCGTACGCCGCGGCACAGCGGGCATCCTCGACGCGGTCCACCACCTGCACCTCGATGAAGTGGTTGCCCGCACCGACGGTGCCGCACTGATCGGCACCGCGGGCGAGCGCCCGATCGCTCACGGCGCCCGGTTCCGCTTCCGCGATGCAGCCCTCGGCCTCCGCACAGGCGACGTCGTCGGACGTGGCCAGGCCGCGGTCGCGCAGAAACGGCACGCCCTCGTGCATGAGCGTGCGGAGTTCGGCGGGGGAGAAGACGTGCCGCCCACCCTGCCCCACGCCGACCGGGATGTCGCGCATCAGTTGGTTGACCAACGGCACGAGCACCGGCTGCACGTCGGCGAGCGTGAGGTCGGTCCGCATCAGGCGGACGCCGCAATTGATGTCGTAGCCCACGCCGCCGGGCGAGACCACGCCGCCGGCCGCGGGATCGGTGGCGCAGACGCCGCCGATGCAGAAGCCGTAGCCCCAGTGAATGTCGGGCATGGCGAGGCTGGCCTGTTGAATGCCCGGCAGGAAGGCGACGTTGGCCACCTGCTCGGGCGCCCGGTCGCTCCGCAACTGTGGGATCAGCCGCTCGTCGGCGAAGATCAGCCCATCGACCAGCATCCCCGGCTTGTACGACTTCGGGATCCGCCACGTGCACTCGTCCACGCGCTCGAGGGGCCCTCGGAAGGAGCGGTCTTCGCCCTGCTCCGAAACCGTCTGCTGGTCGGCCATCGCGTCACCTCGTCGGCTCCCGGCACCCGGGCCCGCAATCATACGCATCCGCGGCGGCGGCGGGGCCGACGCGGCGGCCGTTCAGATATCGACGACCAGCGTGGCCTCCCAGCCCGCGGCCGTCCGGCGGACGTCGAGCAGGTGCTGCGTGACCGCCTTGATCTCGTGGGCGAGTCTGTGCCGGGCCGGGTCGTAGCGTTCTCCCCGGGCCCGGGCATGCAGGCCGTGCGCGTCCACGGTCACCGCGAAGTCGCGGTAGAGCATCCGCCGCAATTCGAAGGCGGCCAGCAATTCGCTCGTCCAGTCGAAGAGCAGCCAAGTGGGATCGGTGCCGGCGACCGTGAAGGCATCTTCGACCGTGGGGTGAATCTGTCCGAGGTCGCCGGCGATCACGGTGAAGATCCCGCAGGCCGCGTCGCCCATCAGCGCGTCGAGCGACGCCGCCTGCACGCGGATGCCGAGATCGGCCGTGTGGTCGAAGATGTCGTACATGGGCGCCGCCCGTCCCGGCCCGGAGAGGCCCTTGGCACCGAGTGCTAGCGGCCGCCCGGCGCGACGTGATGCCCGCCATACGCGAGGT
>JBEIQP010000008.1:0-53332 GCA_040376455.1 Planctomycetaceae bacterium | reverse complement strand
GTCGGCGTCGAGCGAGGTCAGACCGTCGAGGTACAGGTCGCCCTCGAACTCCGCGAAGGCTTTGGCGGTATCCGCGTCGAGCACCTTCAGGCCATCGAGCGACAGCGTTCCCTTGAACTCCGCGAGCGCCTTGGCTGTGTCGGCGTCTACGTTGGTCAGGTCGCGCAGTAAACCGTTAAATGCCGTCGACGCTACGAGTGCCTTGGCTGTGTCGGCGTCGAGCGTGGTCAAGCCGTCGAGCCAAAGGCACTGGCCTTTAAACTCCGCGAGTGCCTTGGCGGAGTCGGCGTCGAGCTTGGTCAGGCCGCTGAGGGACAGAATTTGGCCCTTGAACTCCGCGAGTGCCTTGGCGGAGTCGGCGTCGAGCGCGGTCAGACCGTCAAAAGACAGTTCATAGCCCTTGGACTCCGCCAGCGCCGTGGCGGTATCGGCGTCGAGCGTGGTCAAGCCGTCGAGCCACAGGCACAGGCCTTTAAACTCCGCGAGCGTCTTGGCGGTATCGGCGTCGAGCGTGGTCAAGCCGCTGAGATACAGATGTCCGCCTTTGAACTCCGTCACAAGCTTCTTTGCCTGCTCCGGCGTCAGGTCCTCGATTTTGTCAGAGCCGTGCGACATCCAAGACAGGAGTTGGGCCAAAACGTGGGCCAAAGAATTCGCGGGCTTCATGGCGGGCCTCATGGGCGCAGGCAGGAAAGGCGGGTTGTGCGGTCCAGAAGCCGCCGAGAAGTCTACTACTGCCGCCCATGCCCGGAGAACGCCGCCTGCTCGCTCCCGGAACGCTCAATTTACCCCCGGCTCCCGCACCACTCTCCGCCCCCTCCCTCCAGCCTCCGACCGCGAATACACCCCCGCCCGATCCGCCGACACCCCGACGGAAAAGGACAGGCATCACCCTCACCGAAGGCCGCCGAATCCTGTGAAAACGCGTAAGGGGCTGCCCGTGTCCTGAGAGCCGGCACGCAGTGAGCGCAGGCCTGGAAGGCCGCAGCGAACGTCCGGCGACGGGGCACGGGCAGCCCCGCCCCACCACGCCAGCAACCCACCCCGGCGTGACCTCGAACCCGAGCGTGCGGCTCCGATGCGATCCGGATCATTTCCCGATGCAGTGCCGCGCGAAGATCCGGTCGAGGAGGTCTGCGCCCAACACCGTGCCGGTCACCTCGCCGAGCGCCTCGACCGCCTGGCGAACGTGGCTCGCCACGAGCGCCTCGTCGAGCGACCCGCCGCCGGCCCGCGTCGCTTCGGCACAACCGTCGAGCGCCGCGCAGGCCGCCTCCAGCCCGACGGCCATCCGCAGCGTGGCCGGCGAGGACCGCGGCGGCAGGCCGCCGACCGCGGTGCGGATCGCGGCGCGGAGTTCCTCGACGCCCCTCCCGGTGCGGCTGCTCGTCACGATGGCTCGGCCGCCGTCTGGCAGAGCCGCTTCGCCGTCGCCGCGCGTGATCACCTCGAGCCGCGGTGCCGCGGCGGCGTCGGGAACGACCGCCGCGACCGGCTGACCGACGTCGCGGCAGTCGAGGATTAGGTCGGCGCGGAGAATCTCGGCCCGGGCCACCGCGACGGCGGCGGCCTCGACGGGGTCGTCCACGCGGCCGTCCGGCAGGCCGGCCAGATCGACGAGCACGCAGGCCGCGGCCTCGTCCTCCCGGCCCATCGGCGCCTCGATCCAGTCCCGGGTGGTGCCCGTCTCGTTCGCCACCAGGGCCGCATCGTGGCCCACGAGTGCGTTGAAGAGGCTGCTCTTGCCGATGTTGGGGCGACCGACGAGCACGACCCGCGGCTGTTCGTGCCCGCCGGCGTCGCGCCGGGCGAGCCCCGCCGCCACCGCCCCGAGCACGGAGCGGTGCTCCGCGAGCCGGCCCGTGAGGGCGTGCCACGCGTCCGCCACCGGCACCGCGTCGGGCGTTGATTCGTCCGCGAAGTCGATCGCCGCCTCGATATCGGCGAGCAGGTCGAGCAACCCGGATCGGACCGCCCGCAGCGTGCCCCCGGCGCCGCCGGCCATCCGGTCGAGCCCCTGCGCGAGTTCGTCGGGAGTCCGCGCATCGACCACGGCCAGCACCGCCTCGGCCTGCACGAGGTCGAGTCGGCCCGCGAGAAAGCCCCGCAGCGTGAACTCGCCCCCGCGGGCCAGCCGCGCGCCGTGCCGGCAGGCCTCCGCGATCACCGCGGCCACGAACGGCGCCGAACAGGGAAGTTGCACCTCCGCGAGCGGTCCACCGACCGGTCCGGCGGGGCCCGGCCAATGCAGAACCTCCACGGCGATCCCGCCCCACTCGCGGCCCAGGCCGTCGGCCGCCAGCCGCGCGGCCACGACCCGCGGCGGCTCACCGAGCCGGGCGAACCCGCGGCCCTCGGGCGTGAAGAGACGCGGCAGCAGACCCTCGAGGCCGTCGCCCGTCAGCCGCACGACCGCCCGCGCGGCCTCACCGGGCATCGTCGCCGGGGCGACGATCAGATCATGCGCTGACCACATGCTGCGGCCTGGCCGACGGGCGAAAACGACGTCCGGTCACCGTTGCTTCTTCCGCGACAGCCGCTTCTGCCTGGCGGCCTCGCCGGCCTCGCCGTTGGCGCCGCTCTTCGCCGCGGCCGTGAAGGACGCATCGACGACCCGGCCGCCGCTCGCCACCGCCCCGGCCGCGCCGGCCGGCAGCGTCTTCGGCATCCAGAGCCGCTCCGCGATCCCCCACAGGCTCGACGCGATGAAGTAGAGGCAGAGGCCGCACGGCACCTTGAAGAACATCAGCGCCATGAACCACATCATGTAGTTCATCACCTGCTGCTGCATCTTCTGCTGTTCGTCCACGGCCGGCGGCATGAAGAGCTTCTGCTGCCAGAGCATCAGGCCGATCGTCACCAGCGGAAAGAGGTTGAGAAAGGGGCCCAGCCAGGCTTCCGGCGCGGAGAGAAAGGGGGGCAGCACCTTCGACCAGTCGTAGAGCATGTCGGGCGCGGCGAGGTTCGAGCACCAGCGGATCGCCGAACTGAACAGCGGCGCCTGCCGCAGTTCGACATCGGTGGCCAGGGAGCGGTAGAGCCCCATGAAGATCGGAATCTGGATGAACACCGGCAGACAGCCGCTCACCGGGTTTACCTGGTGCTTGCGCCAGAGCTCCTGCGTGGCCCGCGTCCGCTTCTCCGGGTCGTTCTTGTACTTCTCGGCGATCACCTTCATCTCCGGCTGCAGCGCCTGCATCTTCTGCGACGAGATGGCCTGCCGGCGGCTCAGGGGAAACATCGCCCCCCGGACCATTACCGTGAGGAGCAGAATCGCGATCCCGTAGTTGCCGATGACGGCGTGCAATCCATGGAGCAGCGCGATCAGCGGCCGGGCCACCCAGCCGAACCAGCCGTAATAGACGAGGTCGTCCATCGTCGCGCCTGGGGCCCCGAACTGGCGGAGGAGCTCGGGCTTCTTCGGGCCGGCGAAGATTTCATACCGATGCGTGACGCTGCCGCCCGGCGGCAGCGGGATGTCCTTCGACACGAGCCGGCTGGTGACGTCCACCAGCTTCTTCCGCGCCGCCGGCGGCGGCTCGCCCACGGCGAGCGGACGCACCTCCGCGAGGGCCGGGGCATCGGGGCCGCCGATCGTCGGGATGACCGCCGACGCGAAATAGAGGGCATCGACGCCGGCGAAGGAGAGCGGCTTCCCGTCCCGCACGGCGGAGGCGGGATGATCGAGCGTCGAGTCGGCGATCTTCAGGCCGCTGACCAGCGCGGTCTGCTCGCCGGCGAACCGCACCGCCACGTCGCGGACCGCCAGCGATCCCCAGTCGCGGGCCACCCGCTGGGCATACCACCAGCCCTCGGTCGGCAGGCCCGTCGGCCCGTCGAGGGCATACGTGACGACCGACTCCGGAGCGGCGGCGGCATCGGCCCGCCATTCGACCGTCAGCGTGAGCCGATAACCGGCCTGATCGCCGGTGTCGGCGGGTTTGGCGATCCGATACTCCTTCGCCACGGTCAGCCCGCCCGGGAGCCCGCGCGTGAACCGCACCCCTTCTCCGTCCGCGGTGGCCCCGACCTCCCAATCGACGTCGGCAAGTTCATGCCCGGCGATTTCCGCGAGCGGCTCGCTGCGCCGCTTCGCATCGCACGACTCGAGCGAAAGCCGGAACGACAGCGGATCGTGGGGGTCGCCATCGGGGTCCGACACCGGCTGCCCGCGGAATTCGGGGCGAACCACCTCCAGCGGCCGTCGCTCCAGCGTCGCCTCCAGCGACGCGGCCTGCCCGTCGCGCAGCACCTCGATGCCGAGTCGCTGGCCCGGCCGCGTGGCCGCGAGCACGTCGTGCAGCGAACGGGGATCGGCCACGGGCGATCCGCCCGCGCGCACGATCACGTCGCCGGCACGCAGGCCGGCCCGCTCGGCCGGCGTGCCCGGACCGACGACGCCGATCCGGCAGCCCTCCCGCACCGTCTCCCCGGCCAGATGGCCGAGATAGCCCGTCCGGTCATCCTGATCGTGAAACCGCTCGTCGGCCAGCTCGATCCGCTCCACCGCCGCACCGCGGCTGGTGAAGGTGACGAGCATCCGGGCTGCGCCGGCCGGATCGAGCGACCCGAGCGTGCGGCGAACCCGCGGCGCGACAGCCGCCGGCGCGACCTCCGGGGCGGCCTTCGCCGCCGGCGGATCGGCAGGATTGGTTACCGGCTGCACCGGCTCGCGATCCGCCACCATCTCCCCCACGGGCCGCACGGCGGGTTCGGCCGGCCGCTTCGGATACAGCCAGGTTTGAATGGCCTGACCGGCGAGGATGATGGCCAGCGAGACGGCGACGAACGAGACGTAACGGCGTTCCACGAAATGCTCCGAGGGGGGAAGCCGTCCAGTATATCGTCCGCCCCCTCCTACCGTCCCTGCGCCAGCCGGTCGCCGAGAAAATTGTCCAGATCGGCGATCGCGTGGATTTTCCGGCACGTGGCGTCCCACGGATACCGAATCCGCCGGAACCGCACCACCCTTTCGTCCTCCACGATCACGTAGCACGCCCGCGGATCGCCGTCACGCGGCTGGCCGACCGAGCCCACGTTCACCATCGCCTTCACGGGCGGCAGTTCGAGCCGCGTCTCGGTGTTGCCTTGCGGCACCGCGGGCGAGATGAACTCGGGCGCGGTGGTGAAGATGCCGGGGATGTGCGTGTGGCCCTGGTAGCAGTACCGGCCGATCAGCTCGAAGATGTGCTCCATCTTGAGCGGGTTGTAGATGTCCTCCGGGAAGACGTATTCGTCGAGCGGTCGCCGGGCCGACCCGTGGACGAACATCACCTCCCCCTCGGTGCGGCTCCGCGGCAGTTCGCCGATGAAGTCGGCGAGCTGGTCGGCGGCGTTTTTGGGAAGCCGGTCGTGCAACTCCAACTGCGTCCGCGTCCAACGGATCGCCCGCTCGGCCCCCGAGTTGAAGCCGTCGGGATCGAACAGGGCCCCCTGATCGTGGTTGCCGAGCAACACCAAGGCGCACCGGTCCCGGACCAGTTTCAGGCATTCGCAGGGGTTCGGGCCGTAGCCGACCACGTCCCCCAAACACGAGATGGTATCGACCCGCTCACGGTCGATATCCTCGAGCACGGCATGGAGGGCTTCGAGGTTTCCGTGAACGTCGCTGATAATGGCCCGCTTCACTCGTCAATCACCCTTTGCAGGCCTTGAGTCGGATGCTCGATACCGTCGCCACCAGCGTTCAATTGAGACTAAGCCCCCCCCTCCTCCCGGTCAAGGATGTTGGGGCGTCGGGCGGGAAGGACCGCGCCGCATGAAGACGCTCGCCATCGACACGAGCCTCCCGTCGGGGTCGGTCGCCGCGCTCGACGAAGGCCGGATCGCGGAATGCCGTCTCGCCGTGCCGGGCGACCATGCGCGGCTGCTCGCCGCCGCGCTCGACGAGGTCGCGCAGCGGCTCGGCTGGGGCGTGCGCGACGTCGAACTCGTCGCCGTGGTCCGCGGCCCGGGATCGTTCACCGGCCTGCGCGTCGGCACCGCCACGGCGAAGGCGATCGCCTGGGCCACCGGCGCGCGGATCGTGGGCGTGTCGGGCTTCGAACTGATCGCGCGAGCGACCGGAGGCCATCCCGGATTCGCCGCCGCGCCGATCGAGATCGCCTACGACGCCGGCCGCGGAGACGTGTTCGCCGCGACGGCGGCGCCCTCCCCGGCGGGCTGGGAGATCGGGCCGGCGGCGCTCCAGCCGCTCGACCGCTGGATCGCTTCGCTCGCGGCGGGCGCGGCCGTCTCCGGGCCCGCGCTCCTGCTCGAGCGTTGCCAGGAGCAACTCGTGGCGCGGCCCGATCTTCGCATCGCCCCGCAGACGGCCTGGCTCCCTTCCGCGGCCGACGCCGGAGCGGCGGCCCTGCTGCGGGCCGCCGCGGGAACGACCGACGACCCCCACGCCCTCGTGCCCGACTACCTGCGGGCCAGTTACGCCGACGAACGCGCGTGAGCCTCGGGGCCCAGGCCGTCGCCCGTGGCCCGGCTCCCCGGCGGTGGTGGCGCACTCGGCGAGGCGCGGGGTTTTCCGCCGCTGCTAGGCCGTTTCGGCCCGATCGGTACGATTGTGCCCTGGATGGGTGGGCTGTTCCGCCCGAATCGCCCGACTGCCGTTCCGCGTTCCTGGTTCCGATCCGCCGCGTCTGGAAGAAACGTTCATGCGCCCCATCACAAAACTCCTCGTCGCCAACCGCAGCGAGATCGCCATCCGCGTCTTCCGGTCCGCCCACGAACTCGGCATCCGCACCGTCGCGATCTACGCCCACGAAGACCGCTTCGCGCTCCACCGCTTCAAGGCCGACGAGGCCTATCTGGTGGGGAAGCCCGGCGAGCCGATCCGCTCCTACCTCGACATCGAGGCCGTCGTGGCGCTGGCCAAGGCGCACGATGTCGATGCGATCCATCCCGGCTACGGCTTCCTCTCCGAAAATCCCGATTTCGCCGCCGCCTGCGCGAAGGCGGGCATCACGTTCGTCGGCCCGCGCGTGGAGCTCCTGCGCACCCTCGGCGACAAGACCGCCGCCCGGGAACTCGCCCGGCAGGCGGGCGTGCCGATCCTCGCCGGAAGCGCCAAGCCGGTCGCCAGCCAGGCCGACGCCCTCGCGATCGCCAAGGAGCTCGGCTGGCCGGTGATCCTCAAGGCCGCGCACGGCGGCGGCGGCCGCGGCATGCGGGTGGTGCGCGGCGAGGACGAGCTGGCCGTGGCCCTCGAAAGCGCGCAGCGGGAGAGCAAGACCGCCTTCGGCAGCGCGAGCGTGTTCGTGGAGAAGTTCATCCAGCGGGCGCGGCACATCGAGGTGCAGCTGCTGGGCGACCTCCACGGCGGCCTCGTGCACCTCTTCGAGCGCGACTGCTCCGTGCAGCGGCGGCACCAGAAGGTGGTCGAGGTGGCCCCCGCCCCGAACCTCGCCCCGAAGATGCGCGACGCGATCTGCGAGGCGGCGCTGGCGATCGGCCGGCAGGCGCGGTACGAGAACGCCGGCACGGTCGAATTTCTCGTCGATGCCGACGCCGGCCGCTTCTACTTCATCGAGGTCAACCCGCGGATCCAGGTGGAGCACACCGTCACCGAGGAGATCACCGGCATCGACATCGTGCGCCGGCAGCTCCTCGTGGCCCAGGGGCACAAGCTCTCCGACCCACAGGTCGGCCTCGGCGACCAGGCCGCGATCCGGTCGATGGGCACGGCGATCCAGTGCCGCGTGACGACCGAGGATCCGGAGAACCGCTTTCTCCCCGACTACGGCCGCATCACCGCCTACCGATCCGCCAGCGGCATGGGCATCCGGCTCGACGCGGGCACCGCGTTTTCCGGCGCCGTCGTCACGCCCTACTTCGACTCGCTGCTCGTGAAGGTGACGGCCCGCGGCCTGACGCACACCGAAGCCGCCGGCCACATCGAGCGCTGCCTGCAGGAGTTTCGCATCCGCGGCGTGAAGACCAACATCCCCTTCCTCATCAACCTCGTGACGCACCCGGCGTTTCTCGCCGGCGAATGCACGACCCGGTTCATCGACGAGACGCCCGCGCTCTTCGACTTCCCCATCCGCAGGGACCGGGCGACGAAGGTGCTCGAGTTCCTCGCCGACGTGATCGTCAACGGCAACCCGCTCGTGAAGGGCCGACCGGCCGCCGCGCGGCGGGCCCCGGCGCCGCTGCCCGAGTTCGACGCCTTCGCCCCGCCGCCGGCCGGGACGCGCACGATCCTGAAGGAGATGGGCCCCGCGAAGTTCGCCGAGTGGGTGCGGCAGCAGAAGCAGCTCTTCGTCACCGACACGACGATGCGCGACGCCCACCAGTCGCTGCTCGCCACGCGGATGCGATCCTACGACATGCTCGCCGTGGCCGACGCCTACGCCCGGCTCGCCTCCGGCTTCTTCTCCCTGGAGATGTGGGGCGGGGCGACGTTCGACACGTCGATGCGGTTCCTCAAGGAATGCCCCTGGGACCGCCTGCTGCAACTGCGGGAGCGGATCCCGAACGTGCTGTTCCAGATGCTCCTCCGGGCGAGCAACGCCGTCGGCTACACGAATTACCCCGACAACGTGGTGCAGGCGTTCGTGAAGGAGTCGGCCGCGGCGGGCATCGACGTGTTCCGCGTGTTCGACCCGCTCAACTGGGTGCCGAACATGCGGGTGGCGATCGACGCCGTCTTGGAGAGCGGCGCGATCTGCGAGGCGGCGATCTGCTACACGGGGGACGTGCTCGACCCGAAGCGGACGAAGTATTCCCTCGACTACTACGTCTCCCTCGCCAGGGAACTGGAGAAGTGCGGCGCCCAGATGCTCGCCATCAAGGACATGGCGGGCCTCTGCAAGCCGTTCGCCGCAGGCAAGCTCGTCAAGGCCCTGCGCGACGAGATCGGGATCCCGATCCACTTCCACACCCACGACACCTCCGGGGCCCAGGTGGCCAGCGCGCTCGAAGCCGCCCGCAACGGCGCCAGCGTCGTCGATGCGGCGTTCGCCTCGTTCGCGGGGCTCACCAGCCAGCCCAACCTCAACGCGATCGTCGATGCGGTGCGCAACACGCCCCTCGACACCGGCCTCGACCCCGAGCCCTTGCGACACCTCTCCCACTACTGGGCCGCCGTCCGCGAGCACTACACCCCGTTCGAGTGCGGCATGAAGGCGCCCGATGCCGACCTCTATCTCCACGAGATGCCGGGCGGGCAGTTCACCAACCTGCTCGAGCAGGCCAAGGCCCTCGGGCTGGGCGACCGCTGGGAGGACGTCTGCCGCGCCTACGCGGAGGTCAACCAACTGCTCGGCGACATCGTGAAGGTCACGCCCACGAGCAAGTCGGTCGGGGATCTCGCGCTGATGCTGGTCACCAACGGGATGCAGGCCGCCGACCTGCTTTCCGACTCCCGCGAGATGGCGTTTCCCGAGTCGGTCGTGGACCTGCTGGCCGGCCGCATGGGGCAGCCGCCGGGCGGCTTTCCGCCGGCGGTGGTCAAGCGGATCGTGCGCAACGGCGACATCGTGACGGGCCGGCCGGGCGAGTCGCTGCCGCCGGCTGACTTCGCGGCCGCGGAGAAGAAGGTGGCGGAGATCGTGGGCCGCCGGCCGTCGCCCCGCGAAGTGCTCTCGTGGCTGCTCTACCCGCGGGTGTTCCAGGATTTCGCCACCCACCGGGCGAAGCACGGCGACGTGAGCGTGCTGCCCACGCCCGCGTTCCTCGAGGGGCCGAAGCCGGGCGAGGAACTGGCGGTGGACATCGAGCCTGGGAAGACGCTGGTCGTGCGGCTGCTGACGGTGGGCGAGCCGCACGCCGACGGCACGCGGACGGTGTTCTTCGAACTCAACGGCCAGCCGCGGAGCGTGTCGATCGCCGACCGGAGCCTGGAGGCGAAGGTGCAGCGGCGGCCCAAGGCGGTCGTGGGCGACGCCCGCGAAGTGGGGGCGCCGATGCCCGGGCTGATCGTCACGGTGGCCGTGCGGCCCGGCGACACGGTGACGAAGGGGCAGAAGCTGCTCAGCCTCGAGGCGATGAAGATGGAGACGACGGTCTACGCCGAGCGTGACGGCAAGGTGGCGGAGGTGCTCGTCGCCCCGGGCACGCCGGTCGAGGCCGGCGAGCTGGTTGCACGCTACGCTGACGCGTAGCGGCGGGGCTGCACGGCCATCCTTGGCCCGTGCAGCCTTTGCCGGGCGTGGTCGCAGCCAAGGTGCGACCAGCCGGGCTGGCGGCCGCCGTCCGGGCGGCCGTGGCCGCCGCAGAGCGGCCGCCCTGTAGCGGCGGTCTCTGACCGTCGATCCGAGTGAGCGTAGGGCAGGATGCCCGCAGCGAACGTCCGGCGACGGGGCACGGCAGCCCCGACCGGCAGCAGCTCCAGCACAGCCGATACCGTGCCTCGGCCTACTCGCCGTCCTTCACGAGGTCCTTGAAGACCTTGCGAACCTTCTCCACCTTCGGGGCGGCGACGGCCCGACAGTAGGGCTGGTTCGGGTTGTTGGCAAAGTAGTCCTGGTGATAGTCCTCGGCGGGATAGAACGTGGCCGCCTGCGTCACCTCCGTCACGATCCTCGCCGGAAACACCTTCGCCTCGTCCAGTTTCCTGATGACCTCCTCGGCGATCCGCTTCTGCTCGGCGTCGTGATAGAAGACGCCGGAACGGTACTGCGTGCCCGCGTCCGCCCCCTGGCGGTTCAGCGTGGTCGGGTCGTGGGTGGCGAAAAACACCTCGAGCAGCTTCTCGAACGAGACGACGGCGGGGTCGTATTCGATCTCGATCGCCTCGGCGTGGCCCGTCAGGCCGGTGCAGACATCCTTGTAGGTCGGGTTGGGCACCGTGCCGTTGGTGTATCCGCTGGTCACGCTCTTCACGCCCTTGAGCTGGGCGTAGACCGCCTCCGTGCACCAAAAACAGCCGCCCGCGAAGGTGGCCTTCGTCAGTTTCGGCTGCGGCTCCGCGGCCTGCACGAACCCCGAACCTTCCACGGTCGTCATGGCGATCACTCCTCCGAGCAGGAATCGGGCCAGATGGCGGATCATCGTCGTCTCCTCGCATTTCGGGGCCGGGGCTCCCTCCGCGGCGCCATTGTAGGGATCTCCGCCGGATCGACGACGAACCGCAGCGGCTTGTCGGCCCACGGGCCGGCATAACCGACCCCGATCCGCGGCGTCGTCGCGACGAGCCGCCCCGGCACGGCCGCGACCGGTGGCTCGAACCAGAGCCCGGTCGCCCGGGTGGCGGCGCGGCCGTCGAACCCGCGGTCGATCCCCAGGGCCTTCGTCACCCGACCAGGGCCCACGTGCCCGCCGGCGCCGCGGATCAGCACCGCCGCCGGCACCCCCTCCGCGCCCGTGACGATGTTCAGCATCCAGTGGATCCCGTAGCAGAGGTAGACGTACCAGTGGCCGGCCGGGCCGAACATCGCGGCATTCCGCGGCGTGCGGCCGCGGGCCCCGTGGCAGGCGAGGTCGTGGGCCCCGAGATACGCCTCCGTCTCGAAGACGACGTGCCGCGCGAGCCGGCCGTCCGCCCCGCGGACGACGAGCCGCGCGCCCAGGAGGTCCCGCGCGACGCGGTCGGCGGGCCGGTCGAAGAAGGGCGCGGCGAGGGTATAGGACGATCGCGGCATATCGGGCATGATTATGCCCGAACGACCCACCGGAATCGCGGAGCCCCACCCCCCACCATGGAAGCTGGCATCGTCGGACTGCCCAACGTCGGCAAGAGCACCCTCTTCAACGCGCTGACCATGTCGAAGGCCGCACAGAGCGCGAACTATCCGTTCTGCACGATCGAGCCCAACGAGGGCATGGTCAGCGTGCCCGACGGCCGGCTCGACCGGATCACGAAGTTCATCCCGCCCCAGAAGGTGATTCCCGCGGCCCTCAAGCTCGTGGACATCGCCGGGATCGTGAAGGGAGCGAGCGAGGGGCAAGGCCTCGGCAACAAGTTCCTTTCCCACATCCGCGAGGTGGACGCGATCCTCCAGGTGGTTCGCTGTTTCGAGGATCCCGACGTGATCCACGTGGCCGGCAAGGTCGATCCCCTCTCGGACATGGAGACCATCGAACTGGAACTGATGCTGGCCGACATCCAGCACCTGGAGAACTTGCTGCCGAAGGCGGAGCGGGCAGCGAAGAGCACCGACAAGGAGGCAAAACTCAAGGTCGATGTGATGAAGAAGTGCCTCGCCCACCTCGGGGCTGAGAAGCCGGTGCGGACGCTACCCCTCGACGACGCCGAGACGAAGGCGGTGCGGGAACTCGGCCTGCTCTCCGCCAAGCCGATCCTCTACGTGGCGAACGTGGACGAGACCGATGTCGAGGGCAAGGGGCCGCTCGTCCAGGCCGTGCGGGCCGCGGCGGCGAAAGCCGGGGCCGGCGTGGTGCCGGTGTGCGCGAAACTGGAGGCCGAGATCGCCGAACTCGACGAGGCCGACCGGGCCGAGATGCTTTCCGGCGCCGGGCTCACCGAGCCCGCGCTCGCCGTGCTGGCGCGGGCGGCCTATCAGACGCTCGGCCTGCAGAGCTACTTCACGGCGGGCGAGAAGGAGGTGCGGGCGTGGACGATCCCTGTCGGGGCGTTGGCGCCGCAGGCGGCCGGCGTGATCCACACCGACTTCGAGAAGGGCTTCATCCGGGCGGAGATCTATTCGCTCGCGGATCTCGAGCATTACAAGAGCGAGAAGGACATCCGCGCCGCAGGCAAACTCCGCGTCGAGGGCAAGGAGTACGTCATGCGCGACGGCGACATCTGCCACTTCCTCGTCAATAAATAGCGCCTGCCGGGTCATCCATGGCCCCGGCAGGCTTGGCCCGGCGTGGTCGCAGCCAAGGTGCGAACAGCCGGACGGACGGTCGCACCTCCGGGGCCATGGATGGCCCGGCGAGAGTGAATTCAGAACTCGTAGTCGAATCGAATTCCATAGGCGTCGGTCATGCTGTTGCCGACGCGCTTGTCCTCGAGAAATGCGCGGACGTAGTTGAACTTCATCCGCGTGTAGGGATTCAGATACCAGTTCAACCCGGCTGTAAAGTCCGTCATGTTGTTGCCCTGAATGTTCTCGTCGTTGAGCACGATGTTGGAGAACCGGGCCGCGATCTCCCAGGCGCCGAGACCCCAGCGCACCCGCCCGCCCTCGCGCACCCGGTAGAACTCGTCCAGCACCTTCATCCGCGTGTGGATGCCCTGCTTGCGGTCGTAGGGCCTGTGCTCGCCGGTGAGAAACCAGCTCAACTGGGCCATGTAGCCGTTGAAGAACAATGGCGGGCCGCCGATCTGGTCCACGAAGGCGAAGGCGTATTCCGACTGCAGCGACAGCGGCCCCATGATGAGGGCGAACTCCGGGTCGAACAGTTGAAAGTCGCGGGCGGGAATGAATCCAGTGTCGACGAAGATCGGGGCGAACGGCCCGGGCTGGCCGTTGATGTAGTTGCTGGGCGAGGGCGGGCCCACCGGGCCGTAGGTGCCGGCCGGCTGCTGCTTGCGGATCTCGGGCGTGTTGCGGAACCGCACCTGGTTCTGCGACGTGGCGCGGTAGCTGTAGGCTGCCCCGAGGTGGAGGTAATAGCGGCCGTCGCTGGCCTCGTCCCACCATGGCAGCCAGGTGCCACGCATCGTCAGCGCCTGGCCGCTGTCGAACGAATCGTTTCCGGTATTGTCGGAGTTTGTGCGAAAGGTGCCGATCTGCCACGTCGCCAACTCGCTCTCGGCGTTGCCGTATGCCATGACCCCCATGTTGCGGGCGGGGGCGAAGGCGTCCACGAGCGACCGCTCCATGAAGGTATTGTTGCGGTTCTGCGTCACCCGCTCGAGCGAGAAGGGCTCGAAGTAGTGGCCGACGCGGACGTTCTGCAGCCACGGGAGGTCGTGGGCCTCGATGTAGTTGTCGAGATAGCTGGGCTGGTTGGCGAGCGCAAAGTCAACGCCCAGCGAGTACTCGAGCTGCTGCCAGGTCGTGCCGCGGGCTCCGATCCGCAGGCGGCGAAACTGGACGCCGTCCTGAAGGTCGCCCACGGCGTCGCGGCCGATCTGGTCCTGGCCGAACCACACCTGGTCTCCCTGCACCTGCCCATTGATCTTGATCGTCGGCAAGTGTCTTGTCTTCTTGTCTGCCGCGACGCCGTCCTTGCCTGCGGCTTGCCGGGACACCTTCAATTCATCAATCTGCTGCTGGAGCCGGTCGAGTTCCGCGGCGATGCCTGCCGCCATATCTTCACCGGCACCGGCGATGTCGCCAGGAATCGCAACGACCGCGTCACCCGCTTGTCCGAGGGTCAACGGCACGGCGGCAGATTCAGGGGGCGACGTATCCGCGCCGTACACGCAAACCACGCCAGCCGAGACCGCAATCGCGGCGGCAAGCATCGATTGCAACCAACGGCGAGGACCGGCGTGGAACACGCTGACGATTCCGAGAGACGGCGTTCCCTCTAGGGACTACGCTTTATCTCTCTTATCGGCACAACCGGCACAAGAACTCCAGGAGCCCCGCCTTGCCCAATCGCCCTAAAACGGCTGGCTCATGACCGTCTGAGACGCCCCAGAGCCATGCGTCGACAGGTCGGTCAGACCCCCGCCGACTGCGGCCGGTTCTCGCGGAGGTGATCCGGGAGCCACTCCTGCTCCGCCTCGTCGGGAGCCACGCTGCTCGCCGCCCCGGCCCCACCCGGAGCGTGGCCATCCAGGTACTCGTCCACGTGCTCCTCTCGGGCACTCGTGCCGAAGAACGAGTACAGCACCGGCACGAGGATCAAGACGAGCACGGTTGTCATCATCAGCCCGAAGGCCATCGACGTCGCCATCGGCACGAGAAACTGGGCCTGGAAACTCTTCTCCAGCAGTAGGGGCATCAGCCCACCGATCGTGGTCACACTCGTGAGCATCACCGGCCGGAACCGCAGGCAGCCGGCCTCGCGCAGAGCGGCCCGCAGTGGATGCCCCTCACGAACCCGGAGGTTGATGAAGTCGATGAGGCAGATCGAGTCGTTGACCACGACACCGGCCAGGGCCACCAGCCCGAACATGCTGAACAGCGTGAGCGGCATGCCCATCAGGGCGTGGCCGAAGACGGCGCCGGCGATGCCGAAAGGAATCGCCCCGAGGATGATGAACGGCTGAAAATACGATTTGAACTCCATCGTCAGGAGCACGAACATCGCGAACAGGGCGACGACGAAGCCCGCGCCGAGGCTCCGTAGCGATTCGTTCGACTGCTCCCGCTGCCCCTCCCAACGGACCCGGACGAGCGGAAACTCCTCCTTGAAGGAGGGCATCAGCCGCTGCTCCATGTCGGCGATCACCTGGGAACTGGTGAGAGAGCTCTTGGCGACGTCGATGTCGGCCGTGACGGTGATCGACCGCTTCTGACCGAGGCGGTTGATCTCCGAGTAGCCGCGGTTGACGGTGATGTCGGCGAGTTCGCCGACCGGCCGCTTCACACCGTCAGGCCCGGTGACGCGGATCTCCTCCAGCGTCGCCAGCGTCCGCCGCTCAGCCTGCGGATAGCGGACCATGAGTTTCACCTCGTGCCGCCCCCGCTGCAGCCGCATCACCTCCTCGCCGTAGAACGACGCCCGGATCGTGCCCGCCAGGTCGGCCAGCGACACACCCATCGTCTCCGCCGTGGGCTTGACCTTGATCTGGTACTCCCACTTGCCGGGCCGCGAGTCGTCGTCGATGTCGATCACGCCCGGATACTGAGCCATCCAGTCCTTGCACTTCTCCACCGCGGCCTCGAGCTGCCGCACGGCCTCGGGCTCCGCGGAGGCCAGCAGCTTGAACTCGATCGTCTTGCCGCCGGGACCGATGTTCTCCGTGCCGAAGAGAAGCGACTCGGTGCCGGCGAACTCACCCGCCAGCCGCCGCCATTCGCTGATGAACTGCTCGCTGGTCACATTGCGATCCTGGCCATCGACGAGCTCGACCGCGACCGCGCCCACGTGGCTGCCACTCTGCCGGGCATCGGGGCCGATCTCACCTTGGGCCGCCACCTGCCCCACGGCCCGATGAACGAGTTCGACGATCGGCTTGCCGGCCGGCGACAGATCCCGGGACGCGGCCATTGCGGCCTGCTCCAGCCGGGCCGTGGCCTCCTCGGTAATGCTCGCCGGCGTGCCATCGGGAAAAACGACCTTTGCCAGCAGCCGGTTGGCGTCGATCTTCGGAAACAAGAGGAACGGCGTGACACCGCTGCGGACAATCCCCAGCGCCACGAGAAGGATGCACGCTGCGCCGGCGAGCACCGCCAGACGATTGTCGAGGGCGACATCCAAGGCCGGCGCGTAGACATGCTTCACGAACCACTTCAGCCCCCGGTCACAGGCCCGTTGCAGCCAGGCGACCGCGGGCAGCAGGAGCCGCAGCGGATAGAGCACGATGCCGAAAATCGTGAACACGAGGTTCTTCTCGTGCGCCAGGTGTCCGGGCAGGACGAGCGTGGACTCGGCCAGGGAGACCAGCAACGTGGAAATGAAAGCGAAGGGCATGACAGCAATGAACTTGCCCATCACGCCCGAAACGAAGCACAGCGGCAGGAAGGTGATGACCGTGGTCAGCACGCTGGAGATCACGCTCGGCACGACCTCGACCGTGCCGTCGATCGCGGCCTGCGTCAGGCTCTTGCCCATCCGCCGGTGGCGGTCGACGTTGTCGCTGACCACGATCGCGTCGTCGACCACGATCCCGATCGCCATCAGGAAGGCGAACATCGAGAGCATGTTGAGCGTCTGGTCGGTGGCGAACATCAAGGCCCCGGTGCCGAGCATCGAGAACGGGATACCCATCGCCACCCAGAAGGCGATCTTGAGGTCGAGGAACAGCGCCAGCATCACGAACACGATCATCAGGCCCTGGAGCCCGTTTTCGATGAGCATCTCCAGCCGATCGCGGACATCGATTGACTGGTCGGCCCAGATGGCGAACTCGTAGCCCGCCGGTGGCCTGGCCTCGGCGACGTACTTCTTCACCGCCGCCACCATCGCCAGCAGGTCCTCGCCGGAACTGCGGTCGATCGAGATCACCATCCCCGGCCGGCCATTGATCTGGTTCAGGGAGGCGACGTCGGCGAACTCGTCCCGGACCGTGCCCAGGTCACCAACGGTGAGCACGAGCCCGTCGGGCAGCGTGACCAGCGGCAATTTGGCGATCTCGGCGCCCACGTACCGCTTGTTCTTGCCGCGGAGCAGGATCTCCCCCCGCTCGCTGCGAATCGTGCCGCCCGGGAGTTCGAGATTCTCGCGGCGGACGATCTCGGCCACCTTCTGCAGTGAGAGCCCGTACTTGCGCAGCGTCTCCTCGGAGATTTCGATGTCGATCTGGTAGTCGCGGGCCCCGAGGAGGTTCGCCGCCGACACCGCCGGCAACGCCAGCAGGTCGTCGCGGACCAGTTCGGCGACGTCGCGCAATTCCAGTTCAGCGGCGGTGTCCCAGGCCGTGCCGGGGGGCGCCAGCACGCCCACCTTGATGGCGGCCGTCCGCAGCGTGACCTGCTCGACCTTGGGGTCCTCGGCCAGTTCCGGCATGCTCGGAATCCGCTCCACCTCGGAGCGGATCTCGCCGAGCGTCTTCTGAACTTCCTTGACGCTCTCCTGGAGTTCGAAGACGCAGTAGCCCATCCCCTCCTGGGCGACGCTCGTGATCTTCTTGATGCCGGCCACGCTCCGGCAGGCCTCTTCCACCTTCTGGCAGATGCCCTCCTCCACCTCGTCGGGCGTGGCGCCGGGATAGGGCACCGTGACGAGCACGATCTCCAGGTCGAACTCGGGGAACACCTCCCGCCGCATCGACGCGAAGGCAAGCCCGCCCACGAGCAGGATGGCGATGACGAGCGTGTTCATCGCCGGCATGTTGCGGACCGTCCAGGCGACGATCGACCTCACGTGGCATCCTCCTCGGTCTTCGGCTCGACCCGCGCCGCCGGGAGCGACGCGGGTTGGCCGGCCTCGACGAGCGCCATGCCAGGCCGCGGAGAGGCGATCTGCGAGACCACGATCCGATCGCCGGGCAACAGCCCAGACGACGCCGCGTCAAAAATCAGCCGGCCGCCCGAAGCCTGAACGGCCCGGGGCCGCAGCACCTCCAACCGCCCCTCGCGCATCACCCACACGTCGCCGCTGGGGCGCTGCGCCTCCTCGGGAATCGAGACGAGCGGCTCGCGGGAGTCGACGTGCACGTGCACCTGGACGAACATCCCGCGGAGGAGCGACCGCGGCGTCCCCGGGGGCGACTGGGGCATCGCGGCGCCGTAGCGGTCGAGGGCGCGCACGCGGCTCGGCTCGCGCACGAGCACGCGGCAGGGGAGCGTGCGGGTCTTCTCGTCGAGGCCGCGGCCCTCCTGGCGGGACAGCACGCCGTCCCACTCGAACGCCGCATCGCCGATCCGAAACACGACCGTGACCGGCGTGTCGAACGACTCCCGGCCGGTCCCGGCGGCGGGATCGGCCCTGCTGCCCCAGATCCGGGCGACGTCGTCCATCTCCAGGCTCGTGCGCACCTCGGCGGCGCTGGTGTCCTCGATCGTGACCAGGGCCGTGCCCTTGGCGACGAACGAGCCCTGCTCCACCTTGTCCTCGACGATCACGCCATCCACCGGAGCCGTGATCTTCGTCCGCTCCAGGTCGAGCCGGGCCTTCTCGAGCATCGTCGCCGCCAGCGATTTCGCCTCCAGCAGCCGGTTGCGGCGCTTCGTCAGCACCCGCTTCTGACCCTCCAGCGAGGTAAGAGCGTTGGTCGCCGTGAGTTCGTCGCGCAGGGAACGGTCATGATCAGACTCGGTGACGATCTTCCCGGCCTTGAGGTTCTCCAGCCGGGCGGCCTCGCGGCGTGCCAATTCCACCTGTCGCCGTGCGAGGTCGGTGGACGTCGCGTTCTGGCCCAACTCCTCGTCCACCTCCTCGATCGCCAGCGCCGCCTGGGCGAGTTCCCGATCCAGCCGCTCGACATCGAACTCATAGTCGCGGGGATCGATTTCGAAGAGGGGGCTGCCCGCCTTGACGAAATGTCCTTCGTTGCAGTCGGCGGACTTGCTCCGCACCCGGCCGGCCACCTCGGCCGCGAGCGTCACCTCGCGCAGCGGCACGACGGCGCCGTCGGCGTCGATCGTCAGGCCGCCAGTGACCGACTCCGCCACCACCGTCCGCACCGCCAACGCGGCCAGCGCGGGCGTTTCCTTCCGCGCGGGCGGTGGCTGTGTTCCAAGCCCGAGGAACACGGCGATGCCAGCCCCGAGAATGACCAGCGGCAGCACCCATCCGGCGACCTTCTTCACCACGCTCATGCAACCACGTCCTGTGAGGAAACATCCATGCCGGCCCCTGCCAGCGGCGGCACCCGACCGAGCGCCGCGAGCGCATAGCGGGTGACGTGCTCGGCGAGCCGCGGCGGCGTGTGCAATGTCTCGAGCTCGGCCGGCGGCACGAGCATCCCAACGACGTCGCCCGCGGCGCGATACAGAAAGCACTGGCCGATGATGCTTAAGGCCACGCGCCGCAGCTCCGGCTGGGTAAGCCGGCCGCCCGCGAGGTCGTCGAGAATGGCGACGAGAATGGCGAAGTGCGGCCGGATGTAGTCCTCGACCAGTTCCCGGCAGGCCTCGGTCGGCTGCAGCACCTCGCGCATCATCAGCCGCACCTGCCAAGGGGGCTGGGCGAGGCCGAGCATTCGCTCGAGCATGTTGTCGACGAAGTCGTGAAGCCGCCGCTCGGCCGGCACGCTCGAATCCCATTCGGGAAGGGGCACCTGCCGCACCCGCGACTCATGGGCGTGCTTCACGCTCTCGATGTAGAGCCGATGCTTGTCGCCGACGTAGTAGTTGACGGCCGCGACGTTCACGCCCGCCGCCGCGCAGATGTCCCGCACGGTCGCCGCCTCGTAGCCCCGCTCGGCAAACTCCCGCCCGGCGGCCAGCAGGATCCGCTCCCGCGGCTCGTCGTGAGGCCGGCGGTCCGGCGTGGCGGGAGTGGCAATATCCATGCGTAAAACCATTTCAAACGCTTGTTTCAATCAACTGTATGCCGGGAGAACCGCAGCGGCAACGGGGCTTTAACAACCGCCGTGCCGGAGGCCACAGAAACCGCGTCCGGGCCCCGTCAGACGCGGCCGTCGGCAGCCACCACCGCCTCGGCGGCGCGGCGGCCGCTGGCCAGGGCACCGTTGATCGAAGCGGTGCCGCAGTGGTCGCCACAGAGAAACAGCCCGGGAGCCAGCCGGGGGGACGCGGGCCGCAGGCTCCGGGCCGCCGGGGATTCGTCCGGCAGCGCCTCGCGGACGCGAACCGTCGCGAGGTGTCGCCACCGTGTCGCCGCGTCACCGAACCAGGCGGCCGCCTGCCGCCGAACCGCGGCGGCGACCTCCTCGCCGCCACCCCGCCAATCGCCGCGGATCGCAGCGAACACGACCGCGGAACCCGGCGGCGCGTAGCCCTCCGCCACGTCGGACGGCACGGTCAGATTGTCGATCGGGCCGGCCTCGTCGGCATTCACCACGAGCGTGGGGCTCGCGAGCGGCGAACGCTCCGCGGCGAACGCCGCCAGCCGCGCCTCCTTCGTGCCCCGCGCCGCCCACGCGCGGACCAGCGGTTCGGGAAGCAGGCGCGACGCGGCCGAGACGTCGGCGGCGACGACGACCGCGGCGGCGGCCAGTTCGCCGCCATCGGCCAGGATCACCCTGCCCGGCTCGACGCGGCGCACCGCGGTGCCCAGCCGGACCGCGTCCGCCGGCAGCCCCGCCGCGAGCTGCTTCGGGATGGCGTCCATCCCGCCCCGCGGCAGGCACGCCCGCCCCAGCGAGAACATCGCGAAGTCGAAGAGAAACACGCTGGCCGCCGTGTCGAGCGACCGTTCCAGGAACACGCCGCCGAAGAAGGGCCTGAAAAACCGACGCACGAACGCCTCCGAAAACCCGCGGGCGGCGAGCTCCTCCCGAGTCGTGCGCTCCGCCGCGGCACCGGCGACATCCGGATCGAGTCGGCCCGTGCGCACGCCGCGCACCGCCTCGCCGCGGAGCCGCGCGATGCGCAGCCCATCGGCGATCCCGACCACGCCCGACAGCAGGCCGCCCACGGCCGCCAGCGGCCGCCGCCACGGGTCGCTCACGCGACGCAACCGCCCGCCCTCGGCCACCAGGGCCCCCGGTTCGAACGCGCCCAGGTGGAGGCTCGCCAGGTCGAGTTGCCGCCGCCCCTCGGGATAGGCGTCGTTGTAGACCTGAAACCCGCGATCGACGCGAAAGCCGTCGACCGTGTCGGTCGCGACGCGGCCGCCCACGCGGTCCGCCGCCTCGAGCACCGTCACCCGCCGCCCTGCCCACACCAACTCTCGCGCGCAGGCGAGCCCGGCGAGCCCCGCCCCCACGATGATCACGTCGTCATGCATAGATCAGCAGCGATCGATCACAGTGGCCGGACGATCGACTGGCTCCGCCAGTAATCGAAGAGCGTCTCGATCGAGTTCACCCCACCGCCGGTGCCGCTCTTGTTGACGCCACCGTAGGGCACGCCCTTGGGGAACACGTTGTGGGCGTTGATCCAACTGTTGCCCGCCACCATCGACTCGGCCACGCGGGCGGCCCGGCCGAGGTCGGTCGTCCAGACGCTGTTGGCGAGGCCGTAGTCGGTGTCGTTGGCCATCGCGATCGCCTCGTCCTCGTTGGAAAAACTTGCCAGGTAGGCGACCGGTCCGAAGATTTCCTCGCGGGCCGCGACGTTGTCGAGGGCGCCGGCCAGGAGCGCCGGTTTGACGTAATAGCCGCCGTGGCCCGCCACCTCCGCCGGGCCGCCGGGCACCAGGGCCTCGGCCCCCTGCTGCACCCCCTTCTCCAGATAGGAGAGCACCCGCTGCCGCTGCTTGGCATTCACGACCGGGCCCATGCTCGACCCGCCCTCCAGCTGATACCCCACGTGCACCTGCTGCATCCGGCTGCGGCACTCGTCCACGAACTGATCGTAGATCTTCTTGTGCACCAGCCACCGCGTGGCATCGCAGCAGACCTGGCCGGTGTGGAACGTGATCGCCCCCACGAGTTTCTGGGCCGTCGCGGCCACGTCCACGTCTTCGAACACGACCGCCGCGCCCTTGCCCCCCAGTTCCAACTTCGCGGGAACCAGATTCCGCCCGCAGGCCTCGCCCACCAGACGGCCCACCTCCGGCGATCCGGTGAACGACATCCGCTTCAGTCCGGGGTGGCCCGACAGCGCGGCTCCCGCGCCGGCTCCCGTTCCGGGCACGACGTTGATCACGCCATCCGGCAGGCCCGCCTCTCGGGCGAGCCGCGCGAGGTAGATCGCCGAGAGCGGCGTGTCCTCGGCCGGCTTGATGACCACCGTGTTGCCGGCGGCGAGCGCCGGCGAGATGCCCCAGCCGATCAGCAGGATCGGAAAGTTCCAGGGGAAGATGAAGCCGCACGGCCCCCACGGGTTCCGCGTGGTCCAGGCCTCGTGGCCCGCCACGGCGAGCACGTTCCGCCGCTGGACGTGCTGCGCCATGTCGGTGAAGTAGCGGAGCGTGTCGATGCAGTTCTGCACGTCGCCCAGCGCCTGGCCGAGGATCTTGCCGGCGTCGAGCGACTCGATCTGGCCGATGATCGCCTTGTGCTTCTCGATCGCGTCGGCGAACCGGTGGAGGTGCGCGCCGCGCTCGTTCGGGGGCATCGTCGCCCAGCCCGAATGCTTGAACGCATGGGCCGCGGCCTTCACGGCCGCATCGACGTCGTCGGCGCCGAGCACGCAGAACTCCGCGATCGGCTCGCCCGTTCCCGGATCGCGGGTCGCCATCGTCCCGCCGCCCGATCCCGCGACATCCTTGCCGCCCACCACGCCCTTCAAGGGCGACGAGGCGAGAAACTTCTCCACTTCAGGAAGCAGGCGGGGGGCGGTGGCGGTGGCCATGAAATCGACTCCGGGGGTTCGGGACAACGACGAAAGGCGTTCCGAGAGCCGCCATCTTGCCGGTCACCCGCATCTTCTTGCAAGCGACTCACGCCGGAGGGGCGTCGAGGACGCGGGTCAGCCACCGTCCGGCGGCCAGGCCGCTCGACGCCGCGCCCTCGACCCGCGGGCCCGCAAACGCGTCGCCGCAGCAGACGATCGGCGGGGTGGGCGTCGCCGCCACGAGCGGCGCCGGAATGAGCCGGGTCGGCAGGGCGAATTTCCAACGGTGCAGCGACCGCTCGACCACGGCCGTGACCGGGTCGCCGTCGATCCATGGCCGCACGCGATCGAGCAGCAGCGCGGCCACCTCGTCCTGCGGCGCGTCGAAGTGCTCGCGGCTGAAGCCGCCGCTGGCGTGCACGGTCAGGGCCGGCACGGCCGAGATGCCCTTCTGCTGGTTGTCGGCCAGCCACGCGATCGGGCCGCCGCCTTCCGCAAACTGGATCGCTCCGGGCGGCGGCACGCGGCTCGGCCGGTCGAGCACGAGCAGCAGCGCGAAACAGGGATCGTAGGAGACCGTTTCCAGGAGCCGCCGCGTCTCCGGATCGACCGGGCCTCCGGCGGCGAGCATGTCGCCCGCCGCCATCAGGTCGAGCGACTGCGGCACCGGCGCCGTCAGCACCCCGCCGGATGCCGTCAGCGTTTCGATGCGGCCTTCCCCCTCGTCGATCGTCACGCGGACGCGGCCCTGCGAGATCCCGATCGCGGTCGCCTTGACGGTGGTGCGGATCGTGCACCGGTCGCTCCCCTCCGCGGCGAGCGCCTCGGCAAGCCGCTTGGGCAGGTCGGTCATGCCGCGGGCGCCGCGCCAGCGGGCGTGGCCGGCACCTGCGGGCGCCACGGGGCCGTCCGCCGTCGCGGCCTGCGCAAAGCCGTCGCACCATGGCAGCGCGACACCGGCGGCGTGCGCCTCGGCCACGATCCCGCCGAACGCCCGCCCGCGAACCGTGAAAAACTGCGCGCCGTGGTCGCAGACCGCCCCGCCCACGCGCCGCGTCGCCATCCGCCCGCCGATCCCGCGGGACTTCTCGAGCACGAGCACGCGGCGGCCGGCCCGGACCAACGCTCCGGCCGCGCAGAGCCCCGCGATCCCCGCCCCGATGACGACCGCGTCCCAGGCATCCCGGTCGTTCATGGCTTTTCTCCGTGGTGCGCGGGGCCGGCCCGCCACGCGCTTCAGGTCCGGGTCGGCGGAAAGAGCATCCGCAGCGGCTCGGTCGTGCAGGGCATGCGGCTCCCGGCCAGCACCTCGCCGGCCGCACAGCCCGCCATGATGCCGGCCGTCTCCGCCATCGCCCGGACCCGCGAAAACACGTGGGCCTTCTCGGGGGGAAACTGCGACCGGTAGCAGCCGATGGCGGCCAGCTTCGTCTCCAGATGGGCCGCGATATCGACCACCACGGGAAAGTGGCCGTGCGGCACGCTCGGCACGCCGGCGAACAGGAAGTAGGTGAGCAGGTGCGGCACCGTGTGGACGGGCAGGCCGGCGAACGTCTCGTCCCACTTCGTGAGCCGCGAGTAGAAGACCGCGGCCTCGGTGATCGCGACGGCCTGGGCGTGGTCGGGGGAGGCGAGCGGCGTCTTGTCGCCGATGCCGAGCACGACCCGCGGCCGGAACCGCCGCAGCACCTTCGCCAGCGCGACGCGGATCTCGAAGGAGTCGAAGAGCCGGCGGTTCGGGAAGCCGAGGTTCTCGCGGTGTGCGACACCCAGCACCTGCGCCGCCGCCGCCGCCTCGGCCAGGCGTTCCTCCGGCCCGCTCGACAGGGGCGTCGGCTCGCCGTCGGTGAGATCGACGATGCCGACCCGGTGCCCCTGCGCGGCGAGCAGCGCGAGCGTGCCGCCGCAGCCGATCTCCACATCGTCCGGGTGGGCCCCGACCGCGATCACGTCGAGCGGTTCCGGCAGCTGCGGGGCGGTCATGTCGGCTTCGTGGCCGCGATCAGGAAGATCGGATTGATCGCCTCGAAGCGGATGCGGTCGAGCTGTTCGATGCCGCGTGCGATGTTCACCATCCAGTAGGCCGCGTTGCCCGACCGCGCCCGGAGGAGGGCGTGCACGGCGGCGAGATTCTCGATGCTGTTGCAGGCGGTGACGAGCCGGCCGCCCCGCCGCAGCCGCTCCCACGCCTTCTCCACGAGCATCGCCACGTCGCGGCCGCTGCCCCCCACGTAGATCGCGTCGGGATCGGGCAGTTCGGCCCATGCATCCGGCGCCGTCCCGAGCACCGCCTGGAGGTTCGTGACGCCGAGTCGTCCGGCGTTCTCCCGGATGAGATGGTGATCGTCGGGATCCATCTCGATCGCATACACCGTGCCGTCGCGGGCGACCCGCGCGGCCTCGAGGCCCACCGAGCCGCTGCCCGCGCCGACGTCCCACACCACGCTGCCGGCCCGCAGCTCCAGTTCGGCCAGCGCGAGCGACCGCACCTCCGCCGGGGTCAGCAGGCCGCGCTTCGGACGCGACTGCAGGAAGCATTCATCCGGATTGCCGAAGAGCCTCGTGCCGACCTGCCCGGGCTTGTCCGCCACGCGGGCCTTCCGCACGAGGATCATCACGTTGAGCGAGCCGAACGTGTCCTTGGCGATGTCGGCGAGACTGCCCTGGGTGACCCGCTCGTCCGGCGAGCCGAGGTTTTCGCAGACGTAGGCCTGGAAGTAGTCGATGCCCTCGTCCAACAGGGCCCGGGCGACCGCCGCGGGGGGCCACTGCTCGCTGGTGAACAGGCCGACCGTCTCGCTGGAGCGAACCTTGTCGATCACGCGCTCGATCGACTGGCCCGAGAGGTTCGCCAAAAACGCCTCCTCCCACGACTCCTTCACCCGCGCGAACGCGAGCTGCATGCTGCTGACGTGCGGCACGACCTCGAACCGGTCCTTGCCAAGCTTCCCGCAGACATACCGCGCGGTGCCGTAGAAGAGCGGGTCGCCGGACGCGAGCACCACCACCCGCTTCGACCCCGCCTTCTCGATCCGCTCGACGAGCTCCTCGAGGTTCGCCGCCGCCTGCAACCGCGACCGGAGCGGCGCCGGCAGCAACGGGCCGCACGACTCCGGGCCGAGGAGCACGTCGGCCGCCTCGACGAGGCGGCGGGCCTGGGCGGTCATGCCATCGACGCCGTCGTCGCCAATGCCGACGATCTGAACCTTCTCGACAGCCACGATCAGGCCTGGAACGAACTGCCGCAGCCGCAGCTCTTCTTGGCGTTCGGGTTGTTGAAGGTGAAGCCCCGCTTGTCGATGCTGTCGTGGAAATCGAGCGTGGTGCCATCGAGAAACAGGTCGCTCTTCTTGTCCACCACGACGGCCACGCCGAACTGGTCGGTCTTGGTGTCGGCCTTCGGATCGAACTGCGTGTCGAAGCCGAGCGAATACTGGAAGCCGCTGCAGCCGCCGCCGGCCACGCCCACGCGGAGCACGGTGGCGGGATCGAGGTTCTGCTCGGTGATGATCTTCTTCACTTCGCTGGCGGCTTTTTCCGTGAGCATGACCGACATGGCTTGAATCCTCCTGCTGAAATTCGGGGCCGAGTTTCACACAGCCCGCGATGTCAAAAGTTTAGCGGTGGCCCGCCGAAAGGCAAAGGCCGGCCGGACCGCGGACGCCTCCGGCGCGTGGCCCGCGGATCGAATTCCCGGCAGCCCGGTGGCCGCCCCGCCTCATCCGGCCCGCAGGCGACTCACGGCGGCGGCGATCCGCACGGCCGCCTCGTCCACCTCGTCGGCCGTCGTGAACCGCGACAGTCCGAACCGCAGGCTCGCCCGCGCCTGATCCTCGTCGAGGCCGAGGGCCAGGAGCACGTGGCTCGGCCGCGGGCTCTCCGACGAGCAGGCACTGCCCGAACTCACGGCGAGCTCGTGGCGGGCGAGCGTGGCGAGGAGCGTCTGACCGTCGACGCCGGGAACCTGCACATTGAGGTTGTTGACCAACCGGAGCGCCGCCGAGCCGCCGGCGATCGCCCCCGATGCGTCGAGCGCGGGGCCGTTGAGGGCGAGCCCCGGGATGCCGCGGGCCAGCGCCTCCCAGAGCCGGTTCCGCAGCGACTGCATCCGCGGCACCTCCTCGGCCAGGCCGTCGGTCGCGAGCCGCGCCGCCTCCGCCAGCCCCACGATGCCGGGCACGTCGAGCGTGCCGCTCCGCATCCCGCGTTCCTGGCCGCCGCCGAAGACGAGCGGATCGACGCGGACGGCCCGGCCGCGGCGGCGGACATAGAGACCGCCCGCCCCCTTCGGCCCGTGAAACTTGTGGGCGGAGAAACTCGCGAGATCCACCCCCAGCGCATCGACGTCGATGGGCATCCGGCCGACGGCCTGCGCGCAATCGACGTGCACGAGCGCG
Source organism: Planctomycetaceae bacterium (assembly GCA_040376455.1). Classification (GTDB taxonomy): domain Bacteria; phylum Planctomycetota; class Planctomycetia; order Pirellulales; family UBA1268; genus QWPN01. Next base: position 26,124 of record JBEIQP010000008.1, on the reverse strand, counting down.
GCCCGGGCCCGCGCGATCTCCGCGATCGCGGCGACGTCCTGGACAACACCGATCTCGTTGTTCGCGAGCAGAACCGAGACGAGGAACGTCTCCGGCCGCAGGGCCGCCTCCAGGTCGTCGAGCCGGATCCGGCCCGGCACGCCCGCCGCGGCCTGCGGCACCACCTCCAGCCGGGTGACGGCGAATCCCTGGCGCTCCAGATGCTCGACGGGATCGAGCACGGCGTGGTGCTCGGTGGCGACCGTGATCAGGTGCGGCGCGGCGGCCGCCTGCGGTCGGGCCTGCCGCGCCCGCGCGGCCGTGCCGAGCACCGCGAGGTTGACGCTCTCGGTGGCGCCGCTCGTGAACACGATCTCGCGGGCGGTCGCGCCGATCGTGGCGGCGAACGTCTCCCGCGCGGTCTCGACGGCGGCCCGGGCCTCGCGGCCCATCTCGTGGGTCGCGCTGCCGGCGTTGCCGTAGTGATCGGTGAGCCAGGGCAGCATCGCCTCGAGCACGCGGGGATCGAGCCGGGTCGTGGCGTGGTTGTCGAGGTAGATCATGGCGCGACGGGGACGGCCGAGGTCGAAGCGGTGAACGGGGCCTGCCGGTTCCGGCCCTGCTTCCGCAAGATTACCCCTTTTCCGCGGCCGCCGTGCCCACCGGGGGAGCCGCCGTGGCGGGGGGCCGTCAGCCGAGCTTTCCCGCGGCGAGCGCGTCGAGCGTGATCTGCGACCAGGTCTCGAACCGGTCGCGGTCGGCCAAGAGCGCGTGCAGCGTGTCGAACCCGCACTCGACCAGTTCGCTCTCCCGCGACGCCACCTCCGGCCGCTCCAGTTCGAGCACGTGGACGATCCCCAGGTGCACGCTGCCGACCGCATTGGAATCGTCGTTGATGAGCCCGACGCACCGCGACGTCCACGTGCCGCCGATCGCGATCTCCTCGGCGATCTCCCGGCGCATGCCCGCCTCGTAGGAGGTGTCGTCGCCGTGCTCGCCGTCGGTGCTGGAGATGTGGCCGCCGATCCCGACCGAGCGCTTGGCCCGCAACCGCGCCTCGCTCTGGCCGCCCCCGCGGGTGTAGGCGAAGTACCGCGGGCCGCCGGCGGCATCCCGCCAGGCGAGCACGCAGTAGGGGATCAGTTGCTTGAACGACGGGTCGTCCTCGACCGTCGCCCGCGGTCGCCACGACGTGTGCTTCGGGTCGAGCAGCAGCGGCAGGTACGTCGCCGTGTCGGCACAAAACCCCTGAAACGCGCCGGCCCGGTCGAAGAGCGCCCGCGGCACCACGAGCACATCCTCCTGCGGCAGATTCGACATGCCTTAGTGTCCCTTCTTCAGTCAGCCTTATTCGAAGAGCATCGCGTCGCCGTAGCTCAGGAACCGATACCGCGCCCGGATCGCCTCCTCGTAGGCACGGGCCACGAGCCCGCGGGTCGCGAACGCGCTCACCAGCACCATGAGCGTTGTCCGCGGCATGTGGAAATTCGTCAACAGGCAGTCGATCGCGCGGAAGGGAAAACCGGGTTTGATGAACAAATCGGTCGGGCCGCTCCAGGCCGAAATGCCGCCGGCCGCCGCCTGTCTGCCCGCCGTCTCGAGGGTCCGCGCCGCGGTCGTGCCCACGGCGACGACCCGTCCGCCGCGGGCCTTCGCCTCGTTCACGGCCGCCGCCGTCCCGGGTGGGCATTCGCACCACTCGGTGTGCATCGGGTGGTCGTCGATCGACGCCGCGGTGATCGGCCGGAAGGTGTCGAGGCCGACGTGGAGCGTGACCGCCGCCCGCGCGACGCCCTTCGCGGCCAGGGCGGCGAGCAGTTCGGGCGTGAAGTGCAGGCCCGCCGTCGGCGCCGCGGCGGAGCCGCTCTCCCGTGCGAAGACGGTCTGGTAGCGTTCGCGATCTCCCGGCTGCTCCGCGCCGCCGCGGATGTAGCCCGGCAGCGGCACGCGGCCCACGCGGTCGAGGAGCGTGGTGCACGGGTCGCTCGACTCCGGCATCGCCACCCAGGCGCCCCCCTCGGCCCGCCCGACGAGCGCGATCGCCAGGGCATCGGCGCCGTCGCGGTCGGCGAGCATCACGCGTTCGCCGATCGCGGGCCGACCGCGGGACTGCGCCAGCACGACCCACGCGCCGGCATGGGGCCCGCCCGCCTGCAGCCGGAGAAACAGCCCCTCCCACTTCCCTCCCGTCTGCATCCGCCGGCCGAAGAGCCGGGCCGGCACGACCCGCGTGTCGTTGACGACGAGCAGATCGCCCGGCCGAAGGATGTCGGGCAGGTCGCGGACGTGCCGGTGCGCGAGCGCTCCATCCCCCCGCCGCACGTGCAGGAGCCGTGCGGCGGTGCGGTCGGCGAGCGGTTCCTGGGCGATCAGGTCCGGCGGCAGTTCGTAGTCGTAGAGATCGGCATCCTGCATCGCCTCATCCTACCGGCCCGTGGAAAAAGTCCTCCCCGAGCCTTCTCCGCGGCGCCGCGGCGCGGCGGTCGGGTATCATGTCGGTCCATGACGCCCTCCAGCATCCATACCGCCGTCCTGCCCGCCGAGGTGCTGTCGTTCCTCGCGGTGCAGCCCGGCATGCGGGTCGTGGACGGCACGCTCGGCGGCGGCGGCCATGCTCGGCTCCTGGCCGAGGCGGTCGGACCGACCGGGCTCGTAATCGCCATCGACCGCGACCCCGTCGCGATCGAGCGCGGCGCCCGGGAACTCGCGGGGCTGCCCGTGCGATTCGCCCAGGCGAACTACTGCGACCTGCCCGAGGTGCTCGACGCGCTGTCGATCGACCGGGTCGATCGCATCCTGCTCGACGTCGGCCTGTCGAGCGACCAACTGGCCGATCACGCCCGCGGTTTCTCGTTCGATTCCGACGGGCCGCTCGACCTGCGGTTCGACCCCACGGAGGGCGAGCCGGCCTGGCGGATGGTGAACCGGATGCGGCCGGAAAGCCTCGCCGACATCATCCACGAGTTCGGCGAGGAGCGCTACAGCCGGCGGATCGCACGCCGGATCGCCGCCGTCCGCGAGAAGGAACCGATCCGCTCAGCCCGCGACTTCGCGCGGGTCGTCGTCTCGGCCATCCCGCGGCAGAATCCGCCGGCCCGCATTCATCCGGCCACCCGCACCTTTCAGGCCCTGCGGATCGCCGTGAACCAGGAACTCAAATCGCTGCGGATCGCGTTGGAGCGGGCGCCGGTGCGGCTCGCCCCCGGCGGCCGCATGGCGGTGATCTCCTTCCACTCGCTGGAAGACCGGCTCGTGAAGGAGGCCTTTCGGAACCGGCAGGTCTGGGAAAGCCTGACCCGCTCTCCCGTCGAGGCCTCGGACGAGGAGGTGCGGCGCAATCCACGCAGCCGCTCCGCGAAGCTGCGCGTCGCCCAACGGATCTGACGGCGGACGACGATCCGTTTGGAACCCGCGCGGTCGCGGCCGAACTACCGCGGCAGCAGCTGCGGCCACGCCGTGCCGAGCGTGTCGAGCGGCGGGAGTTCGAGCGGTGTGCCGGGAGCGAGCGTCACGCGGGGATCGATCGCCCGGTTCCAGGCGAACAGCGCCCGGTAGACGCGGCCGTCGCCATACGCCCGCTCCGCGACCGACCACCACGAGTCGCCCGGCTGCACTACATACGCCGAACCCGACGGACTCGCGGCCCCGCCCAGCGGCGACCGCAGCGGCTCGGCGCCGGCCGGGGGAACCGCCGGAGACACGGGAGCCTGGGGACGGGCATCGCGGGAGAAGGGGTCTGGTGAGCGGGCATCCGCGCCGACTGCGCCGAGGGCGATCGGCTCCTCCACGACGTCGGCGGCCGGCTCGAAGCGATCGGCCGGTGGTTCGTCGATCGGCTGGTCGAACGCGGTCGGCGCCACGAACGGATCGCGACGCGAGCCGTCGTCCGGAGGCGGCGTCGCGTCCGCGACGGCATCCGGCAACGCATCCGGCGGCCCGAATCCGCCTTCGCGCACCGCATACCGGTCGGCGGCCGGGAGGGCCGCGGGCGGCTGGCGATCGGTCACGAGCGGCGGTGCGGCGGCGAAATCGCTCGCCTGCATCGTGAGCGTCGGCGGTTCGACGAGCTCGTTCGGCGCGGTGTCGGCCAGCTCGGCCTGGATGTCCGGGCCGGCGCCCGCGGGAGGCCGCGGCACGAGCAGCTTCATCGACAGCAGACCCACGAACACGCCCGCCAGGAGGCCGAGCAGTCCCAGCAGGATTTTGGTTTCGCGTCCCATGAATGCCGGATCGCAGCGCATCTCGCCCGGGCAGGCCCCGGGGGACCGATCACTTCACGCCGAACTTGTAGGCGGTGTTCTTGGGGTCGAAGTCGGCGTCCGTGAAGCCATTGTTGACCTTCACGTTCATGTAGGTGTACTCCTCCATGAGCACCGGCTGACCGCCCGGTTCGTGCGGCCAATCATAGGCCTCGTAGCGGATCGGGATCGTGTATTCGTCGTCGATGAACACGCGGGCGAGGTGAAAGCGGAAGTTGCGCCGCGGCACCGGATGCGAGACCTGCACGCAGGTGCAGACGCGGCCGTTCACCTTGGCGTTGGGGAAGAAGTTGACCTCGCACTCGCCGAACTGCTTGTCGTGCTCCGCCACTTCGACGAGCCGCTTGGCGAGGTTCTCCACGCCGATCTCCGTGATCGCATAGCGGTTGCCCTGCATCGCGAGCATGCTCTGCGGCTTGACCGACACCGTGCCGACCATCGCCCGCACGCCGCTGCCGGCGTGGGCCAGCATGTTGCCGTCGTTGCGGCCATCGACGTAGATCACTTCCTGCCCCTTCACCGTGTCGGGCGAAAGGAAGTAGAGGTAGACGCTGAACGGTTCGTGCCGGACCTTGGCGAACATGTATTCATGGTCGTTGAGCTTGCCGTCGATCCGCTCCCGCTTCACCATCGTGCAGGAGTAGTCCTTGATGCTGCTGCGGAGGCCGAGGAGCCCCTTCTGGGCGAGCTCGAGCGCCGGCTGCAACGGATGGGCCCCGACCGTGGCGGCCGACGCGTCGGCTGCGTTCGCGTTGCCGGTGGCCGCATCGCCGTGCGGCACGAGGCCCGGCCCCTGGGGAGCGGTCGCGGCCTGCCCGTGGGCGACGGTGCACGGAAGCGTCAACGCGGCAGCCGTGGCCAGCAGGGCGGCCGAACCGATGGCCCGCAGGCCGAACCGGCGACCATCCACCATCACCCGAAACTTCCACGCACGACCGGCCATTGTTCCCTCCATGGATCCGCGTTGCCCGGGGCGGACATCCGTTCCGCCGCTCGCTGCCGGGACTGACAGGCTCTCGTTTTCTTGTCTATCGCCCCGCCGGCTGGCCGGCATGAGCGACGTCGGCGATCGACGGAACGGCCGGCAGATCCCCACGGGTCGAGCCTGGCCGCAGCCGATCCCCCCGCGCCCGGCCGCACGCGATGTGACGGACCTGGACCCGAAGGGCGGCGGGAGTCTACCGGCCCCCCAAACCCGCCGCCATGCCATTTCCCGGGGCGCGGCGGCCCGTTTTTCTGCGAAAAATGGCGGTGGCTTGTGGAGGACCAGCGAGCAAACCATGCTCCCCAGACAGCGTTTCTTCCCCCCGAGCAGCCCCGCCCTTCCCACCATGGCCCACACAGACCGCCTCGATGCCCCCGCGGGCTTCCAACTGGCCCGGATCGAGTCGCTCCCCTTCGGGGAGAACAGCTACGTTCTGTCTGCGGGCGACGGCCCGGACTGCGTCATCATCGACCCCGGGTTCGAGCCCGAGGCGATCATCCGCTGGGTCGAATCCCGGGGGCTGAGCCCCGCGGCGATCCTCGTCACGCACGGCCACTCCGACCACATCGCCGGCAACGCCGCGCTGCGGCGCCGCTGGCCCGGGCTTCCGATCATCATCGGCAGGGGCGACGCCCACAAACTCACCGACCCCACCGCCAACCTCTCGGCCCTCTTCGGGCAAGCGCTCGTGAGCCCTCCCGCCGACCGGCTGCTCGACGACGGCGAGGCCTTCACGGCGGGCGGGATCCGCTTCGTGTCCCGCGAGATCCCCGGCCACTCGAGCGGCCATGTCGTCTTCGTCCTCGAGGGCTGCGACCCACCGGCCGTCTTCGGCGGCGACGTGCTCTTCGAGGGAGGCATCGGACGGACCGACTTTCCGGACGGCGACTTCGACGCCCTCGCCCAGGGCATCCGCCGGCACCTCTACACGCTGGCCGACGAAACGACGGTGTTTCCCGGACACGGCGGGCCGACGACGGTCGGCCGCGAGCGGCTGCACAACCCCTTCGTCAACGACGCCGTGCCCCAGGATTGACCCAGGCGGACGGCCCCGCCGAAGATGCCCTCATGCTGTCCCCCGCCGACATCACCGCAGGTCCCGCCGGGCCGGCCACGCCGAACGGCCGTTCCCCCTTCTGCCGCGCCGCCGGGCTCACCCGGGCGGCGCTGGCCCGCCTGCTCTCCGGGGCGAGCATCCGCTGGATCGCCAGCCAGCCCGACACGTGCCAGCGGGTCTACTTCGCCAACCACACGAGCCACCTCGATGCGATCGTGATCTGGTCGTCGCTGCCGCAGGCGGTCCGCGAGGTGACGCGTCCGGTGGCGGCCAAGGACTACTGGTCCCGGGGCATCGTGCGCCGGTGGCTGGCCCAGGAGGTGTTCGACGCCATCCTGATCGACCGCACCGACATCAAGGTCCACCAGAGCCCCGTTGACCTGATGCTCCGGGAAGCCGGCACCACGCACTCGCTGATCGTCTTTCCCGAGGGCAGCCGGAGCGTCAGCGGCGAGATCGGCGAGTTCAAGAGCGGCCTCTACTACCTCGCGAAGAAGCGGCCCGAGATCGAACTGATCCCGGTGCACATCGACAACCTCAATCGGGTGCTGCCGCGCGGCGAGTTCCTGCCGGTGCCGCTGCTCTCCTGCATCAGTTTCGGCCCGCCCTTGTGGCTCGAACGGGGCGAGGCGAAACTCGATTTCCTCGCGCGGGCCCGCCGCGCGGTGATTGCCCTCAAGGAATAGTGCGGCATGAACGACCCCCGCACGATCGCCCTCATCGCCGGCGTGCTCGCCCTGCTCACGGCGGCCACCGGCGCCGGGCAGTTCCTCAAGCGGCATCCCGACCGTGGCCTCGACCCGGCCGCGATCCGCACGTTCAACGCCCGGCTCCGCGGCTGGTGGATTCTCTGCACGGTGCTGGCGGCCGCCTTCTGGCTGGGCACGACCGCCACCGTCGTGCTCTTCGGCCTGGTCTCGTTCTGGGCGCTGCGCGAGTTCATCACGCTCACGCCGACCCGCAAGGGCGACCACCGCGCGCTGTTCTGGGTGTTCTTCCTCTTCACGCCGCTGCACTACGTGCTCGTGGGGCTCAACCGCTACGACATCTTCAGCGTCTTCCTGCCGGTCTACGCCACGCTCTTCGTGCTCGCGCGCGTGGCCGTGGCGGGCGACTACAAGCGGTTCCTCGAACGCACCGCGAAGATCCAGGCCGGCCTCGTGGTCTGCGTCTATTGCCTGTCCTTCGCGCCGGCGCTCCTCCAGATCCCGATCACCGCCGAACCGGCGGGCCGCAGCGCCAACTTCCGCCTGCTCTTCTTCCTGATCCTCCTCGTGCAGTTCGCCGACTGCATGCAATACGTCTGGAGCCGGATGCTCGGCCAGCATCTGGTCGCGCCGGCCGTGAGTTCCAACCGCACCTGGGAGGGCCTGCTCGGAAGCGCCACGAGCACGGCGCTCTTGGCCGCCGTGCTCTGGTGGGCCGCGCCCCCCTTCCAGCCCTGGCAGGCGGCGCTCGCGGGCCTCGTCGTCGCCCTGATGGGCTTCGCCGGCGGCATGACGATGTCGGCGATCAAGCGCGACCGCGGCGTCAAGGACTACGGCACGCTCGTGGTCGGACACGGTGGCGTGCTCGATCGGATCGACTCGATGTGCTTCGCCGCGCCGGTCTTCTACCACATCACGCTGCTCGTGACCGGCGTGAAGCCGTAGCGGCATCCGGCGGGCGTGGTGACCGGGGCGGTCGCTTGGCCGGAATCGCCACGGCAGGCTGGGGCGACCGGGCAGGATGCGGCACCGAGGGCGGCCAAGCGAAAAAAACGAGTCCGCCGGAACCGTCTCACCACCGCCCCTCCCCGGCGTCGAAACCATCGGGAAGGTGGGACGCCGCGCGCATCTTCTGCGTGCCGGTTTTCCGCGACCGAGGAAACGCACCCATGGTGGCGGCCACGAGGGTTTCAACCGGTTCCGCAGTCGCAGGAGCACCGGAGCCCGGCGTGCGGCCGCGGCCGCCGGTCTTTCGCGCCCTGGGGGCGGCGGATCCGCCGGAGCGGGTCGAAATCGACGGCGAGACCTTTCGCCGCAGCGAGATCCTCAAGCACGACTCCTGGGCGGCCACCGGCATCTACGCGTCGGAGACCCGCCGGGCGGTCTGCAAGTTCAACCGCCGCCAGCGGATCTTCTTCCTGCCGATGGGCTGGCTGGGCCGACGGCTCGCCGCCCGCGAACAGGGCTTCATGGACCGGCTGGCGGGCATCGACGGCGTGCCGGGCTCGCTCGGGCCGATCTGCGTCGGCGGCCGGCGGCTGGCGAACGCCGTGTCGCGGCAGTTCGTCGAGGGGCACGCGCTGCGACCGGACGAGCGGGTGAACGCCGAGTTCTTTCCCCGCTTCGATCGGATCCTCGCCGAGGTGCACCGGCGCGGCGTGGCCCACGTCGATCTGCACAAGCGCGAAAACATCCTCGTCGACGAGGCGGGCCGGCCGCATCTGATCGACTTCCAGATCTCGTTCGCCCTGCCGACCGGCAGCCGGCTGGCCGCCCGGATCCTGGGCGGCGTGCTCCGGGTGCTGCAGCAGTGCGACGACTACCACCTGCTCAAGCACCGGGCGAAGCACGGCCCCGACCAGCAGCGGGTCACCGGGGCCGAGATCCAGCGGATGCGTCCCTGGTGGATCCGCCTCCACCGGTCGGTCGCCGTGCCGTTCCGGACCGTCCGGCGCGGGCTGCTCGTGTGGTTGGGCATCCGCTCACGGTCGGGCCATGCCTTCAGCGAGACGTTTCCCGAGATCGCCCACCGACCGACGGGCGGGTCAACGGCGCTGTCGTGAGCGGCTCGTGAGCCGCGTGCTCCCGTCTCCCGGGCTCGCGGGTGCGGTTCCCGGCCGCCTGCCGTCCCGCCTGCGGTGGCGTTTTTCCGGCGTCGGCGCGGAGTCTCTCCGCGTCCGGCCCTTCTGAGCATGTGATGCGGGGCACAGACGCCGTGATACCTGGGCCGGTGCTTGCGTGGCGGCGGCACGAGATCGGCGCGCCGGTCGAGGAATCGACCACGGAAATACATCCACGGCCAGTACGCCGCGTAGGGACTGAGTCATTCGCGCTAAGCGACCTGCAAAGTCGGGGCGACCCGCGACGTGCGTTCCCTGATGAGGCAGCACCTTCGCAAAACGCCCGAGAAAACGCTGGGCCGGAGCGAACCGGGCTCCTCGATCTGGCATGTACCTCCCTGGAGACCCAGGCACGGCTGTGGCCGGCACTGGCCGGCACCCCTGCGGTCCCCGCGAGGTTTTCGACGGTCGGCGGTCGCCGCATCCTGCGGCGGCAGACTTGTTGCACAGTCTGCTAGTCGGCGGCGGCGACCTCGCCACCCGCCGCGCTCGCAATCGCCGCCCACGTGGCCCGGTCGATGGCCGCACCGATGAACCGCATCGATCCGTCTCCCAGCACCACGTTCGCACCGGTGGGGTGCTGCGAATACATTTGGTCGCAGTGTCCGGCAGGATCGTTGGGCACGTGGATGATCCCCGCCTCGCCGGCCGCGGGGCCGCTGTGCGACAGCACGAGAGCGGCGGCATGCTCGGCAGTTGTAGTGCCACGAAAGGCCTCGGCCGGGTGGCTGAAACCGCCTGCCACAATGCCGGCCCAGGCCTTCTGCGAGAGGGCCTGCGAGTGTTCGCCCACGAACACTGTCTTCGACAGACCATCGGAGATTTCGGCCGCTTTCAGTCGTGAATTGCGGTAGAGGGGGCCGTTGGCGATGCCTCGCCAGTCAACTCGGGGTGATCCATCCCAAGGATCCTCCTGGCCTGCATTGGCGACGTAGTCACTGCGACCGAGCACCGCCCCTGATCCGTGGGCCGCGCCGCTCGCATCGAGGACGGCGAACGGATCGCGAGGGCCGGTTGACGATGGGCATAGAAAGGTGGTCAGCCGACGGGACACGATCGGCAGATTGGCGACGGCGGCCACCCCCGCCACTGGATCGTAGGCCGCCGTCGCGGCAGCCTCCTCCAGAAATGGGGCGATCGCCAGGCCCCAACCGGTGCCCGGTGGGGCGTCGAACGTGTCGGCATCGCGCGCGGATGCCGCGGTGTCGGCCAGATAACCCGACGGGAAGTGACGCCGTGCGTCGAGAAAGATCTGCATGGCGATGCCGATCTGGCGGAGGCTGTTGCCGCAGTGCGCCCGCCGAGCAGACTCCCGCGCCGCCTGCACCGCGGGCAGCAGCAGTCCCACGAGCACGCCGATGATCGCGATCACGACCAGCAGTTCCACCAGAGTAAATCCACGACGACGCATATTTTGGTTTCCCAAAACTCTTTTTTTGATTCATCAAAACATTAGTTTTGATGAATCAAAAAGTCAACGTCGATGCGGGTGGAGGAATGGTGGCCGCCACCGTTTTCTCGTTCGCTATCGATCCGTGGCCAAAGCCCTCCATGGCTCTCGCGCGGGACGGTAACGTACCGGTGGGGCGGGGGTTGGGGGGTGCGTCAAGGGGCTGCCGCTACAAAATCAAGAGACCGACATCCACAGCCTCTGAGCAACGCCAGCCGCGAGGCATCAACGAAGCCGCCATGGGGCCGGACGCGGACAGACTCGGCGCCGACGCCGGAAAAACGCCACCGCAGGGGGAAGCCAGGCGTTCCGGGAACCGCCCCCGAGAGACGGGAGCACGCGGCTCACGCGCGAGGGCCTGCCGCCGCATCGGGCCGCGGCGGAAGAGTTCCCCGGTCCGTCACCGCGTCGTCGGCGACGCGGTGTCGGCGGTGGCCGGCCGCGGCTGCCCGGCGTAGATCGAGCGGCGCCCCACGGTGGAGGCGACCGGGCCCGCGGCGAGCGGTGCCGGCTGGGGATCGGGGCTCTGGCCGCGGGCGGTGCCGGCCCAGTCGTCGGGCCGCGGCGGTGCGGCGGCCAGCGAGGCGGGGGGCGCGGGGCACCCCTGCTTCACCCAATCGAGCCAGACGTGCTGCATCTTCGCGACGTCGGAGACGCCGTAGTGCTTCGAGAGCGCTCCGGCCCAGTCCTCGGAGGCGAGGCCGTCGGCGACGAAGTTCACGTACTTGTGCCGCCCGCCGCGCTCGATGAGATAGCGGGCCAGCGAGTACCCCTGTGAGTAGAGGGGCAGCACGTCGGCGGGATATTCGCGCATCGCGAACATGTCGGGAAACGCGATGCCGCGGCCGGTGGTCAGAAACTCGATCAGCAGCCGGTGCTGGCGGGCGCGCTCCACCGGATGCTCGACCGTGGTGCAGGCGCCCTCGTCGGCCCACCGCGGCAGCGGCTGGCGGAAGTGGCTGGCGAAGATCGTGTGGGTGATCTCGTGCGGCAGCACGGAGTCGATGATCCGCTCCTCGCTGCCCTGGATCGTCATCGTCCAGTTGAAGACCTCCCCCTTGTCGAAGACGAAGCTCGTGGCGCCGCCGGCGCCCAGGTGCGGGGCCACCTGGGCCTTGATCGGACAGGGGCGGCTCCACCGCGGCAGCGGCCGACCGAGCCACTCGACCGCCAGCGTATGGCGGTAGTGCTCGGAGGCGTCGCCGATCGCGCGGGCCAGTTTTTCCGTCGGCGCATCGACGATGAAGTTGGCGGTGCGGTAGTCGGCCCCTCGGGCGGGCGCGAAGGTCGCGAGCCACGCCGCCGCGGCCAGCATGCAGCGGCCGACGAACCACATCTGCCCACGGAATGCCGGGGTCGCGCATCCACGCTTCATGCCTGACGAGCCTCCATGCGTCAGGGCAGACTGCCGGTGAAATCCTTTCCGCCGGCCGGGAACTGCCCGTGAGGGGGCGGACGGTAGCGGCGGCGCAGGAGGCGGGCCAGACCGCTTTTACCCTTGCCTTGCCCGCCCGTCTTTCCACGTTGCCCGGCGGCGGGCCACCGCGTCAGCGGGTGGAACCGCCGCCCAGCACGCCGCGCATCGCGGCCAGCAGTTCGGGCGTGCTGGCGGCGACGAAGGCGGGATTGTCGAGCGGGATGCGGTCATCCACACCGGCGAACGGGCCGATCGCGGCGCCCGACTCGCGCACGATCAGCATGCCGGCGGCCACGTCCCAGCAGGCGATTCGCCGCACCCAGAAGGCGTGCAGCCGGCCGCATGCCAGGTAGGCGAGGTTGAGCGCGGTCGATCCGGTCCGGCGGACCGACAGCACGTGCGGCAGCACCGCGAGGAAGTCGGCCACCGCCGCGGAGTCGGCGGTCACGTGGGGCGGAAAGCTGACCGCCGCCAGCGCCTCGCCCGGCACGACGACCCGCGGCGGGCGGATCGGCCGGCCGTCGAGATACGCGCCGTGGCCCCGCCGCGCCGTGAAGCACTCGTCGCGCAGCGGATCGTAGATCGCGCCGACGAGCAGTTCGTCGTCACGGGCCAACGCCACGGACACGCAATAGGCGGGAAACCCGTGCACGTAGTTGCTCGTCCCGTCGAGCGGATCGACGATCCAGCGCGTGCCGGAGCCCGCGTGCCCCGGCTCGCCGGAGGCCGGCTGTCCGACACCGTGCTCCGTCTCCTCTCCCACGAAGCCGTGGTCCGGAAAGGCCGCGGCGATGACGCCGCGAATCTCGTGCTGCGCGGCGTAGTCGGCCTCGGTGACGAGATCGCGTGGCCCCTTGCTCGTGACGCCGAACCGGCCCATCCATTCGCGGAGCACCCGACCGCCGGCTCGGGCGGCCTCCTCGCAGACAACCAACGGATCAGGTGCGGAGTCGGACATGCAGTCGGCGTCCTCGGGGTGTGCGTGCTCGATGCGGTTCCAACGACCGCGGCAGTCTACACGGATCGCGTGCCCGATCGGGAATCCCCGCCCCCACGCTACAATCGCGGCGTCCGTGCCCGCCCTCGGAATCCACCACAGGATCGTCCCCCATGACCGCCTCGCCGCCCGCCCCGTGCGCCTGGATGCTCGCCGACCGAATCGCCACGCAGGAAGCGGACGGACTCGTCGCCCGACTCGACCTCGCCGCGCCCGCCCGCGGGATCGGGCTCTCCGCCGACGGGGATTCCCGAGCCGATCGCCTGCTCGGAGTCGATCTCCGCTCGGAGTGTCGGCTGATGGAGCAGTGGCTCCGGGGCGAGGACGTGGTCGCGGTCTACGAACCGGCCGATGCCCGAAAGTTGCGGGCCACCGCCATGTGGCGGCGGCAGCCGCGGCCCGGCATCTGCAGCTGGGAGGTCGTTGTCTCCGCGCAGACGTCGCTGGTGCAGAGCGATTCGGCCGTGGCCGTGGTGTCGGAGGTGGATGCGACCGACCTGCTCTGGGGCGTCGCGCGGCACGGGGAGATCCACTGGACACCCTGCCGGCATGGCGAACCGCAGCCGGAGGCTGCGACCTGCGTGCTCGCCCGGCGTGCGGCCGCCACGACCGCGCTGATCGCGGTGCATCCGGCCGACGTGCGGCAGTTGGCGGTGCGACGGCACGGCGGCCGAGCCCGGATCGAGTGCTGGCTGTTCTCGACCGCGATCGAGAAGGGGGTTTTGCTCCGCAGCCGCGTGCTGGCGGCGCTGGGGCCGGCCGCGAACGACGCCGCCTGGGCCGGCGCGATCGTCCACGATTTCGCCGCCTCGCCTCCGCCGCTCACCGCGTAGCCCCTGCGGATTCGTCGCCCCGGCCTACCTCCGTTGCCGTTCGCGGAAGCCCTCGGGGATCACGAAGTCCTCGTTGGCACTGCCGTCGGGTTCGGAAATCAGTTCCAGCGTCTCGATCGGCGGGATGTGGATGTCCCCGTTCTCGATCAGAGCCGAGAGCGTCTTGGGTGAGACTTTCTTGAGATTGGGGAGGGAAAGCGGGCCTTTCACAGCGGCCAGCGACTTGGCGATCTCGACGGCGTCGGGAGTGTCGAGGGCGGTGACGTGTAGGAGCACGGCGGCGGATCCCAGCGCACATACGAGCCGCGCCGTCTCCGGGGTCAAGGGAATCTCCGCGCCGATTTTTCCGATGACCTGAGGCATGGCGAGGCACTGGCCCGGGAGATCGGCCAGTGCCGCGCAGGTGTCGTCGTCCAGCGTGGCGATGGCGGGCAGCACCACCTGCTGGCCCGCGAATGCGGCGAGCGCCTCGGCGGTGGCGGCGTCGAGCGTTGTGAGATGCGGGAGTTCGAGCCGTTGGCCTTTGAACCCTGCGAGTGCCGCTGCCGTGGCGGCGTCGAGTGTGTTCAGGCCGCCGAGTTGCAGGCTTTGGCCCGTGAACTCCGCGAGTGTCCGTGCCGTGTCCGGGGAGAGCGACGTGAGTTGGATGGACAGCGCGTTGCCCGTGTGACGCGCCAGCACCCGGGCAATGGTTTCGTCGATCTTGCAATACGGCAACTGGCCATTCCACGATCCGCCCTCCGCCAGAGCCTTGGCGGTGGGCTCGTCGATCGCCCTGGCCCTGGTCACGCCGTCCCACGCCTTGCATGCCGCGAGCGCCTTGGCGGAGTCGCCGGTGAGCGCGGTCAGGCTGGGAAAGCTGAGCTTCATCCCCTGGAACTCCGCGAGCGGTCGCACCGCATCCGCATCGAGCGTGGTCAGACCCGAGATCATCAGGATGTCGCCCTTGAACTGGGCGAGCGCCCGAGCGGTCTCAGCGGAGAGCGTGGGGATCGAGAAGCGGAGGAGGCGGCCCGTGTGCCCCGCCAAGACCTTGGCAGCGGCCTCATCGACGGTGCAGTTCGGCAGAAAGCCGTCGAAACGCCGGTTTCGCACGAGCGACCGTGCGGCCTCCGCGTCGATCGTCGCCAGCACCGGCAGGCGACCGCTCCAACTTGGCGATTCCTCGAGCGCCCGGGCGACGTCGGCGGACAGCGATGTCAAGCTCGTCAATCGCAAGTCCCCACCCTTGAATCCTGCCAGCGCCCTGCCGACTTCGGTGTCGATCGAGGACAGGCCGCCGAAACTCAGGGTGCCACCCTGGAACTCCGCGAGCGCCTGTGCCGCCTCGGGCGCGAGGGTGTCGGGGTTCAAGAACAGTTGTCGCCCTTTGAACGTCGCCAGCGCCTTGGCGGTGGAAACGTCGATCGCTTTCAGCCCCTGCAGGAAGATGTCACCCTGAAACTCCGCGAGCGCCGCGGCGGTCTCGGGGGTGAGCGTGCGGAGCCCGTCGAGGCCCAACACCGCGCCCTTGAACCGTGCGAGCGCCCGGGCGGTATCGGCGTCGAGTGCGGTCAGGCCGCCGAGCGCGAGCGGTCCCGGCTCGCCATAGGCGGCCAATGCTTCGGCCGTGGCGGCATCCAACGCTTTGAGGCGGTCGAGCGGCAGGCCGGCCGGAAGCTTCAGCGGTTTGACACCTGCTCCTTCACGCACGCCGAACCGGACACGCACGCCGCGAACGGAGGCCGCCACGTTCCGGGCCTCGTCCGGCGTCAGCATCTCGAGAGTGCTCGTGTCCACGGCCACGGCGTCGGCCGAGTCTGCCGCGCCGGCCTGCCCGGCCGAGACGACGGGCAGGACAGCCGCCAGGGCGACGGCCCGGCAGCATGTTTGGATCGCGACCCGCCACAGACGGTGGCACGATCTGGTCGAGGCACGTGTGTCGAGCCAGGCGTGAAGGGTGGCGAGCGGCATGGCGCGGGTCTCCTCTGGAACCCCCTGCTGCTGATTCGACGACGGGGTTGGATCGCGGCAGGGCCTGAACCATGCGTTCGTGGCGGGCCCGGAGGGCCCGGTCGTCGGGTGATGGTCGGAACGACACCAACGCTTTCGCAGCGGAAAGCCTCCTGGATGCAACGCGTGACCGGAGGCCGGTTGCAGGCGGGAAGGAGGAGTTTCCCCCGGGGGGCAGTAGACCTTCATGTCCGCGGAGGCAGGTGCCGTTGAGGAGCGACGACCACCCGTCGCCGAGGTGCGTCAGGACAGGATCTGACTCCCCATAGACGAAGCCATCCTGGCATCCGCCCTCCCTGGATTGCGGCCGCTCCCCTGCCTGAATTGCCCTCTTTCTGACGCGCACGGCCCGCGGCGAACAGGATCGGCCCCCCGTCCCGCGCGGGGGCTCCCGACCCGTTTTTTCGTCTGGCGGCAATCGACCGCGAGGCGTTACATTGCCCCCATCTTTCCTGTGTTCCCTGCCACGGATCGGCTCGGGGCCACCCGCGTGGCTTCTCTGGCGCCGGTCTGCGGCGACGCTCCCTTGATGGGCAGAGAGGTGCTCGCGTGGCCGACCTCGTATTTGCATTCGATCCCGCGCTCGACAGGCCGATCCCCGCGTTGGACGACGCGCCTCCCGCCGTCGCCGCGGCGGTTTCCAACGCCGCGTTCGACGCCCTCGAGTCCGCCGTCGCGACGGCGCACAAGACGCAGGCGGCCGCGCTGGTCCTCTGCGGCCGGGTGCTCGATCCGCTGCGGGCCAGCCCGGCGCAGGCCGCAACGCTCCGCACGATCGTCGTCGGCCTCGCGGCCCAGGGCTGCCGCACGGTGTTCGTCGCCGACGACGTGACCGCCTGCAACGACATCTCGCGCATGCTCGGGGAGCCGCACGGGCTCTCCTTCGTCACCCCGTCGGCGCCGCTCGAGTTCGAGGTCCGTGGCCTCCTCGTGGAGATCGTCTCGGCCCACGGCACGTCGGCCGGCGCGTTGCCGCCCCCGGGCTCGGCCCCCATGCCGCTGCAGCGGCGGGTGGTGATCGGGTGGGATTCCGGGCTCTGGCACTCCGAGCGGTGGGATGCCCTGCGGCACGACCCGCACCCGGGCGACGTCCGTAGCGGACACGCCGTGCCCGATCTTCTCACCGGGGAGCTTCCGCGGCCGCATGCCCCGGCGCTGACCGCCGCCGCCTTCGCGGCCGCGGCGGCCGCCTCGCCGGCCTGGTCGCACCCCGGCACGTTCTGGATCTGGGGGTCGCGTCGGCGTCAGGCCCTGCCCCAGGGCCTGCACCACCTGCCGGCGCTCCAGGCGCGATCCGCGCACGAGGCCTCGCCCGGCGGCTGCTGCACCCTGACGCTGCTCGAACGTGACGGGGCCGCACCGGCCGAGCCGTTCGCCGCTCCCCACGCCGACTGGCGCGGCAGCTGGCACGAGGTGCCGACCCACCGCGTGACGTGGCGAACGATCGCGATCGAATCGCCCGCCGGCGGCGACGAGGAACTCGCCACGGCGATCTGGTCGGCGCTCGAGTCTCACTCGCCCGCTCCCCACGGACCGCTGGAGATCGTCCGCTGCGCCGTCGAGTGCGGCACGAGCGTGGCCCGTCGCGTCCGCGTGGCGGAGATTTCCGCCGAAACGCTCGCCCGCTTGCGGCAGCTCTACGACCAGAAGACCTTTCGCGTCTGGTGCCGCGAGGTCTTCGCCGATCCGGGCGAGTCGCTCGCGCCGCTCGGCCACACCCGATCGGGCAGCCGCCCCGGCACGACGACCTCGTTTTCGTCGGCGCTGGCCGACATCGTCGCCGTCATCGAACAGTCGCCCAACCCGGCGATCCCGGCCGACATGGCCCGGGAGGCCGGCTGGCTGGCCCTCGAGCTCGTCGAGTCAACCTGACCGTTTTTCAGTTCCCGTTTTGCAGGCCGCGCCCGCGGAGGAATCATGTTCATCGAACGCATCGCAGCCGAACGCTTCGGAGCGTTGTCGCGCGTCACCATCGACCGGCTCGGACCGGGCGTGCAGGTGCTCTATGGCACCAACGAGACCGGGAAGACGACCCTGCTGGAATTCGTCCGGGCCGTGTTCTTCGGCTTCGAGGGGCTGTTTCGCCGGGGCGTGCTCGAGCCGCACCTGCCCTGCTCGGGCGGGCTGTTCGTGCGCGTCGGCCCCGAGCGGTCGCTGCTCTCGATCGAGCGACGACACGAGGGCCCGCACATCGCGGCGCTGACGCGCGGCAGCTACGAGGACGACATCGTCGGCCTGGGGGGCGACCACGGCGACCTGATCGAGATCGCGGACGTCGATCCGCGAACCGAGGGCAACCGCCATCGCGTCTACCTGCAGGACATCGTCGGCGACATCGACGAGACGACCTTCACCAGCGTGATGGCGTTCGGCCTCGACGAGCTGCACGAACTCCGCACGCTCGAGCCGGAGGGCTGCGGCAGCCGCCTCTACGAACTGGCCAGCGGCCTCGACCGCTCGAAGGTGTCGCGGGTGCTCGGCCACCTCCGCGACGCGATCACCCGGCTCGATTCGGCCGATCCCGCGGTGTCGCCGCTGAAGGCGCTCGAGGTCCGCCGCCAGGATCTGCTCGACCGGCTCGGCGCCTTGAACGCGCCGGCGTTGGTCGCCGGTGGACTCTGGGCGGAACTCGCGCACCTCGACGCCGAGATCAGGGGGATCGAGGGGCGGATCGAGCAGGCCGTCCACGCCGAGGCGGTCGTGCGCGGCGTGCTCCCGCTGGAGCGGCTCCACGCCGAGTGGAAGCGGACGGCGGACCGGCTGGCGGCGCTCGAAACGGCGCCGCTCGTCCACCCCGATCGCGATGCGTGGCGGTCGGCGAACCGCCGCCTCAAGCGGTTCGAGCGGCTCGCCCTGAAGCGCAAGAAGCGCCGCTCCAAGCTCGCCCGCCTGCTCGCCGATCTGCCGGCCGAATCGGCCGTCTGGCACAAGCGGGCGGCGGTGGCCGCGCTCTGCGAGGAGCTGCCCCGTCTCGAGCGGCTCGCGGCCGACGTGGCCCGCGCCGAGTCGCACGCGCGGCTGGCGGCCCGCCGCTTCGGCGAGCAGGTCGGCGTCGCCGGGCTCTCCCGCGTGGTCCCGATCGCGACGGCGCTCGATGCCGCCGACACGCTGCCCGACGTGCTGCTGCCCGAGGGCTTCGCGCATTCCTTCGGTCCGCTGCGGGCCCGGGCCCGCGACTGCGCCCGGGCGTCGCGCGAGGTGACGGCGGCGAAGCGGGCGCTCCGCGAGGCGCGGCACGCCCACAACGAGGTGCGCGGGGGCGTGAAGGCCGCCGGCTCGGCGCTCGGCGGCCTCACCCTGGCCGAGGCGATCGAGCAGGCGAGCGAGCGGCTCGCCACGCTCCGCAAGCGGATCACGTCCGGCGGCCAGCTCGCCGAACTCGACGCCTCCATCGCCCGCCTCGAGCGTGAGGTGTCGGCCAGCCTCGCCGGACAGCTGATCCCCGTGCCGTGGCTTCTCGGTCTCGGCTCGCTGTTCGTGATCGGCACGGGCATGCTGCTGTCGGGGCTGCTGCTGCCGGGGCAGATCACCGGCGCGCTGGCCTACGCCTTCATCCCGCTCGGCCTCGTGAGCACGGGGCTGGCCGCGGGCACGACCTGGTCGCTCGACCGGTCGGCGACGGTCCGGCTCGACACCGCCAGCCGGCAGCTGGAGATGGCGAAGAAGCAGCGTGAGGAGAGTCTCGCGCAGTGCGGCCTCCTCGACCGGAAGATCCCCGCCGACGCGACCCTGACGCTCGACCGGCGACTGGCCCTGGCGCAGGCGGAGCTCGACCGGCTGGAGGAGCTGGCGGCCCGCGACGGCTCGGTGCACCTGTTCGCCGACAAGGTCACGATCGCCGAACAGGCGCTCAAGCGGGCCCTCGGCGAGCGGAGCGCCGCTCGCGGCCGCTGGCGGAAGGCGCTCGAGCATCGCGGCCTGCCCGCCACCCTGTCGCCCCGCGAGGTCCGGCAAATCGCCACCCACCGCCACACGCTGCTGACGCTCGACGACGACCGGCGCCGGCTCTCCGAGGAGGCGCGGCACAAGCGCGAGGAACTGGCGGCGTTCGCCCGACGGATCGAGGAGATGATGGTCGAGTGCGAACTCGTGCCGGAAGCGACGCCGCTCGATCACCTCCGACTGCTGCAGGAGCGGCTCGACGCCGAGAAGGCGGCCATCCGCCGCCGCGGCTCGCTCACCCGCAGGCTGGAACTAGCCCGCCGCCGCCATCGCCAGACGGTCCGGCAGGTCAAGGTGGCCGAGCGGGCCGTCCGCGAGTTCTACACCCGCTGGGCCGTGACGACCGAGGCCGAGTTCCTCGCCAAGGTCGATCGCCGTCCCGAATACGAACAAGCCCGCCACGAGGCGGAGATGGCGGAGACCGCCTGGCTCGACGCGCGCCGCCGCACCACCGAGCCGGCCGACGTCGATCGCTGGCTCGCCGAGACCCACATCGTGCCGCTGCAGAAGCGGCTCGCCGACGCCTGCGACGTGACCGCCCGCCACCGGGCGACCCTGTCCGCAGCGGTCGATCGCCACAAGGCGGTGGCCGCCCGGGTGGAGGCCGCCGCACACGACCGCTGCACCGAGGAGTTGCAGGCGGACCTCGCCGAGGTCGAGGAGCGGATCGGCCAGCAACTCGACCGGCGCCGGCTGCTCGAACGGGCCCGGATCCTCCTGGAGGAGACCCGCGCGGCCGTGGCCCGCGACCACCAGCCCCCGGTGCTCCGCGAGGCGTCGCGGTGGCTGGCCAGGCTCACCGAGGGCCGCTATCCGTCGATCACGACGGCCATCGACGAGGCCCGCCTGGAAGTGCACGACGCGGACGACACGATCTGGAATCCGGAGCGACTCAGCCGCGGCACGCGGGAGCAGGTGTTCCTGGCGCTCCGGCTGGCGCTGATCCGCGATCTCGGCCGGCACGACGTCAGCCTCCCGATCGTGATGGACGACGCCCTCGTCAACTTCGACGACGCCCGCGCCCGATCGGCGGCTCGCGTGCTCGTCGAATTCATCGCCGAACAGGCCTCCGATCGGCAGATGCTCGTGCTGACCTGCCACGAGCACGTGGCCCGCATCTTCCACGAGGCGGGCGCCCACGTGCGCTCGTTCAGCGATCCGCGGCCACTCTGGGAACGGCGTGCCATCGCGGCGCCGGCCCCGCTGCCCGCGGCCCCGACGATCCCCACGCCGCGGCCCATGCCGGTGCCGGAACCCGCCGTGCCGCAGGCCAAGCCCATCGAGACGACGGGCGGCGGCTGGCCCGCCGAGGAATTCTTCTTCGGCAGTTCGACCGAGGGCCCCGCGCCGGTGCATGCCCGACCGGCATCGGGCGGACGGCCGTCGCAGCGGCGTCGGCCGCCCCGCCGCCGCTGAAGGCCCGCGGCGGCTACACCTTCACGTAGCCCTGCTCGATGCCGTGCAGATACCGCTGTCGCATGTTGCCGAGCAGCATGCCCAGGTAGAAGTTGGCGCCGAGCGAGAGAAACAGCGCGATCAGGCTCGCCAGCAGCCACGGCCAGAGCGTGCTCGCCTTCACGACCGTCTTCGTCGCCGGTTCGACGTCGGCCAGCGTGGCGGTCGTCGCCGCCACCGGCAACGCCCGCCGGGGCCGGCTCGCCGCCTCCATCACCGACCGGTCCACGGCCGGCGGCCAGTTGTCGGCGACGTAAATCTTCACGCGCCGGACATCGCGGGCGTCGGCCGGCACGTCGCTGGTGAACTGGTAGGGGCTCGCGTTGCGGACGAGATCGGGCTCCACGCGGACGAGGTATTCCCCGCCGCCGTCGTCGGTCGGCACGTAGGCCGCCTCGATGCCCGTCGCCAGCAGACCGATCATCACCATCACGCAATCAAGAACCATGAACCGAGCCCTCCGGATGTTCCAATCAGGACGATTTCACCCTCCCGTCCCCCTTCTCTGCAACTCCCGGCTGCGAAATCGCAGCCGCCCCCCGCGGCCCGCCCGATTTTGGCGTGCCCTCGGCCGCCCCGGCGGCGACCAGCGACTCCCCGGACATGCTGTCGAGCTCGGCCTGCAGCATCGTCAGTGCGGCCTGGAGGAAGGCCACCGCGATCGGCCCCACGAAGATACCGATCGGCCCCAACGCCCCGACCCCGCCGAGCACGCTCAGCAGGGCCAGTAGCGGGTGCAACTTGGACTGCCCGTGGAGGACGATCGGCTTGATGATGTTGTCCACCGTGGAGACCACGCAGAAGCCCCAGAGCGCGAGTCCGAGGGCGGCCCAGCTGTTCTTCACGAAGAAGAGCAGGTAGAGGCTGGCCGATCCCCAGACCGCGGCCGCACCCACGAACGGCACCAGAGCCCCGAAAAAGGTGAGCAGCGTGAGGAGGAAGACGTTGCCGAGGCCGGCGACGTAGAAGCCGAAGCCGGCCAGCGCCGCCTGCACGAGCGCCGCCAGCAGCGTGGAACTGACGACGGCCCGGCTCACCTCCTCGAACTCCTGCAGCAGCTGCCACTGGTAGCGGACATCGAGCGGGATCAACCGCGTCACCGCCTCCAGCATCCGGCGGCCGTCGGCGAGGAAATAAAAGAGGCTGACCGTCATCACGATCAACCCGATCAGCAATTTCACGATCGCCACGGGGGCCCGTGCCGCGATCGGCCCGATCCATTCCTCGGCGACCCGCTTCAACTCCGCGTTTACGCTCTCGGCCGTGATGTGCATGCCGGTGGCGTCGTTGACGCTCGCGACCAGCCCGTCGAGCACGTTCGGATCGAGCCGCATGCCGTCGGGGCTGCGGAGCATGGCCGCCGCGTCCCCGCCCGCCCGCACCACCAGCAGGGCCAGCGGCACGAGCACGATCAGGAGCACGAAGGCGGTCGTCAGCGCGGCGGCGGCCCATTCGGGCATCTGGAAGCGCTCGCGCAGCCAGCGGTGGAGCGGCCCGAAGATCACCACCAGCATCGCCGCGAGGAGCAGCGGCAGCATGAAGCCCGCCATGACCCGCAGCGACAGCAGGCCGAACACGGCCACGAGGCCGAGGATCACGCCGAAAGAAACCATCCGAGTCATGCCAGCATCCCCGTCGCCTCTCCCACTGCCCGCGGCACCCGTGCCCGCGCTCGATCCGCGGCCCAAAACCGGGCATTCCCGCAGCGGCTGACAGTGTACGCGAAAGCCGCGGCGCGCGCCCTGTCCGGCATGGCAGTCGCAAGGGCGCCGCGGTATCCTGCCCTCTCCCGCCGCGGCGAGGCGCGGGCCCGTTGTCAACACGCGCTCGTCACCCCCGCCCATCGCCCCGCAGCCACGAGGCCGAGCCATGCCCGTTCCCGACGTTTCGCTCGTCGTCCCGGTGCGCGACGAAGCGGGCAACATCGGTCCGCTGATCGGCGAGATCGGACGCACGCTCGACGCCGCGGGCATCGCCTGGGAACTGTTCGTGGTGGACGACGGCTCGACCGACGGCTCCTGGGAGGAGATCGCGGCGGCGGCGCGGATCGACGGCCGCGTCGAGGGGCTCCGCAACACGCACGGCCGGGGCAAGTCGGCGGCGCTGATGACCGGCTTCGGCCGGTGCCGCGCCGCCAAGGTCGTGATGCTCGACGGCGACGGCCAGGACGACCCGGCCGAGATTCCGCGGATGCTGGCGCTGCTCGATCGCGACGGCGTCGGCGTGGTCACCGGCTGGAAGACGCCGCGGCTCGACCCGTGGCACAAGACGATCCCGTCGCGGGTGTTCAACGCGCTGGTCGGCTGGGTGACCGGCCTCCACCTGCACGACCACAACTGCGGCCTGAAGGCGCTGCGCGGTGACGTGGCCCGCAGCCTCCGGCTCACGACCGACCTCCATCGCTTCATCACCGTCCTGGCATCCCTGGACGGCCACGGCGTCATCGAGACGCCCGTCCATCACCGGCCGCGGAGCCGCGGCGCGTCGAAGTATGGCATGGCACGGTTTTGGAACGGCCTCGCCGACCTCGCCCGCGTGGCAGCGATGACCCGCGGCCGCGCCGTCCACCGCGCGACGGCCGGGGAGCCGCTGGACCCATCCCCGCGCGCGTCCACCGCCTGCTACGGCATCATCGCGGCCCTGGCGCTCGGCGGACTGCTCGGCAGGATCGGCTCCGTGGCCAGCGTGGGCAACCTCGGTCTCGAGAAGCGGCTCGTGGAGGAGGCAGTCGGCAAGGCGGCGGCGGACGGCACCGAGGTGGATGCCGCAACGCTGCGCGACAGGATCGAGCGGGGCAAGCGGCTCGTGCGGCCGTTCCTCTCCGGCAACGACCGGAGCCGCTGGCTGACCATTCGCGCGCTGGTTGAAAAGGGGACGTTCGCGATCGACGAACTCGTGACGGAGCCCGGCTGGGACACGATCGACGCCGTCGCCCACCCCGACGCGAGCGGACGGCTCCGGCTCTACTCGAGCAAGCCGCCGCTGCTGGCGGTGCTCTGCGCCGGCCCCTACTGGGTGCTGCACCGCCTGACGGGCTGGACGCTCGGCGACCACCCGTTCACCCTGGGGCGGCTCCTGCTGGTGGTCTTCAGCCTGCTGCCGTTCGGCCTCACGATCCTCTTCACCTGCCGCTTGATCGAGGCCGGCGGCGCGACCGATTGGGGCCGCATCTGGGCCGCCGCGCTGATCGCCTGCGGCACGATGCTCAGCACCTTCGCCGTGGTCCTCACCAACCACGTCCCCGCCGCGGCCTGCGTGGCCGCCAGCGCGTGGTTCGTGCATCGCATCCGGAGCGGCGGGGCCCCGTCGGGCATGACGTTCGCCGCGGCCGGACTCGCGGCCGGACTCGCGGCCGCCCTGGAACTCCCCGCGCTGGCGTGGCTCGCCGCCGTGCTGGCGATCCTGGCGCGGGCCGACGCGGGCCGCACGCTCCGCTGGACGGTGCCCGCCGCGGGGCTCGTGGCCGCCGCGGCGTTCGGCACCAACTGGCTGGCCCACGGCACCATCGCCCCCCCGTACGCGCACCGTGCCACCACGGCCGCCGCTCCGCAGGCCGCGCCGCCGGCCGATCGCGAGTCGTGGAATCCCGACAACTGGTACGACTACTGCATCCGACTTCCGAACGGCCGCATGCTGCAGAGCTACTGGCGGCGGCCCCGGGGCATCGACGTGGGGGAGCCTTCGGCGGCGACCTATGCCTGGCACGCGCTCGTCGGCCATCACGGCATCTTTTCCCTCACGCCGGCCTGGCTGCTCGCCATCCCGGGGCTCTGGTGGCTCGTTCGCGACCGCCGCCGCACGCGGCCCGAGGGGGCGGAACTGGGCTGGGCGATCGCGGTCGTCTCGCTCGTGGTGCTCGCCTTTTACCTGACGCAGCCGCAGCACAACCGAAACTACGGCGGCATGACGAGCGGATTCCGGTGGGCCTTCTGGCTCGCCCCGCTCTGGGTGCTGGCGGCGCTGCCCACGGCCGACCGGCTCGGCCGGTCACGGCTCGGCAGGGCTCTGGCCGTCGCGTTGCTGGCGTGGTCGGTCGCATCGGTCGCCTACCCCACCTGGAATCCCTGGACGAATCCCTGGATTCAGCAGTGGATGATCGCGGGGGGCTGGCTGCCGGCCTCCTGACCGCCGCTCACTCGACCGCCACGCGGGCGGCGGCCGGCCAGTAGTCGGGCAGCGGGGCGGCGGCCGTGACCTCCTGCCCCGTGTCAGGATCGGCGTAGCAGATGCGCCACGCGTGCAAGGCGATCGGCGGTTCCCGGAGGACCGCGCCTGCCGGCGCTTCGTCTCCCTCCGCACCTTCCCGCCACCAGTCGGGATCCGCCTCCGGGTCGTAGAGACGATCGCCCACGATCGGCAGGCCGCGGGATGCCGACTGCAGCCGGAGCTGGTGCATCCTTCCGGTCAGCGGCTCGAGTTCCAAGAGCAGCCGCTGGCGGTCCGCGGCCTCCAGCGGGGCCACCGCCCGCGCCCGAGTCAACGCCTCCCGCGCTGCCGGCTGATCCGCCCCGGCCAGGCGCGACCGCGGCTCATCGGGCACCTTCTCGAGGAAGTCGCGCCATGCCTCGCTCGCGCCGTCCGCGAGGCCGGCGGGGGGATTCAGGCGCCGCTCCACGATCGCCACGTACGTCTTGCGGATCAGCCGCTGCTCGAACTGCCGCGAGAGTTTGCGGGCCGCCCGCGGCGTGGCCGCCATCAGGAGCACGCCGGAAACGGCGCGGTCGAGCCGGTGCGGCACCCCCACATAGCCCCGCGGGGAGCCGCCGTGCAGCCGCTGCCGCACCCACGCCTCGACCGACTCGATGCCCGGCGGGGCCTGGGTCGCCAGCCCGGCCGGCTTCGCCAGCGCCAGCACGCCCGCCGCATCGAAGAGCAGGATTGGATCCGTCACGCACGACCTGGGATTGAAGAAGGAACGACGGCCGACTCTG
>JBEIQP010000176.1:0-4196 GCA_040376455.1 Planctomycetaceae bacterium | reverse complement strand
GGTGGCGGCGACTCGCCCGTGAAGCGCGAGCAGCGTGGCCGGGTCGAGGTGGTGGGCCTCGGCCCAGGCCAGGAGTTCGGCCGGCGAGTTGCAGCAGCAACTGGAGAAGCACTGTTCGGCGGTCGCGCAGCCGCACGGCTTGTCCATGCACGGAAAAGGCCGCGAGCGATCCTTGTCGGCCAGCCGCTCGGCGGCAGGAGAGCCGGCCCCAGGCAGCGAACCGGCGATGGGAAGTGGCACGCCCGAGACGACGACCACGTAGGCGGCGAGCATGAGCCAGGTGACCGCCCGCGATGCTGAACTTCCGCGTGCCATGGATCAGAGACTATGTTCTATGCTGCAGGTGGGTCAAGCATTGGGCACGGACGGCTACAGGGCCGCGAGGTGGGTAATCGCGTCGGCCAGTTCCTCCCGGGCATTCCGTTCATCGACGGGCTCGATGCCGATCCAGCCCCGGTAGCTCCGCTCCTCGAGCGCCGCGAACACGGCTGGGAAATCGACCTGGCCGGTGCCAAGCACCACGGCCCGGCCTCGCCCCGCAAACGCTCCGGCCACCGCGTCGGTCGCATGCACGCTCGCCACATGGTGGCCGAGCACGTCGACCGCGGTGACCGGGTCGTGGTCGTGGACCACGAGCGCGCCGGTGACAAGATCGCAGAGGAGGCCTCCTGCAGGCAGTGCGGCGATCAGCCGGGCGAGATCAGCCGGCGCGGCGCGGCCAGCTTCCGCGCAGAGCGTGGCACCGACATGCTCGCCGAAGTTCGCCAGATCGGTGAGCACATCGACGAGCAGCTGCCACTGGGGCCCGGCCTGCTCCGCGGGAATGTCACCGATGTGATTGAGCACGAGCCCGGCCCCGAGGTCATGGGCGAGCTTGAGCGCGGCCTTCGTGGCGGCGATCCGCCCCTCGAGTCGGTCAGGATCGCCGTAGCCGCCGCGGGTGCGAAAAGAAATCGCCGAAATCACGACGCCCTCGTCGCCGAGCCACTTGCGAATCTGCCGCAGGCCGGTCTGCGTCATCTCCGCGGGATCGAGCCCATGCCGCGCGTCGAGTTCCACACCGTGCACGCCCAGGTCGTGGGCCACGCGGAGCGCCCGCCGGAGGTCCTTGGCGAGCAACGCCGCAGGCACGGAAATACGGGATGTGTCCATGGGGCGTCGAGAGGGTTCGGATCGCGACAGGCGCGACACCATAGTAGTATCCTTTCGCCATGCCGACGCTCGAAGCCGTCACCGCCGCCCTGGAACAACTCGCCCCGCTGCGGCTGGCGGCGTCTTGGGACTCAGTTGGCTTGCTCGTGGCGCCGCGGCGGGACGCGATCTCGCGGGTGATGACCTGCCTGACGCTCACGCCCGCGGTCGCGGCAGAGGCGGTTCGCGAGCGGGCCGATCTGGTTGTTTCGCACCACCCTTTGCCGTTTCGGCCCGTCCCGCGGATCACGCCGGCCACGGGGCCGGGGCGCGTGCTCTTGGATCTGATCGGTGCGGGGGCGGGAATCTGGAGCAGCCACACGGCGTGGGACTCGGCAGCCGGCGGCATCAACGACCAGCTCGCGGAACGGCTCGGCCTCGTGCACGTGGCCCCAATCGAGCCCGATGCCGAAGTGCCGCTCGTGGGCTTCGGCCGCGCTGGCACTGCCGAGAAGGGCTGTCGCGTGGCCGACCTCGCGGCGCGGGCGAGTGTGGCCCTCGGTGTGCAGCATGTGCAGATCGCCGGCGACCCCCACCGGCCGGCCGGCCGCGTGGGGATTGTCTGCGGATCGGGAGGCGACTGCGTCGAGCAGGTGGTCCGGGGCGGATGCGACACGCTCTTCACCGGCGAGATCAAGCTCCACCAGGCGACCGAGGCCGAGGCGGCGGGCATGGCGGTGGTGGCCGTGGGCCATCATGCGAGCGAACGTTTTTCGATGGATGTCCTCGCGGATCGTCTCGCCGCAGCCGTGGCTGGCCTTGCCTGCTGGGCGAGCCGTGACGAGCGGGATCCTCTGGGCTGGTTGTGACGGCAGGGGCTCGGATGGGGCGAAAAACAGCCCCATACCGGCGCGTTGCCCGGCGGCCGCGGCGCGCCAATACTTGGTGATGCGTCTGCCGGCGTTCCGGCGACCTTCCCAAACGCTTGTGGGTGGCATGGCACGTTTTCTGACCGCTCTGCCGGTGTTCAATGAGGCGGCCCACGTTGAGGGCGTTCTCGACGAGGTGCTCAAGCACACCACCGACGTGCTCGTCGTAGATGACGGCTCGACCGACGGCACGTCCGACATCCTCGCCGCCCGCGTGGCTCGCCGCGGCGACGTTCGCGTGGTGCGGCATGCCGTGAACGCTGGCTACGGCGCGGCGCTCGCCACCGCCTTCCGCGAGACGCTCGCCGGACCATGGGACGGCCTCGTCACGATCGACTGCGACGGCCAGCACCAGCCGCGGCTGATCCCCGAGTTCGTCGCGGCGGCGACCGACCTTGCCACGCCGGCCGACGTCGTCAGCGGTAGCCGCTATCTCAGGCGGTTCGCCGGCGACAGCCTGCCTCCGGCGGCCCGGCGGCGGATTAACGAGGAGGTCACCGCGGAGATCAACGAGCGGCTCGGCCTCGCGCTCACCGATGCCTTCTGTGGGTTCAAGGCCTACTCCCGGCGGGCCCTTGAATGCCTCCATGTGACGGAAACCGGCTACGCGATGCCCCTGGAGGTCTGGGTGCAGGCGGCGGCGGCGGGTCTGGAAATCGTGGAACTGCCCGTGCCGCTGGTCTACCTCGACCTGGCGCGAAGTTTCGGAGGCGCTCTGGACGATGCGGCAACCCGTCTGGCCTACTACCGCCGCGTTCTCGATCGGGCTGAGGCGGCCGTCGCCGCTGCGGCTGGAGGCCATGACGCCTCGGCGTGACGCGATCCGCCCATGGCCATGCCTCCGCGCCGCTATTCCGCTCCCGAGACTTCGGGTGCCCGACTGATCGACCCGCCGGTCGTGCCCGGCCCGGGATCAGGCTCCATTGAGGCCCTCGTCGACAACAACCGGCTGATCCGCGCGGCCCTCGACGTCCGGATCGGCGATATGCGGCTTTGGGAGTTGGTGGCAGCCACCCGCCGCGAGGTGCTGATGGTGGCCGCGGAATACACCGGCCACTACCGCCACGTCGACCGGCCTGCGGACGTAGCCGACTGGATCGCCCGGCCGATCATCATGGGCGGCCATCAGCCCGAACTCTTCCATCCCGGTGTCTGGCTCAAGAATGCCGCGATCGACGCCTACACCCGGCAGGTCGGCGGCACGGCGCTGAACCTGGTGGTCGACACCGATCGCTGTGGTCGGGTGACCGCGGCGGTGCCGGTGGGCACACCCGAGTCGGCCCACATCGAGGAGGTGCCCTTCGACTCGTTCACCGTCGAGGCGGCATGGGAGGAGCGGCCGGTGATCGACGCGGAGTGCTTCGCGTCATTCGGCGACCGCGCCTGCCGACTGCTCGCACCGCTCGTGCCGCGGCCGATCCTCCGCCCCTGGTGGCCGCTGGTGGTGGAGCGGGCGAAGGCCAGCCACCGGATCGGACTCGGCATCGCACAGGCGCGGCACATGCTTGAGGAACGGTTCGGCATGGAGACGCTCGAGCTGCCGGTGAGCGAGATGATGCGACTGCCGACGGTGATGGTCTTCGTGGGCTGGCTTCTGGCCCACGCGCGGCAGCTGCACGCGGCCTACAACGAGTCACTCGCCGACTACCGTCGGGCACGGGGGGTTCGTGGTCAGGGCCGACCGATGCCCGACCTCGCCGTGCGGCACGACTCGTCGGGCGAGTGGATCGAAGTGCCGTGGTGGATGTGGTCGCGGGAGGATCCCCGCCGCCGCCGCGTGTTCGCCAACACATCGACTCCCGGAATCCTGGCGCTCTCCGACATGGAGACGCTCCGGATCGAACTGCCGATCGGCCTCGACACCTCGCCGTCGAAGTGGGTCGATGCCCTGTCGCGGATGGAGGAGCATTCGATCCGCCTTCGTCCGCGGGCGATCGTGACCACGCTCGTCTCGCGGCTGCTGATTGCCGACGTCTTCGTGCATGGCATCGGAGGTTCCACCTACGACACGATCACCGACGACGTGGTGCGGAGGCTGGTTGGCTCCGACCCGCCCCGGCACGCCGTCGTGTCGGGCACACTCCGCCTGCCGCTCGCCTCGGCCTTCCCCACGCTCGAGACCGCCGACCCGGCCGC
>JBEIQP010000167.1:0-4543 GCA_040376455.1 Planctomycetaceae bacterium | reverse complement strand
CATTACTTCTTCTTGTTCTTGTGCTTGTGCTCGATTGCCCGGACCATCGCGGCACCCATGTCGGCGGGGCTCGCGGCAACCTCGATGCCAGCGTCCTTGAGGGCTGCGAGCTTGGCCTCGGCCGTCCCCTTGCCGCCGGAAATGATCGCTCCCGCATGGCCCATCCGCTTCCCCGGCGGGGCGGTCTGGCCGGCGATGAAGGCGGCCACCGGCTTCGTGACGTGGTGCTTCACGAACTCCGCTGCCTCCTCCTCGGCCGAGCCGCCGATCTCGCCCATCATGAGGATCGAATGGGTGTCGGGATCGGCCTCGAAGAGGGCCAGAATGTCGATGAAGCTCGAGCCGACGAGCGGATCGCCGCCAAGGCCGACGCAGGTGCTCTGGCCGTGGCCGAGTTGGGTCAGCTGCCACACCGCCTCGTAGGTGAGGGTGCCGGAGCGGCTCATCACGCCGACATGGCCCGGCGTGTGGATGTAGCCTGGCATGATGCCGATCTTGCACTGCCCCGGCGTGATCACGCCCGGGCAGTTGGGGCCGATGAGCCGGCTCTTTGAGGCCTTCACGACCGGCATCACGCGGGCCATGTCGATCACGGGGATCCCCTCGGTGATCGCGATCACCAGTTCGATCCCGGCGTCGACCGCCTCGAGGATGGCGTCGGCGGCGAAAGCCGGCGGCACGAAGATCATCGTGGCGTTGGCGCCGGTGGCGTCGCGGGCCTCGGCCACGGTGTTGAACACGGGCAGGCCGGCGACCTCGTCGCCTCCCTTGCCTGGCGTCACGCCGCCCACCATCCGGGTGCCGTAGTCGAGGCAGCCCCGGGTGTGGAACTCGCCGACCTTGCCGGTGATGCCCTGGCAGATGACCCGCGTGTCGCGATTGACGAGGATGCTCATGGGAGTTGTGTGTCCGGGTGCAAGAGTGGGATGTGCGATTCAGGCCTTGGCCGCGGCCACGACCTTCTTGGCGGCGTCGGTGAGGCCGTCGGCGGTGATGATCTTCGCGCCGCTCGAGGCGAGGATCTTCTTGCCCTCCTCGACCTCGGTGCCCTCGAGGCGGACGACGAGCGGCACGGTGAAGCCGATCGTCTTCGAGGCCTCGACGAGGGCCGTGGCGATCGTGGTGCACCGCATGATGCCGCCGAAGATGTTGACGAGGATCGCCTTCACGTGCGGGTCGGAGAGGATGATCCGAAAGGCCTCGGTCACCTGCTTGACGTCGGCGCCGCCGCCCACGTCGAGGAAGTTGGCCGGCTCGCCGCCGTGGTACTTCACAAGGTCCATCGTGCTCATCGCAAGGCCGGCGCCGTTGACGAGGCAGCCGATCGTGCCGTTGAGCTTCACGTAGGAGAGGCCTGCGGCGGCGGCCCGCGTCTCGGCCGGCTCTTCCTCCGCCTCGTCGCGGAGGGCCGCGACGTCCTTGTGACGGAAGAGGGCGTTGTCGTCGAAGGTCATCTTCGCGTCGAGGGCGACGAGCGTGCCGTCCTTCGTGAGGACGAGCGGGTTGATCTCGACGAGCGACGCATCGAGATCGACGAAGGCCTGGCAGAGCTTGCGGAAGAAGGCCTCGGCGTACCGCCAGCTGGCTGTGGGCAGGCCGAGCTTGGAGGCGAGCACGCGGGCCTGGTAGGCGCCCAATCCGCGGTCGGCGTCGAAGGGCTCGGCGAGGATCAGTTCCGGCGTCTTGGCAGCCACTTCTTCAATGTCCATGCCGCCGGCCGTGCTGGCAATGAGCACGGGCGACTCCACACGGCGATCGACGAGGACGGCGCAGTAGAGCTCGCGGTCGATCGCACAGCCGCTCTCCACGAATACCTGCCTCACCACCTGCCCCTCGGGGCCGGTCTGGATCGTGACAAGCGTGTTGCCGAGGAGCCCGGCGGCGATGCGCTTGGCGTCGTCGGCGGTCTTGGCGAGTTCCACACCCCGCTGCTCCGAGCCCTTCACCTTTCCCTTGCCGCGGCCGCCGGCGTGGATCTGTGCCTTGACGGCGCACACGGGAGTGCCGAGGGCGGTAAACGCCGCGGCGGCCTCGTCGGGGGTGCGGGCGACCTTGCCGACGAGCACGGGGACGCCGGCTGCTCGGAGGAGGTCCTTGGCCTGGAACTCATGGATCTTCATCGCGTGGGGCTCGCGGCGGGTGGGACGGCCAGCTGACGTCGCAAATATCGCCGAAAAAGCCCCCGCCGCAACCCGTGGTGCCACCCGGGCCGCGCCGCCGGGATCGCTCAGCGGGCGGGCCCAGCGGCGGCCGCGCGGGCGGCGGCCCAGGCCTTGGGATCAGATGCGGCGAGCCGCCCGCGGTGGCTCGCCGCCGCCGGCAGCGGACAGGCCTCGAGGTAGCCAGCGACCGCCCGGCGGACGAGCGGGTCGTCGCGGCCGAGCGACTTCCAGAGCGCGGCGACCCGGTCCACCTCATCCCAGCGTGCGTACCTCGCAAGATCGATCGCCGCATCGGCCGCCACGGCCGGATTGTCGAGCAGCCCCGCCGTTGCCTCCGCGACGCGGTCGCGGGGGATCGAGTCGGCGAGGCACTCCCAGGCGAAGCGGAGGGCGGCCAGCGCGTGCTTGGCGTCGCCCGGTCGCGTGTCCGTGGCGAACAAGCCACGGACACGGAGATACGCGAGGCCCGCTTCGGTTTCGGCAACGAGCACGCCCGCGAGGATGCCGTCATAGCCGGCCCGCAGGTCGTCGCCGGCTTCCTCGACGGCGGCGTGCAGTGCCGCGATGCCTGCGCTGCGGTCAGATGGCCGCTCGGTCGCCGCGGTCGCTACGCCCAGAGCGAGCGCGTAGAAGCCACGCCGCCGTCGATCGACGCCGGGATCGGCCAGCCAGGCTCGCAGCTGGTCCGGGTCGAAGGCGTCGGCCACCTCGCGGACGACCGCGAACGGGGCCAGTCCAAACTCGGTGAAGGCGTCGGCCGCGATCGCTGGGTTGGCATGTTCGAGCCGGCCGGCAAACCAGCGAAGCCGCTGCGCGGCTGGCTCCTCGACGGCGGGCGCCGCGGCGACGTGGGCGATGAGAGCCTCGTCCGCAGCGATCGCCTCCCACCGCAGCCCATCCGGGTCGCGGCTGCCGAAGAGGAGGCCAGTGCCCATGATGGGTTCGCCGACGCGGCACTCGAGTGCTGCGGCCGGAACGTCCGCCGCGCCGCGGAGAACGGCGAGCGGCGCCAGTGGCTGCACGAGTAGACCGTCGGCAGCACGGGTTGCATCTCCGGCAGCGTCGCCGACGAGCACCGAGTCGGCCGCGTCGCGGCGCTCCGCGAGCGACCGGCCCACTGGGCCGCAGAACGGACAGGCCACGGCGGCATGGGCGATAAGCAGCCAGACCACGGCGCCGCCGATCAGGGGCATGGCGTCACACGGATTGCCGATGATCCGCGCTCGAGTGCTTGGCGAGTGAAAGCCGACCGGCCGTGAGGCCGCGGGCGCATCACGCCGGACACGGCGTCTGGCGGCAGTTCGCCCCACGCCTCACGGCGTTGGGCTTGGACGAGCGGTCGAGGACGGTTCATGGCGAATGCGTATCACACGGCCGCGGGCGTGGTCGCCTCGGCCTGCATCCGTGCCCGCCAGTAGGGCGTGGTGCAGAGGAGCAGCTTGCCGGTGCCGCGGTAGCAGTAGGCGAGCTTCTGGCCCGACATCCAGTAGCTGATCCACGACCGCGACGGCCGGCGCATCGAGAGCCGGATGCCGGCCGTGTGGGCAACCACCTGGGGTCCGTCGACGACCAACTGATCATCGTCGAGGTGAACCTCCTCGATCGGGCCGAGGACTGAGAGCACCGCCTGACCGTCACCCTTGAGCGCGGTCTTGTACCAGAAGAAACCCTGGTCGGCCCAATACGCCGTCCAGAATGGCTCGCGGTGAATGGAGAGTTTCACTTCTCCGTCGCTTGCCCAGAAGCACTTCGTGTCGAGGATCCACCGTTCGCCGGGCTCGACCTGCATCGTATGAAATCCGCCGAGCGAGGAGTCGAGATAGACGTTGCCGGTGCCGTAGTACCGCGGCCGGATGAGCGACTCGTCGGAGAACAGCGACACCCACCAGGCCTTGAGCGACGGGAAGGGCACGTCCATCGCGATCGCGCCCTTGTAGTGGTTGAGCGCGCCCCGCTCGGCGCGGACGTCATCGTCGTCGAGACCGACCTTCACCCACCGCATCCCCTCGGTTTCCTCGACCTCAAACGTCGCCATTGATGTCGACCTCCGCACCTCGGGTGATGCCACCCTTCGTCCAATCAACGCTCCACCCCGGAAACGCCACCGCCGGATAGGGGTCGGCAACGATCGGCTCCGGCGAGGCGTGCACGATGTCGAACTGCCGGTCTTCGCGGATGCGCCCCAGTCGGAAGAACTTCGAGGTGTGCTGCGTCTTGGGGTCGAGCCGGACGGGGCCGCCCGGACCGGCAAACTCCAGGCCGTCGCGGAAGGCCTGGCGGACGGCCTCGGTTTCGAATGAGCCCGCCTTCTCGACCGCCTTCTTCCAGAGATGCACGAGGCACCAGTCGGGCTCCATCGGATCGCCGGTCACGCGGTCGTG
>JBEIQP010000037.1:0-23318 GCA_040376455.1 Planctomycetaceae bacterium | reverse complement strand
GTCCGCAGATCCTCCGGCCGCAGCGCCGCGGCGTCGAGGTCTCCGATCAGAAACACGTCGTAGTCGCCCGCCAGCGTCCGAGCGAGATCGACGGGCCAGCGCTCCCGGCGGCTGGAGTCGATCCACTGGAAATCGACCTGCATGTCCGGGCTCGAGGAAAGCACGCGGCGCAGGAACCGCTGCTCGACGCGGAGCGATCCCTCGAGGTAGAGCACCCGCAGGCCGCCATCCACCACATCCACGAACGTGGACAACTCGTTGTTGGCCACGATCACCTCGCCGTCCTGCGGCTCGACGACGAGCGAGAGCTTCCGCTCTCCCAGACTCTTCGGGGTCCAGGAGAGCCGCACCGCCTCCTCGCTCCCCAGGCCGGCCGACCGCACGGCGGTCCGCGCCACTTCCTCCATCACGCCCGAGTCGTTCTCCGCCAGCAGTTTGACGACGGCCTCGCGGCCGGCGAATCCCTCGAGCCGCACGCGGCCGGCCACCTCGAGCGCGTTCCTGGCGTAGACCGTCTCCGCCACCGAGAGGTTGACGACGGCGGCGTCGCGGCCCTGCCCCGCCCCGCGCTGCTGGCCGAACGTGATGCTCCAGAGCGGCGTCGAGGTCTCGGCGAGGCGCCGCGCCGCCGTCTGCGGGGGCAGGTCGCGCGGGGCGTAGGCTTGCTGCGCGCCGTCGCTGAGCACCACCACGCCCGCCAGCGTCTTTCCCGCGGTCGCGCGCAGCGCGTCGTCGATGGCCGAGCCGATCGCCGTCTCGTCGGCGGACGCCACGTCGCGCCACGGTCCCAGCGGAAAGGGATCGTCGCCCGTGGGGGGAACCGCGTGAAACTGCCGGTCGAACGTCCACAACGCGACCTCGAAGTCGCCGGCCCGCGTCAGCGCCGTCACCGCGGGCCTGGCGGCCGCCAGGGCATCCGTCATCTCCCGCCACCGCGTGCGGCCATCGGGGCCGTCGGCCACGGTCATGCTCTCCGATGCGTCGGCCAGCACGAGCACGGCGCCCTGCTGCCGGGCCTTCTTCGTCGCCACGAACGTGGGCCGCAGCATGCAGGCGACGAGCGCCAGAAACGAGGCCAGTCTCAGGAGCACGAGCATCGCGAGCCGCCCACCCCGCACCCGCGAGCGATCCGGCGGCACGGCGAGCAGCACCGCCGCCAGCGCGGCCGCGACCAAGCCCACGAACGGCCACGAGCCGACCGGGTCGAACTGGATCGAGAATTCCTCCAGGGCCGTCGTGGCGATCATGAGCCGGCCCCCTGCAGCGGTGAATCCGGCAGCGGCGGCGGGCCGGGGGCGGGAGGCACGGGGGGCGGAGCCACCGGCGGCACGGTCGGCGGCACGGCGGCCGGCGCCATCGATTCCGCAAACGCCTCGGCCGGCCGCTGCCCGCCCACGTCCGCGCGGGGCGCGTAGAAGGTGTTGGCCACGATCCAATCGCCTGCCATGACGGCCGCCGCGAGGATCACGATCCAGCCGAACAGTTCGGCGCCGATCCGTTCGAGGTTGACGTCCCGGACCAGTTCCGCCTCGGTCCGCGCGAGCTTGTGTCCTGCACCGAGGACGGAAGTCAGGGCCTCCGGGGAGAGCCGGGAGTAGTCGGTCGTCGTGGCCGCGAGGTTGGCGCTGAACCCCTTGGCCACGCCCCCCACCTCGCCTCCCGCCCGCACGGCATAGTTGCCCGGCACCTGCGTGGCGGTCACGGTGATCGTGCCGCGTTTCTGATCCACCGCCGCCGGAAAATCATCTTCCGCGGGCGTGCGCACGAATGCCGCCGCGACGTCGCGCCGATCGAGGTGGAGCACGGCCGGCGTCCCCGCCACGATGTTGCGATCGTCCGAGGTGTCGATCGCGTGCAGGAGCGTCTCGTTGGCGAGGATCACGAACGGCCAGGGCTCGAATCCGGTCGCCAGGGTGTTCCAGGCATCGGGGTCGCCGGCCGCCTGGGAGACGGGCGTGGTGACAATCACGACCGTGCCCTGCCCGAGGCGATGCTCGAGCACGGCCGGCAGGCCGTTGCGGTAGGCGGCCACCGTCGCCGCGCCCCCCTCCCCTCCGTCGCCCGCCGGGGCGGAGGCCTCGAATTCCCAATGCCGCGCCACCGGAAAATCTTGCCACGGGACCGCGTCACCGACGCGGCGAAACGTCGCGAGCAGTGGATGGTCGAGCGAGGCGGGCGCGACGAAGTTCGCGCCGCCGGGGCTGCGCCAGACGCGGACGAGGCCGCCGCCAAGCACCCGCCGCGAGGCGTCGGAATTGAACCGCCCGGCATCGCCGGCCCGTGGCCCCAGCCAAATGACCAGGCCCCGTCCGGCGGACGTCCACTGCTCGAGCATCTCCCAGGTCCGCGGCGGCAGCGGCGGAGGATCGACCAGCACGATTCCCCGAGCGTCGTCCCACGACGTGCCATCGAGGGCCGCCACGTCGATGACCTTCGGTTCGAACCGCGCCTTGCCCGCCTTGCGCAGGGCGAGCGGTGCGATCGCCTGCTCGAGAAACATCGCCGTGCGGTCGGCTGGCTGCGGCGCCGCGACGATGACCCGGGCGGGCGCGCCGACCTCGACGGTGAAGAAGCGGACGTCGTCGGCCTCGAGATCGTCGGCGCCCTCGACGACGACGCGGCCCTGCCGCAGCCCCGGCTCCAAGCCCGGCACCTCGAGATCGACCTGCTGCACCCGCCCCTCCCGCCATTCCACCGGCTTGACCGCCCGGCGGGCGTAATGGCCGTCCGCGGCCAGCACCTCCACCGCCACGGTGCGCGTGGCGTCCGGGCCGCTCCGGCGGGTCGCTGCGGTGATCGCGAGCGACGTGCCCGCCGGCACCTGGTCGCCCGACAGGTCGATCGAGTCGATGGCGAAGTTCCGGGGGGCCGCCGCGGCCACGTCGATGAAGAGCACGCTCGTGTCCGGGTGGGCCGCCGCGAGATCGAGCGGCGCGGCATTGTCCCATGCGCCGTGCGAGCAGTCGGTGAAGACGTAGAGCTCGCGCCGCGACAGTTCGGCGGTGTCGAGGAGCCGCAGCCCCTCGGCAATCGCCGCCGGCAGCGTCAGCGCGGGCGTCGCCGCCGCGAGCTTGTCGATCCGCGCGGCCGCCGCCGCCACCGTGGGGGAGAAGGCGGCGGCGCCTCCCGTCGTGTCGAGCACGGCGACCTTGCTCGTGGGCGGCAACTTGCCGAAGAGCACCCGCGCCATGGCCGCCGCCTGGTCCAGCCGCGTGCGATTGGCCTCGCGAAGCTGCATCCGCGGCGCCGTGTCGAAGACGAAGACCGCGGCCACCGGCCCTTCCCGGTCGGCCAGCCAGCCCGCGCCGCGGAGCACCGGCCGGGCCAGCGCCAGAGCCAGCAGCCCCAGGGCCGCGACCCGCAGCAGCAGCAGGAGCAGGTGGTTGAGCCGCAGCCGCCGCCGGTTCGCCACTTCCCGCTGGCGCAGGAATCGCAGGGCCGGAAACTCATGCCGCACCGGCTTGCGCCGCATCATGAGGTGCAGCACGATCGGCACGGCGACGAGCGCCGCCCCGCCCAGCAGCATCGGTGTGAGAAATGACAGGCCCATGGGGTCAAAAGCGGTTCCGGCGACTCACCAGATACCCCATCAGCGCCTTGTCGAACTGCATGCTCGTGTCGAGCGGCACGTAGTCGATCCCCGCCTGAAAGCAGGAGCGGCGGTAGTCCTCGCGAAACGTCTCCACAGCATCGACGTAGGCCTTGCGGGCCGCGTCGGCGTCGATGACCATCCGGTCGTCCACCTCCGGATCGGTCAACTCCACCATGCCGTCGAAGGGAAACCGCACCTCCGCCTCGTCGAGCACGTGAAACAGGATCACGTCGTGCCCCCGGTGCCGGAGCCGGAGGAGCGCGTCGCGGATCGGCGCCGGATCGGCGAGCAGGTCGCTGAACACCATCACCAGCGAACGGTGCCGCAGCATCGCGGCCACCTGGATCAGGCTTCGCGCGATGTCGGTCTTCCCGGAGGGCTTCACCTTCGAGAGCACCGAGAGCACCTGCGCGATCTGCGAACGCCGCGACCGGGCGGGCAGCGAGGCGTGCAGCTTCTCGTCGAAGACCATCAGGCCGCACGGATCCTGCTGGTGGACCATCAACCAGCAGAGGGCGGCGGCCAGCGAGATCGAATAGTCGAGCTTGGTGAGCTGCTGCCGGTAGGTGTAGGCCATCGAGGCGCTGGTGTCGATCACCAGGTAGCCGGTGATGTTGGTCTCCGCCTCGAACTTCTTGATGTAGTGCTTGTCTGTCTTGGCGTAGACGAGCCAGTCGATGTCCTTCGGGTCGTCGCCCGGGGCGTACTTGCGATGTTCGCTGAACTCGACGGAGAAGCCCTGGTAGGGGCTCGCGTGCAGCCCCTGCAGGAAGCCCTTGACGATGAACTGGGCGCGGAGGTCCAGTCGCGCGATCTGCCGCACGACCTCCGGCTTCAGGTATTCCTCGACCGCGCGGACCATGGATCAGGCGCTCCTCGCGGCGATCATTTCACGAGCTTCGGGATCTCCGGCTCCGGCGTCTCGCGCACCAGCCGCTCGATGATCGACTCGCTCGTCAGCCCCTCGGCCTGGGCCTGGAAATTGGTGGCGATGCGGTGACGGAGCACGGGGATGGCGATGCGGCGGATGTCTTCGAGCGACACGCTGAACCTGCCGTCCATGGCGGCCATCGCCTTGCCTCCCTGGATCAGGAACTGTCCGGCGCGGGGGCCGGCCCCCCAGTCCACCAGTTCGGCGACATACGGCGGGGCCTGCGGATCCTTCGGCCGCGTGGCCCGAACGAGGCGGGCCGCATATTTGACGATGTAGTCGCTCACGGCCACGCTGGCCACGAGTTTCTGGATGTTCACGATCGCGCGGCCCGAGAGCACCTTGTGCACCTCCGGCTTCTCCGACCGCGTGGTGGACATCAGGATCTGCTCCTCCTCGCTCGCCGTGGGGTAGCCCACCTTGATGTTGAACATGAAGCGGTCGAGCTGCGCCTCGGGCAGCGGGTAGGTTCCTTCCTGCTCGATCGGATTCTGCGTGGCGATGGTGAAAAACGGATCGGGAAGCGTGTAGGTCTCCTGACCGACCGACACCTCGCGCTCCTGCATCGCCTGCAGCAGGGCGGCCTGCGTCTTGGGGGGCGTGCGATTGATCTCGTCCGCCAGGAGGATGTTCGTGAAGATCGGCCCCTCGACGAACCGAAACCGCCGCTTCCCGGCGTCGTCCTCCTCCAGCACGTTGGTGCCGGTGATGTCGGAAGGCATCAGGTCGGGGGTGAACTGCACCCGTTTGAAGCCCACGTCGAGGATCTTCGCCAGCGTCGACACCATCAGCGTCTTGGCGAGCCCGGGCACGCCCTCCAGCAGGCAGTGGCCCCGCGTGAAGATCGCCGCGAACAACTGCTCGATGACGTCGCCCTGGCCGACGATCACCTTCTGCAGTTCGTCCTGCATCAGTTTTCGATGCTGCGAGAACTCGACCAAAATGTCGTCGAGCGTCTTGGGACGGGAAGCGGTGGACACGCCTGCGATCCTTCCTGGGAGTGTGTGACCGAGCGGAACCCTCAGTATCGGGTTCCGGAGCCGGGGCGGCAAACGCGGCTGGCCGCATCGGCCCCGCCAGGGAAAAGTGATACGATGACCGGGCGCGGAAAGAGTCCTCCCCGACCTTTTCCCGCAGTGGCCGACCGCTGGACACGCCGAGGGTTTCCGTGGTCGGCAACCGCCGCATCGTGCGGCGGCAGACGTGCCCCACAGTCCGCTCGAAACGATCTGCGTCGCGCCCCCGGAATCGAGGACGGCCGTGCCCCCGCTTCGCCGCCCCCTGCTCCCCTCATTCGTGCGCATCATCGCGTTGGCGGCGGCGATCGCGCCGGCGGCCTTCGGCGGCGGCCCCCTGGGGGCCGCTGAGGGCGACCGGCCTCCGCTGCGGCCCGAGCAGATTCAACGGGCCATCGACAGGTCCCGCGACTGGCTGATCAAGCAGCAACGGCCCGACGGCTCGTGGGAAACCGCCATGCGATCGAACGACTCCCGGGTGGGGGCCACGTCGCTCGTGATGCTGGCCCTGGCCAACGCGGGCGTGGATCCCGGCAACCTCAACATGCAGCGGTCGCTCCAGTGGCTCCGGTCCCAGGAGCCCAAAGACACCTACGCCGTCTCGCTGCAGACGATGGTGCTGGCGATGCTGTCCCCCGATGCCGACCGGGCCACCATCGAGCGCAACGTCGAGTGGCTGGAGGAAGGGCAGGTGCGGGCGGGACCGACGGCGGGTGCCTGGTCATACGGCCAGCAGAAGCAGGGGGGCGGCGACAATTCCAACTCGCAGTTCGCCCTCCTCGCGCTCCACGAGGCCGCCCGGGTCGGCGTCCGCGTGCGGGAAGACACCTGGCAGCGGGCGCAGCAGTACTGGGTCGCGTGCGCCAACGGCGATGGATCGTGGGGCTACACGATCGGCAACATGGGCGGCTCGGGGAGCATGACCTGCGCCGGCATCGCCAGCGTCTGGATCACCTCCGAGCACATCGGCACACCCGACGCCCGGGCCGCCCGCGACACCGTTTCCTGCTGCGGGGGCGGATCGACGCCCAAGGTGATCGAACGCGGGCTCGACTGGCTCGGCAGGCGGTTCACCGTCGTGGAAAACCCCGGCACCGGCGGCCAGACGTGGCTCTACTACTACCTCTATGGTCTCGAACGGGTCGGCCGGTTCACGGCCCGGCGCTACATCGGCGACCACGACTGGTATCTCGAGGGCGCGCGGATGTTCGTCGGCGTGCAGAACAACCTCACGGGCCAGTTCGTCGCCCCCCGGATCGAGGATCCGCTCGTGGCGACGAGTTTCGCGCTCCTCTTTCTCGCAAAGGGCCGCCGGCCCGTGATCGTCGCCAAGAGCCGCCACGATCCCGACAACGACTGGAACCGTCACGGCCACGACGTCGCCCATCTGGTCGAGCACGTGGAATCGCGCTGGCGCAAGGACTATCCCGCCGGGCTCTCGTGGCACGTCCTCCACGCTCCGTCGGCGTCGCTCGAGGATTTGCTCCAGGCACCGGTCTTCTGGCTCTCCGGCAAGAACGCGTTTGACCTGGGGCCGAACGCGGGCCCGCGGCTGCGGCGCTACCTCGACGAGGGCGGATTCATCTTTGCCGAGGCATGCTGCCCCGGGAGCGAGGAGTTCGACCGGCGCCTCCGACAGCTCGTGGGCGAGATTTTCCCCGAGCCCGAATACCGGCTCAACCTCCTGCCGCCGGAGCATCCCGCATGGCACGCCGAGGAGATCGTGCCCCCGGAACTGCACCGCCCCCTTCTCGGCGTCGATTACGGCTGCCGCACCTGTCTCGTCTACGCCCCGCCGACGGACGCCGACGCAGCCGGCGGCGCCATGCCGAGCCTCTCCTGCCTCTGGGAGCTCGGCGGCCCGTCGCGTCGCGGCTTGGCCGAGCCCATCCGCCGGGAGGTCGATGCGGCGTTGGCTATCGGCACCAACATCCTTGCCTATGCCACGAACCGGGAACTGAAGCGGAAGGACGAGCTCTTCGCCATCGCGCCCGACGAGCCTGCGGCGGCCACGCCGCTCGAGCGCGGCCAGCTCGCGATCGGCAAGCTCAAGCACTCGGGCATGTGCGACGCGGCCCCGGCGGCACTGGCCAACGTGCTCCGCGCGGCGGCCCGCGAGGTCGGGGTGCGCGTCAACGATGCCCCGCGCCAGATCGACCCGGCCGACGCCGCCCTGTTCGACTATCACCTCGTCTTCATGCACGGCCGGCAGGGCTTCGCCTTCGATGGCGACCGACGGGAGCGGATCGCCACCTTCCTCAACCGCGGCGGCACCCTGCTGGCCGACAGCGTCTGCGCCGCCGGCGCCTTCACGCAGGCCTTCCGCGGCGAGATCGCCGCGATCCTGCCGAACCTCAAGCTCGAGGAGATTCCCGCCGACGACCCGATCTTCGCCGCCAAGGAATACGGCGGCTACGACATCCGCGAGGTCACGCTCCGCGAGCCGGCCGGCGGCGAAGGCCCGCTGGGGGTGCGCAAGCGCAGGATCGCGCCCAAGCTCGAGGGCGTGCGGATGGGCGACCGCTGGGCGGTCATTTTTTCCCCCTACGACCTCTCCTGCGCGCTCGAGAAGCAAAACTCGATGGAGTGCGCCGGCTACGGCCGCGAAGACGCCGAGAAGATCGCCCTCAACGTGCTCCTCTACTCGCTCAATCACTGACGGCCCGCCGCGCGGCAGCCCCGCGTCAGCTGTCGGAGTCGGAGCTGCCGCCGGTGAGGTAACTGGCGTAGTAGAGCAGCGTGAGGATGCTCTGGAGCGTGCCCGCCACGTAGGTCCACGCCGCGGCGTTGAGCACGCTGTTGACCGCCGGCATCCCGGCGGTCGGCACGATGCCGAGATCCAGCAGCTGCGCCTTGGCGCGGTTGCTCGCGTCGAGCTCGACCGGCAGGTTCACGAGTTGAAAGAAGACCGTCGCCCCGAACATCGCGATCCCCAGCCAGGCGATCGGCTTGAGCGCCATCGCCAGGCCGATCATGAAGACGAACAGCCCGAAGCCGCTGCCGATGTTGGCCACGCTCACCGCGGCGTTGCGAATCGCCATCAGCGAGTAGCCCTGCGCGTCCTGGATGGCGTGGCCCGCCTCGTGCGCGGCGATGCCGACAGCCGCCAGCGACCGGTCGCCATACACCGACTCCGAGAGCCGCAGCACCTTCGTCCGCGGGTCGTAGTGGTCGGTGAGATGCCCCGGCACGGCCTCGATCTGCACGTCGGTGGCGCCGGCCGAATCGAGGATGTGGCGGGCCGCGGCGGCTCCCGAGAGGGGCGCGGGCTCCCGCGCGGCTGCCGCGAACGACGCATGCACCCTCCACTGGGCCCACATCGCCAGCAGAATGGCCGGAGCGATCGCCAGCATGTAGTTGGGGTCGAAGTAGAAGAACGGCATGAATCGAGTTTCTCCGTGGGAATCGCCGCGACCGGCAGACCGGCTCCGGCGGGAGTATTCTAGGCGCTGCCGGGGGCCGAGCCGCCACCCGGGCCACGAGGCTCCTTTCCCGCCGAACCCTTCCATGTCGTACGCAGACCGACCTCGTTTTGTTCCCGCGCCGGCGGCGGCGCTGCTCGTCTGGGGGGCGCTGGCCGCCGGGTTCTGCGCGGCCGGCTGCGGCACGCCTCCCGGCCCGCCGCCACTTCCCCCGCCGATCGACCGGGCGACGCTCTGCACGCGGATCGACGCGGTTTTGGCCCACGCCCGCGGGGCCCGCCGACTCGACGCCTCGGTGCATGGCGCCTGGCAGGTCGTGCACGGGATCCTCGCGTTTGGTCCCGACTTCCCGCTCGAACACGCGGGCACGGTGTCGCCCGCCCTCGCCTATCTGCTCGAGGGCGGCGAGCTCACCGGCTGGGTGCTGCGGCCGGGCGATCCGGGCGTGATCGCGGTGGTCGAGGAAGGCAGCACGATGGGACAGGGCCACCCGGACCAGTGGCTCGGCTACCTGTCGCAGTGCGGCGTGAAGGATGGCCCGGCGGGCGGACCGGCCGGCATTCCGCCCACGACGAAGCTTGTCGTGGGGGGACGGGACTTCACGGTGGCCGACCTGCTCGCCCAGGCCCAGCACGACATCCGCCCCGGCCAGGAGGCGACCTGGACGCTGATGGCGCTCGCGGCCT
This sequence comes from Planctomycetaceae bacterium, assembly GCA_040376455.1. Lineage (GTDB taxonomy): Bacteria > Planctomycetota > Planctomycetia > Pirellulales > UBA1268 > QWPN01. The sequence goes on along the minus strand of JBEIQP010000037.1, from coordinate 13,671 downwards.
ACCTGCCGCCGGATGCCTCCTGGACCGCGGGCGACAGCTCGCCGTGGACCACCGAACGGGTCGTGCGGATGGAAGCCGATGCCGACATCTTCGGCGCCGCGTGCGGCGGCGCCCACCGTCTCTACGGACTCGCCGCCGCCGTGAATGCCCGGCGGCGGGCGGGTGGCGTTCCGGCCGCCGACGACGGCACCGGCTGGGGCGCGGCGGTGGCGGTGCTCGACGACGCCATCGACCGGGCCCGCCGGTTCCAGCAGGCGGATGGAAGCTTCTCGATTCATTCGTTCGAGCGGCCCGGCACCTCGCCCGACATCTTCGCGCGGCTCGGCGCCACCGGTCACGTGTTCGAGGTGCTGGCGCTGGCGCTCGACGAAGACCGCCTCGAGGAGCCCTGGGTCACGCGGGCCGCCGACCGTCTGACCGCGTTGCTGGAGCAGACGGCCGACGTGGATGTGGAATGCGGTGCCCTGTACCACGCCGCCCATGGGCTCGCCCTCTACCGACAGCGGGTCTGCGGCCCTTCCCTTGGGAAAAACGCCCCTCCCGTGCGGGACTGAGCGAGTCGCTTTTCCTCGGCCGGAAGAGCCTGATACCCTCGGAGGGGATTCGGGGTTCGTCAGCCAACGGGTTGGCAGGTGTTTCGTGCACGGGCTGATCTTCTTTTACCTGCGAAAGTTCGCCGACCTGCTCTCGACAGGCACGTCGTCCCATCCGGGGCTGCGCTCGACGATCGTGCGGAGCACGACCTCTTATCTGCCTTCGGCCGTCTATCCAGACGCCGAGGCGGTGAGCCTGCTGCAGTCGATCGCCGACTCGATCGGTCGGCCCCTGCCCGACACCCTCGGCCGCTTCGGCGAATTTCTGGCCCCCCACCTCGTGAAGGTGGCGGGCGCGTCGATCAATCCCGCCTGGCGGACTCTCGATCTCATCGAACACACCGAGTCGCTGATTCATTCAATGGTCCGTGCCGCCAACCCAGGCGCCGAACCGCCGGTGCTGGAGACGGTCCGCATCGGGCCGGACGAGCTCCAGCTCGTCTACAATTCACCCCGGCGGCTCTGCCCGCTGGCCAAGGGCCTGATGCGGGGCATGGCGATCCATTACGGCGAGAGCATCTCGATCGACGAACCGAGCTGCGTGTTCCGCGGCGACCCGTTCTGCTCGTTCGTCGTTCGGAAAAAGCAGGGCGACACCCACGCCGCGCAATCCCCGCTCGCCGAGACGATCGAGTTTCGAACGGACGAGCCCCGCCCGCAGCACGCGGACCATGCGCGGGGGTTCGTCGGCCGCCCGGGACTGGCGGACGATCCGATGCCCGACCGGATCGGCGATTACATGATCCGTGGCCTGATCGGCAGCGGCGCCATGGGCCGCGTCTACCTCGCTCACGACCTGCGGCTGGACCGGAGCGTCGCCATCAAGGCGATGCACCCGGCGAAGGCCCGCGACCCCGCCGCCCGACAGCGGTTCATCCGCGAGAGCCGCTCGGCAGCCTCCGTCGAGCATCCCCACGTGATCACGATCCATCACGTGGGCGAGCACGAAGGCCTGCCCTACATCGTGATGCACTACCTCGACGGCCGCACGCTCGCGAGCCATCATCGGGCCGTCGGCCACCTGCCGTTGGACGAGTCGCTGCGGATCTGCCGGGAGATCGCCGAGGGGCTGGCCGCCGCCCACCGGCGCGGCCTCGTGCACCGCGACATCAAGCCCGACAACGTCTTTCTCGACGGCGACGCCCTCACCGTGCGGATCATCGACTTCGGACTCGCCCGCGAGGCGGGGGACGACGCCGCGAAACTCACCGCGGATGGATCGGTGGTGGGCACGCCCGCGTACATGCCCCCCGAGCGGATCGGAGATCAGCCGCTCGACGCCTCCGGCGACATCTTCGGCCTGGGCGTGATCCTCTACGAACTGCTCGCCGATCGGCTGCCCTTCGAAGGCACTTCGATGGTCGCGATGCTCGCGGCGATCTCGCGCGGCCAGCCGGCGCCGCTCCGCGAGGTGGCGGCGGACGTCCCGGCCGAGATCGCCGATTTCGTGATGCGGCTCATCGCCCACGACAAGCGCGATCGCCCGGGCGACGCGCAGGCCGTGGCGCAGCAACTGGCCGGTCTCGAACACCGCTATTGCCGGCATTGATCCCGGGGCCCGGCCGCTACCCGTCCGTGGCCAAAGCCATCCATGGCCTTTGTCCACGTGGCCGACCGGTCGAAAAGCCGAGGTTTTCGACGGTCGGCGGTCGCCGCATCCTGCGGCGGCAGACTTGTTCCACAGGCTGCTAATGGCCGCTGCGGATCGCCTCGAGCAGCGAATGGACCGCATCCACGAGGACATGGATGTCGCCGTGCCAGTCGATCGTGATGCTCGCCTGCGAAGCCATGTTCTTCAGCTGAGCCGTGCCTGCGGCAAACTCGTCGCTGCCGATCACGAGCGCCGTCGGGAAGCCCCGCTTCGCCGCCAGTTTCAACTGCTGCCCCACCCGCTTCGCCTCGGGGAAAAACTCCACCGCCATCCCGCCGCTGCGGAGGGCCGCGGCGATCCGCAGGTAATCGGCGAGGTGCTTCTCGTCGAAGTGCACCAGGAACACGTCTGCGGGTGTCTCTCTCGTCTCCGCCCGGCCCAGCTCCTCGAGGCCGGCCAGCAGGCGGTCGATGCCGAGCGACGCGCCCACGCCCGGTAGCGGCTGCTTCGTGTAGAGGCCGGCGAGGTTGTCATACCGGCCGCCGGAACAGATGCTCCCCAGGGCCGGCAGGTCGTCGAGGAAGCTTTCCAGCACGATGCCGGTGTAGTAGTCGAGGCCGCGGGCGATCGACGGATCGACCACCAGCCGCCCGGCGCCGACACCGGCCTCACGGGCACCCTCGACGATTCCCCGCAGGGCGGCAACGCCGAGCCGCCCGCTCTCCGAGCCGGCGACCAGCCCGTCCAACCGCCCGAGTACCTCGTCCGGCGGCCCCGCGAGCCCCGCCATCTCGAGCAACGCCGTCACCGCCGGCGGAGCGACGCCCTGGGCCGCGAGTTCGGCGGCCACCGCCTCGGGCGTCGCCTTGCCGAGTTTGTCGAGACTCCGCAACACGGCGGTGGCACGGGGGGTCAGCCCGAGCGATTCCAGGATGCCCCCGAGCACGCGGCGATCGTTGACGCGGATCGTGAACCGCTCGACGCCGATGGCCGCGAGAAGATCGTGCACCACCAGCACCATCTCCAGATCGGCGACCGGGCTCGTCGTGCCGATCGTGTCGAAATCGCACTGCATGAATTCGCGATAGCGGCCCCGTTGCGTGTTCTCGCCGCGCCAGACCGTCGCCATGTGGTAGCGCTTGAAGGGCAGTCCCAGGTCGTGGACGTGCTGGGCCGCGAACCGGGCGAAGGGCACGGTCAGATCGAACCGCATCCCGACGTCCCGCCCGCCGTGGTCGGTGAACCGATAGAGCTGCTTGTCGGTCTCCTCGCTTCCCTTGCCGGTCAGCACTTCCAGGTACTCGAGCGCGGGCGTGTCGATCGGCGCGAACCCGTACGACCGGTACACGCGGCGGGCGATGTCGAGGATTCGCTCGCGGGCGAGGGCCTGCGCGGGCAGGTGGTCGCGAAAGCCCTTGAGGGTGCGTGGTTCAATCACGGACTGGGCTCCGCTCAGAGGATTTGCAGCAACGGCGGCTTCTGGCTGCGGATCGACTTGCCGCGATTCTTCTTTTTCCGTCCGTCACCGACGTACTCGCCGCCGGGGCCGAGCACGGCGTCCATGTACTCGACCACCTGCTCCGGCGTCTCGAAATACTGGTCGTAGACCCAGTCGTCCTCGTACTCGCACTCCTTCGTCGTGTACTCGCGGCAAATCTGCGGGCGCGTCTCGTAGATTCCGCAGCGGTGATCGTCGAGCAGGTGCTTGCAGACCGTGTGCACGCAGACGTACCAGTCGCCGTCCTCGGTGAAGACCGTGGCCTGGTCGTGGAGGAGAAACCAGCGGATGTACTCGAATTCCTCCCGGGTGGTCGGCATCTCCAGCGGCAGGGCGAAGTAGCGGCAGCACTTGGCGGTGCAGTATTCGCACAGCACCTTGTCTTCCGGAATGCCGTCCCGCTTCGGCTTGGACGGCAGCACGGGCAGTGCAACATCGTTGGTCAGCATGGGGCTCTCCTGGTGAACGGGCCGCCAATATAGCGTTTTCCGCGGCCCGCGCCGGACCGATATACTGCGGCGTTTGCATCGCCCCGCCGTGAAGGGAGTCGCCCCGTGCCGAAGCGCTGGCATATCCGATCCCACGACCGTGCGGAGGTCATGGCGCTCGAGCGCGCGGCGGGCGTGTCGAGCGTCGTCGCGAGCTTGCTCGTGGCCCGGGGAATCACCGATGCGGCGGCCGTGAAATCGTTCCTCTCGGGCTCGCTCTCCGACCTGCGCGATCCCGAGACGCTCCCCGGCATTCCGGAGGCGGCCGACCGAATCCTCGCCGCGGCCCGCGCCGGCCGCCCGATCGTCATCTACGGCGACTACGACGCCGACGGCATGTGCGCCACGGCGATCCTGATGGGCTGCCTCGACGCGATCGACGCCACGCCCACGTGGTATGTGCCCGACCGTTTCGAAGAGGGATACGGGCTGAACGCCGGCGCCCTCGAAACGCTGGCGGCGAAGGGGGCGAGTCTCGTGGTCACCGTGGACTGCGGCATCGCCAGCGTCGCCGAGGCGAAGCGCGCCCGCGAGCTCGGCCTCGAACTGATCATCACCGATCACCATTCCTTCGCCGACGCGCTCCCGGAGGCCGACGTGCTCGTGCATCCACGGCTTCCCGGCGCCGGCTACCCCTTCGGCGAACTCTGCGGCGCCGGCGTGGCCTTCAAGCTCGCCTGGGCGATCGCCACGCGGGCCTGCGGTGCGAAGCAGGTCACGCCGCGGCTCCGGGAAATGCTCCTTCGGTCGATCGGCTTGGCGGCCCTGGGCACGGTGGCCGACGTCGTGCCGCTGCTCGACGAGAACCGCATCTACGTGAAGCACGGCCTCGAATGCCTGCGGCAGCGCGGCGGCGCGGGCCTCGTGCGGCTCATCGAACTGGCGGGGCTGCACGAGAAGTCGCAGCTCGAGAGCGAGGACGTCGCCTTTCGGCTCGCGCCCCGGCTCAACGCGGCCGGGCGGCTCGGCCAGGCGGCCTGCGGGATCGAACTTCTGACCACGGCCGACGCCGCACGGGCCGAGAGCCTCGCCACCTACGTGCACGAGCTCAACTCCCAACGCGAGACGGAGGAGCGGAGCATTCAACTGGCGGCGGTCAAGCAGGCGAAGGAGCGGTTCGATCCCGAAGGGGATCCGGCGCTCGTGCTCGCCGATCGCGGCTGGCACGCCGGGGTGATCGGCATCGTGGCGGGACGGTTGGCCGACCGCTGGCACCGGCCGGTCGTCATGATCGCCCAGGATGCCCATCAGGGCCGCCCCGCGATCGGCAGCGTTCGCAGCGTGCCGGGCTTCGACGTCCACGAGGCGCTCGTCGCCTGCCGCGGCCACTTGGTGACCTGCGGCGGCCATGCCGCGGCCGCGGGCCTGCGGATCGAGGACGGCCGGATCGAGGAGTTTCGCGCGGCGTTCTGCGCGGAGGTGGACCGTCGGCTGCCGGCGTCGCTGCGCAGGGCGCAGCTCACGATCGACGGAGAGACGACGCTGGCGGGGCTCACGCTCGACGCGGTGGAGCAACTGGAACGGCTTGCCCCGTTCGGCCAGGGCAACCGCCGCCCGGTGCTCTGCGCCTCCGGCGTGCGGCTGGCCGAGCCCCCGCGTCCGATCGGCGCCGGCGGCAAGCACCTGGCGATGCAGTTCACGCAGCATGGCGCGAAGGTTCGGGGAGTGTCGTTTGGCGCCGCCGAGTGGCTGCCCCACCTGCCGCCGCCGGGCCAGCCGTTTCACATCGCCTTCAAGCCGAAGATCAACGAGTTTCGGGGGCGGCGAACCGCCGAGATGGAGGTCATCGACTGGCGGCCCGACGGAGTCGCCGTCGGCAGCGACCTCCAGGAACCGGCGAACGTCGCGGCCGCCACCTGACGCCCCCTGCCTTCCGGGAGACAACCATGTCGAATGCCAAGCGTTCACGCAGAGGGCCCCTGATTGTGTGCTGCCTCGCCGGCGTGCTCGGGCTCGCCGGGATGTCCCGGGCCGATGACTGGCCGCAGTGGCTGGGCCCGCGGCGCGACGCGACGTGGCGGGAGTCCGGCCTCGCGGAGGCCATTCCCGCCGCGGGCCTGCCCGTGAAGTGGCGGGTCGAGGTGAAGGGGGGCTACTCCGGTCCTGCCGTCGCCGACGGCCGCGTCTACCTCATGGACTACGACCGCCGCCAAGGCACGCTCGCCAACGCGCCCAACGACCGCACCGTGCTCGCCGGCAACGAGCGGATCCTCTGTCTCGATGCGGCCACCGGCGCGCTCCTCTGGAAGCACGAGTACGACTGTCCCTACTCGATCTCCTACGCCTCGGGGCCGCGGTGCACGCCGACCGTCGTCGATGGCCGGGTGTTTTGCCTGGGCGCCGAGGGCCACCTGACCTGCCTCGATGCGCGAACCGGCCGCGTCCACTGGGCGAAGGACTTTCAGCGGGACTATGCGGCGCCGGTGCCGATCTGGGGGTTCTGCGGCCATCCGCTCGTCGAGGGCGACGCGCTGATCTGTCTCGTCGGCGGGCCGGGGAGCGTGGCGGTGGCCTTCGACAAGGAGACGGGGCGCGAACGCTGGCGGGCGCTGACCGCGAGCGAATCGGGCTACTGCCCGCCCACGATGATCGAGTCGGCCGGGGTGCGGCAGTTGCTCATCTGGGATGCCGACAATCTCAACAGCCTCGACCCGGCCACGGGACGGGTCTTCTGGTCGCAACCGCTGAAGCCGATGTATGGCATGTCGATCATGGCGCCGCAGGTGGCCGACACGCCGCGCGGGAGGGTTCTGTTCGCCAGCGGCATCGGCCGCGTCGGCGCCCTGTTCGCGCTTGCGGCAGACAAGCCGGGAGCGCGCGTGGTCTGGCGCGGCGGGCCGAAGTCGGCGGTCTATTGCGCCAACAGCACGCCCTTCATCGCCGGTGACGCGATCTATGGGTGCGACTGCGACACCGGCATGCTGACGGCCGTGGACCTGGCCGATGGCCGGCGACTCTGGGAGACGACGGCGCCGACCACGGGGGGCGACCGCCGCGGCAAGCACGGCACGGCGTTCCTCGTGCGGCAGGCGGCCGCCGCGCCGGAGGATGGTGCCGTCCGCACGTGGCTGTTCAGCGAGACGGGCGACCTCGTGCTCGCGCGGCTGTCGCCGGAGAAGTACCAGGAGCTCGGCCGCATGCATCTGGTCGATGCCACGAACGAATGCTTCGGCCGCGAGGTGGTCTGGAGCCATCCGGCGTTCGCCAACCGGTGCATATTCGTGCGGAACGACCGGGAACTGGTCTGCGTGGATGCGGCCGAATGAGGCGGTGATGCGGGCCCCGTTTCCCGGCCATTTCTGCGTCGCTCTCTCGCGTGGCGGGCTGGCGTTGTCCCGGCTCCGGAAAGCGTGTAGGCTGGGCGAATCTCTCCCGCGTGCGGCGATCTACCGCACCGATCGGGGCGTAGCTCAGCCTGGCTAGAGCGCTACGTTCGGGACGTAGAGGTCGCTGGTTCGAATCCAGTCGCCCCGACTCACCTTGGATAACCGTCGTGCCTCTCGCGGTTGGCGAGGGGTTTCTGAACCGACGGGAGCCGATGCACGGCGGCGGGAATGGATCTTCTGGGTGTCTCAGTCGCTCTTTTGGCTGAGGGGTCGGCGTTGAGGCCCGGCGAACCGCTCCCCTGGGCTCCGGTGGGGCTGCAGTCGTTACCGGCTTCGTGATCTCGGACCTCGGCGCCGGCTGCTCTGATTGCCGGCCCTGCCCCGGCCACAGCGATGGCCGCTCATCGCGATGGTGACAGGCGCGACCATGGAGGTGGCCGCGACCGCCGCCGAAAACAGGGTGCTCAAGGCCGAGGCCCTTGCCCGGCGGCACGAACTGCGGCAGGGCAAGAGCAGATGACCCCAGACTTCCCGTTCAACGCGCTCAACGCCGTGCAGCAGACCCGATTTGGCGACACCCCCCCTACCTCACGCGGATTTTGACCTGCTTGAGCCTGCCCGAGAAGGCGTTTTTGGAGCCTTCGCCGTAGGCTGGATCGACAGGTGTTCCGGTGTCGACTCCGGTGTCAGCCGTGTCGTCCAGCGAAAACGTGTTGGCGTGCGTCTTGGCGACCTTGCCTTCGCCGACTTTTTCGCCGTCGATAAACAAGGTTGCCGTGCCGCCAGCCCCACGCGCACCACCCTGGCGGTTGTAGTCAAACGCGACCTTGAGTGAGTGCTTGCCCTGGCCGATCGCCCGCGTCCCTTCGACCTGATAGAGCTCAAGGCCGAGGAAGTTGTAGCTGAAGACCGGCTTGCCCTGATTGACCCAGAACGCCCAGCCACCAAACCGACCGCCCTGAGCCAGTAGCACGCCGCCATTCTCGTCTCGCTTGAGATCCACTTCGGCCTCGAGGTCAAACGAGGTGTTCTTGACATTGATGAAAGCATTTTCCGTCATGTAGACCATCCCCGGATAGACGGTCAGTTCCATCCGGCCGTTCATCAAATCCGGACGCCCGGCGACCTTCGGATCAAAGCGTTCGATCGTCCGGTCATCGATCGGCAGCACGTGATGCTCGATCGCTTCCTGCGTAAAGAGCGCCTGCAGCTCCTTCAGCTTGGCCGGATTCTCAGCCGCCACATTGCGGGCCATGCTGAAGTCCTCGTCGACGTGGTAGAGCTCCCACACGTCGTCGGTCAGCGGACGGCGAGGCGCGGCTTCCCAAGGGGCCTTGTGCACCGTTCCGGCAAACCAGCCGTCGTGATAGACCGCCCGGTTACCGCCGATTTCGAAATACTGGGTCTGACGACGGCCTGGCGATTTCGGGGCGTCGAAGCTGTATGCCATGCTGACCCCTTCGATCGGCCGCTGCGGGATGCCATTCACCGCTTTCGGGGCCGGCACCCTGGCTGCCTCGAAGATCGTCGGCGCCAGGTCGACCACGTGATGGAACTGGCTGCGGATCTCGCCCTTGGCCTTGATCCCCCGCGGCCAATGAAACACGATCCCATTCCGCGGTCCCCCGAAGTTGCTTGCCACCTGCTTGGTCCACGTGAACGGCGTGTTGCCGGCGACCGCCCAGCCAGCGGCGAAGTGATTAAAGCACTCCGGTCCGCCCCATTGGTCGATCTTCTGCAGCATGAACTCGGTCGACTCGGCGACACCGTTGAAGTAGGTCATTTCGTTGAACATCCCGAGCATCCCTCCCTCGGCGCTCGAGCCATTATCGCCGACGAGATAGACGATCAGGGTGTTGTCGAGTTCTCCCATGTCCTCGAGGCTCTGCACCAATCGCCCCACTTCGTTGTCCGTGTGCGAGGCAAAGCCGGCGAAAACCTCCATTTGTCGGGCAAACAGCCGCTGCTCGTCCTTGGTCAACTGGTCCCAGTCCTTGATTGCCTCCGGCTTGGGTGCCAACGCGGTTCCCGGCGGGACCACACCGAGTTCGATCTGCCGGGCGAGGGTCTGCTCGCGGAGCTTGTCCCAGCCCGTGTCAAACTGCCCGCGGTACTTCTCAATCCACTCGTTGGGGGCATGGTGCGGAGCGTGAGTCGCCCCCGTCGCAAAGTACATGAAAAACGGCTTGTCGGGTGTCAGCGACTGCTGGGCCTGCATCCAGGCGATCGCCCGCGTCGTCATGTCGGTCGTGAAGTGATAGTCGGGATCGTCTTCCGGCTTCCGCTTGAACGTCGTGCCATGGGCAATCATCGGATCCCACTGGTTGGTTTCACCGCCGATGAAACCATAGAACTCTTCGAACCCTGAGTGCGTTGGCCAGCGATCAAACGGGCCGCTGACGCTGACTTCCCAGGGCGGCGTCTCGTGATACTTGCCCCACGCCGAAGTCGAATAGCCGTTCTGCCGCAGCACCTCGGCCATGGGCGTGATCGTTTGCGGCCGCACACCGGTATTTCCCGGAAACGCCGTTGCGACTTCCATGATCGCGCCCGCGTTGTTGCTGTGGTGGTTGTAGCCAGTGAGCAGCGCGGTGCGGGTCGGACTGCAGAGTGCCGTCGTATGAAAGCGGTTGTGTTTCAGTCCGTTTTTGGCCAACCGCTCGAGGATCGGCATCTTGCAAGGACCGCCGAAGGCACTCGAGTGCCCAAAGCCGATGTCGTCGATCAAAACCACGATCACGTTCGGGGCTCCTGCCGGCGCTTTCACTTCCCACCGCGCCGGCGGGGTTGCATTACGGGCATCGAGCTCTTTGTACACGGGTGGAGCCGGCTCGCGAATCGGCAGAGCCGTCCGATCGATTTCGGCTTGAGCACAGACAGTCGTGTAACTCAGAGCCACCTGACAAAGAGTTCCGGCGACGACCAGCAGCGGTCGGAGCCATTGTCGTTGAATCAGCACACGTATCATTTCCGCTCCCTGCAAGCATGTGGACTGTTGGACTCGCAGCCTATCGCCGGGTTGACAGTCTAACAGGACACTCGCGTCTGTTGCGATCTCCAGAGAAGCTCGACACCCGGAATATCGACACCCACTCACCGACAGACTCGCAGCGAGCTCGCCAGGCTTCACTCGCAACACGTGGCCCGACGCGGTCGCTCACCGGACAATCAACCACGCCTTGTTTGTTCTGCGTGATGAAGAAGAAAGCAGTCTGTTCAGACGCTGTCCCATTCAAGATCGTCGCGTGAAGGACAGGACGGTCCATGGCACTTGGGCAATCGTTTGCCGGGTGACAAGCGACCGATCGGGCCGATCGTCGATCCGATGGCGGCCCTGCCCCCTTCCCGGTTTTCGTACCGGGGCTCAGGAGCGCGTTGGGCAACGCTGGTGATGGAAACTGGCTCCACTCTTGGAGCCCGGCATTCGGCTACTCGTCGTAGGGCGTTTCCGCATCGCCCACCGGCAACTCGTGGTATTCGTCCGACGCGCTGTCGAACCACGGGGCGAGATCAGGGAAGTCCATGAAGGGCAGTCGCTTGACAGCGGTTCGAGCCACGGGCGGTGTCAGGCTCCCCAGCATACTCACGGGATGGGCCGTCCTCTCGGCCGCGCAGGGGATGCCTGCGTGGCCCACTCGTCAGATCGAAGCCGGACCGCGAGAATGATCGGCAGCCCACGAAGGGGCTGATGTCCTCTCCCGAGGTGCCCGCCATGCTCGCGACCAGATTCACCCTGCTGCTGGCAGTGTTTTTCGGCCAAGTGGCCGCTGAGAAGCCCCTGCGGCCGCTCATGGACTTTGCGGGCCCCGATGCGGCCCAGCGGTGGCAGACCGTGAATGATGGCGTGATGGGGGGCGTTTCAAGCGGCCGGTTCAGGATCACGCCCGACAAGACCTTGGAGTTCTTCGGCACGCTCTCGCTGGAGAACAACGGCGGCTTCGCGTCGGTGCGAACCAAGCCGGCGGAGTTGGACATCAAAGCCGGAGACACGCTCGTCGTCCGCGTGAGAGGGGATGGGCGGGAGTATGTGCTGAATCTCTACACGAAGAGCCGGCGGATGGCGTTTTCGTATCGCGCGGCCCTGCCGACCGTGAAAGACGAATGGGTGACGGTGTCCGTCCCGCTGCAGAACTTCGTTCCCACGGCGTTTGGCAGGCGGGTACAGGGCATGGGGCCGGTCGAGCCGGATCAGATCAACGGCTTGGGCTTCATGCTCAGCGACAAAAAAGCCGGGACGTTTCAGATGCAGGTCGAGTGGGTGCGCGTGGAGCCTGAGGGTGAATGAACCCGCCCTCCCATGAAGAACCCGCCGGCCAGAAGCCTTTCCGGGATCGTGGCCTCCAGTTCACAGACCTTCCGCCCCGAGCCTGGATTCCATCATGTCGGCCATCTCTCGGGCTTGATCTTCGAGCTCCTGAAGCAGCTCGTGGTCGTCGTCGTCCACGGCGCGGCGGGCGAGCAGCAGCAGGTAGTTTGCCTCGTTTCTCCACGCCTTCAGCCAGTCCGGCCGCGTCGAGACGGGCCGGTAGACGAGTCGCTCCAGCCGATCGAAGTGGTCGCCTTCCAGAGCCATGAACAACTGCCTCCGACACCGGACGTCGGCGGCATTCTATCCGTCCCCGGCGCGGGACCAAGGTTGTCCCTCGGGTGTGCTCTCCTCCCGTGTTCGGTCCCCACTCGCCCCGGAGGATGCTCCCATGACCAATTCCGCGCGGAACCGCCTGCACGGCTACGAGGCCGGCTGGCTGACCTTGCTCGTCGAAATGGGCGTGGCCTCGGAGAAAGAGGCTCGCGAGGCCCAAAGACGGGTCGCCCAAGCCGCCATCGACGAGATGCGTGAGCAGCGGAAGAAGCAGGCGGAACGCAAGCGGCGGCGGAAACGCGACTCGGAATGAAGCACCATCCCCCGCCCCGGCGGCGGCCACATGGAGATGCCGCTGGGCCGGACGAGCGCGCGTCGCCGGCTGGAGGGCATCTCCTCGACCTGATCGTCTTCACGAGGCGGATGGGGGGCCACCCTGGGGCGACATGTCCTTGAAGCTGCGGAGCATCATGCCGATGCCCGCGGCAGCGGCCCGCGGCCGATCTCCTCGTCGCTCATCTCCACCGCGAGGTGCTCGCCTCGCTCGTCCACGATCTCCACCGTCGTGGCATCCCCGTCGAGCCCGGCCCCGATGCCTCGCTCACCGGTGTCCTCGAGGCGGCCGGTGGATTGAAGGACGACCCGACGGTCCATGTCGATGTCTCCCACCTCCAGTCGGTGCTGCGGATCGGCCGCGTCTGTACCGACCACGTCGCCCTCCGCCGTGCCTGGGAACTCGCCTCGTACGCCTGCCGCCTGCCGAAGGAGACGGTCTACGCGGGCGAGCCCCCGTTCGAGAACGTCGGTGAGTCCTCGAGGCTCTTCTACGGCGCCCAACTCGGGATCGAGGTTGACGCGGCGATCGCCTTCTTCCGCAAGGCCGCGGTGCTGGCGAAGGTGGAGCAGGCGGGATCGCTCCCCAGCGACGTCCTCCTCCTCTGGCGGCTCGCCCGCTCCGCCGAGGCGCTCCATGCCTCGCTCGACCGGCCACGCGACGATGCCGGCCCGAGCCTCCTCCAGGCCACCGGAATGCTCCCGTCGCTGGTGGAGATGGTGTCAGCCTCCGGCGAAAGATAGGTCAGCCAATGGCACTTCGGCAAGCGTCGGCCCAGCGGGGCGAATCATGAGGAGCAACCGCCGGAACTGGTCGGGCTGGATGCGACCCGATCGTGGAGGTGCCGGGGAGCTTCCTATCCACGCTCAAGGCCGAATTTCTCTCATTGGCGCAGACCGGAATTGAACCGGCTCTTCTCGCGGGCCGTCCGCACCGTGACATGGAATCCCGTCAGAGGCTGTGGATCTCGATCACGAGCCGATCATCTATTGGTTGCTTGAAAGAAGCTGCGGTCCTCGTGGACCTACACGAGCTCTCCCCAGTCGGTCGGTGGGCCGCGGGCGCGACAGACTCACCGGCGGTTCGCCGAGGTGTGTCAGGGGCTCACTTCAAGTGGATGAAGCCCTCGTGGCCTTCTCCCGCTTGCGAACCTCCGGCTCGAAGTAAGCCGCGCACACGTCCGGCGTGGTCTTCAGCAGCCAGCATTGCCGGAAACATCATCCGAATTCAGGCCAGCCCCCAAAGGCCGCGACTGAAGC